>VBCK01000192.1 GCA_005882215.1 Betaproteobacteria bacterium | reverse complement strand
TTCACCGTGATGATCGAGCCCAGCTGGAAGGTGATGTTCACCGGCAGGTCGGACCCGGCAAGCTTCACTTCGTCGCCACGTTCGTTCAGGAGCTTCACCTGCGGCCGCACGCCCTTCGCCGCGGTTCCCGAGCGGCGCTTGGGATCGATGACGACCAGAGTGGACAGCCCCGTGACGTCGTCGACCTGCTTGGCGACGGTGACGCCTTCCTCGACGTTCTCGAACTTCACGCGGCCGGCGTACTCGGTGATGATCGGACGCGAGGTCGCGTCCCAGGTGGCGAGCACCTTGCCCGCCTTCACCGGCTCCCCGTCCTTGACCAGCATCGTCGCGCCGTACGGCACCTTGTGACGCTCGCGTTCCCGGCTCACCGATCGACTGCGCGGCAATCACGCCCACGGCTTCGCCGACGTTAACCAGATGACCGCGACCGAGATCGCGACCATAGCACTTGGCGCACAGCCCGTAGCGCGTGTCGCAGGTGAGCGGGGTGCGCACCTTGATCTCGTCGATCCCGAGCGCTTCGATCGCCTCGACTTCGTCTTCGCCCAGAAGCGTGCCCGCCTCGAACAGCGTCTCCTGCGTCTCGGGATTGACGATGTCGGCTGCGGCCGTACGGCCGAGGATACGCTCGCGCAGGGGCTCGATCACTTCGCCGCCCTCGACCAGCGCCTTCATCGCGACGCCGTTGCTGGTCCCGCAATCGTCCTCGGTCACGACCAGGTCCTGCGTGACGTCGACCAGGCGCCGCGTGAGGTAGCCCGAATTCGCGGTCTTCAACGCGGTATCGGCAAGACCCTTGCGGGCGCCGTGCGTGCTGATGAAGTACTGCAGCACATTCAGGCCCTCGCGGAAGTTCGCGGTGATCGGGGTCTCGATGATCGAGCCGTCGGGCTTGGCCATCAGTCCGCGCATGCCGGCCAGCTGCCGGATCTGCGCGACCGACCCGCGCGCACCCGAGTCGGCCATCATGAAGATCGAGTTGAACGAGTCCTGGCTCACCTCGGCACCGTGGCGGTCGCGCGTGCGCTCGGTGGCCAGCTGTTCCATCATCACCTTGCCGACCTGATCGCCGGCCCGGCCCCAGATGTCGACCACCTTGTTGTAGCGCTCGCCCTGAGTGACCAGGCCCGAGGTGTACTGGGCTTCGATCTCCTTGACCTCTTTTTCCGAGGCCCGGATGATCTCCTCCTTCTGCTCCGGCACCCGCATGTCGTCGATCGCGATGGACAAGCCTGCGCGCGTGGCCAGCGCGAATCCCGACTGCAGCAGCCGGTCGGCGAAGATCACGGTGTCGCGCAGCCCGCAACGCCGGAACGCCGCGTTGATCAGCCGGCTGATCTCCTTCTTCTTCAGCGGCTTGTTCAACAGCACGAACGGCAGCCCGGCCGGCAGGATCTCCGACAGCAGCGCCCGCCCAACCGTTGTCTCGTAGCGCGTGGCGCGCTCGCCGGCCTCGCCATTGGCGCGGTCGATGTCGGTTTCGCGGATCCGTACCGTGATGCGCGTCTGCAGCTCGACCTGGCCGGTCTCGTAGGCGCGGTGAACCTCAGCCACATCGCGGAAGAAAGCGCCCTCGCCGCGGCCGTTGATCTTCTCGCGCGTCGCGTAGTACAGCCCCAGCACGACGTCCTGGCTGGGAACGATCGACGGATCGCCGTTCGAGGGAAAGAGGATGTTATTGGACGACAGCATCAGGGCGCGTGCCTCCAGCTGCGCCTCCAGCGACAGCGGAACGTGTACCGCCATCTGGTCGCCGTCGAAGTCGGCGTTGAATGCGGCGCACACCAGCGGATGAAGCTGGATCGCCTTGCCCTCGATCAGCACCGGCTCGAAGGCCTGGATGCCGAGGCGGTGCAAGGTCGGTGCGCGATTCAGCAGCACCGGGTGCTGCCGGATCACTTCCTCCAGGATGTCCCACACGATGGGCTCCTGCGACTCGACCATTTTCTTGGCCGCCTTGATCGTGGTGGCCAGCCCCATCAGCTCGAGCTTGTTGAAGATGAACGGCTTGAACAGCTCCAGCGCCATCAGCTTGGGCAGGCCGCACTGATGCAATTTGAGCTGCGGGCCCACGACGATCACCGAGCGGCCCGAGTAGTCGACGCGTTTCCCCAGCAGGTTCTGCCGGAAGCGCCCGCCCTTGCCTTTGATCATGTCGGCCAGCGACTTCAGCGGCCGCTTGTTGGCCCCGGTCATGGCCTTGCCGCGCCGGCCGTTGTCCAGCAGCGAATCGACCGCCTCCTGCAGCATCCGCTTCTCGTTGCGCACGATGATCTCGGGTGCTTTCAGCTCAAGCAGGCGCTTCAGGCGATTGTTGCGGTTGATGACGCGCCGGTACAGGTCATTCAGGTCCGAGGTCGCGAAGCGGCCGCCGTCGAGCGGCACCAGCGGCCGCAACTCCGGCGGCAACACGGGCAGCGCCTCCAGGATCATCCATTCCGGCTTGATCGCGGAGCGCTGGAATCCCTCCAGCGTCTTCAGGCGCTTGGCGAACTTCTTGATCTTCGCCTCCGACCCGGTCTCGGACAGTTCCTTCCGCAGCGACTCGATCTCCTTGTCGACGTCGATCGCGCGCAAGAGCTCCCGCACGGCTTCGGCGCCCATCAGTGCCCGGAACTCGTCACCGTATTCCTCGGTTTTCGCGATGAAATCGTCCTCGGTCATCAGCTGGCCGCGCTTGAGCGGCGTGAATCCCGGGTCGACGACCACATAGGCCTCGAAATACAGCACGCGCTCGATATCGCGCAAGGTCATGTCGAGCACCATACCCATCCGGCTCGGCAGCGACTTCAGGAACCAGATGTGCGCGACCGGCGAGGCGAGCTCGATGTGGCCCATCCGCTCGCGCCGCACCTTGGACAGCGTGACCTCGACTCCGCACTTCTCGCAGATCACGCCGCGGTGCTTCAGCCGCTTGTACTTGCCGCACAGGCACTCGTAGTCCTTGATCGGCCCGAAGATCTTGGCGCAGAACAGACCATCGCGCTCGGGCTTGAAGGTGCGGTAGTTGATCGTCTCGGGCTTCTTGACTTCACCGAAGGACCACGAGCGGATCTTCTCGGGCGAAGCGATCCCGATCTTGATCACGTCGAACTGCTCGTCCTGCTGTACCTGCTTGAACAGATCCAATAGCGCTTTCATGTGTTTCTCCCGTTCCGGGCGTGCTCAGGTCGGTCGGGCCCTCCTTCGCGCTGCGCGCTACGGAGGGCACGCCCTCCGAAGCCCCGTAAGGGGCGAAGGAGGGTCATGGCGATCTCAGTCTGCGGCGTCAATCTCGCTCCAGATCGATATCGATGCCCAGCGACCTGATTTCCTTCACCAGCACGTTGAACGACTCCGGCATGCCGGCCTCGATCGAGTGCTCGCCCTTGACGATGCTTTCGTAAACCTTGGTGCGGCCGTTCACGTCATCGGACTTCACAGTCAACATCTCCTGCAAGGTGTAAGAGGCGCCGTAGGCTTCCAGCGCCCAGACCTCCATCTCCCCGAAGCGCTGCCCGCCGAACTGGGCCTTGCCGCCGAGCGGCTGCTGCGTCACCAGCGAGTACGGACCGGTCGAGCGCGCATGCATCTTGTCGTCGACCAGGTGGTGCAGCTTCAGCATGTGCATGTAGCCGATCGTGACCGGCCGGGTGAACGCCTCCCCGGTGCGCCCGTCGTACAGCGTCGCCTGGGTGCGGGACAGCGACAACTGGAGCCGGCTCCTAACGTCCTCCGGATACGCGATGTCCAGCATCGAGTGGATCTCGCGCTCCGAAGCGCCGTCGAACACCGGGGTCGCAAACGGGACGCCGCCGCTCAGCTGCTCGGCCAGCTCGATCACTTCCCCGTCGGAGAAATGGTCGATGTCCTCGCTCTTGCCGGACTTGTTGTAGACGTCGCGCAGGAACGAGCGGCAGTGCGCGATCTGACTGGCGCGCACCAACTCGCCGATGCGCGCGCCCAGCCCTTTCGCGGCCCAGCCCAGGTGGGTCTCCAGGATCTGGCCCACGTTCATCCGCGACGGCACCCCGAGCGGATTGAGCACGATGTCCACCGGCGTGCCATCGGCCATGTGCGGCATGTCCTCGATCGGCACGATGCGCGAGACCACGCCCTTGTTGCCGTGGCGTCCGGCCATCTTGTCGCCCGGCTGCAGCCTGCGTTTGACGGCCAGGTACACCTTGACCATCTTCAGCACGCCCGGCGGCAGCTCGTCGCCCTGCGTGAGCTTCTTCTTCTTGTCCTCGAAGGCCTGGTCGAACTGCCGGCGCTTGGTCTCTATCGATTCCTTCAGCGCCTCCAGCTGCGCCGCGGCCGCCTCGTCGGACAGGCGGATGTCGAACCAGTGATAGCGCTCGAGCGAGTCCAGATACTCCTTCGTGATCACGGTGCCCTTGGTGATCTTGCGTGGGCCGCCGGTAGCCTCCTTGCGCAGCAGCAGCCGCTCGATCCGGGCGAAAGCGTCCGACTCGACGATCCGCAGCTGGTCGTTCAGGTCCTGGCGGTACCTTTTCAGCGCATCGTCGATGATCTGCTGGGCGCGCTTGTCGCGCTGGATGCCCTCGCGCG
>VBCK01000191.1 GCA_005882215.1 Betaproteobacteria bacterium | reverse complement strand
GCACTCAGAACTTACCGACCACACTGACGCCGGTGGGGGAGGTGCCTACGTAGCCGACGGCGCCCGGCGTGCTCTTGACGAACTCGATCGTCTCCGCGTCGCTGCCCTTGACGGGCGGCGGGCTCACGCCGTCGCGGAAGGATTTCTTGGTCCAGGAGGACGTGTACTTGGCCGCTTCCATCTTCATCACCTTGGCCAGGAACTGCTCCTGCGCCGAGGCGTTGTCGACGGGGACGAACTTGATCGATCCGGCGAACTGCTTCTCGCCGAGGAAGATATCGCGAACGTCGGCCGGGCTCACTGTCGTTCCGGAATTGGCGATCACGTAGAGGTCGCCGGCACGCGCGGCGGACGTCAGTGCGACCAGGCTCGCCGCGGTGAACGCGACCAGCAGGTGTTTGATTTTCATCGGCTCGCCTCTCTGCTCGTTAGAAGCGCACCGCGACCTGGCAACGGTACTCGTTGTAGCTGTCCACACCGCGGTCGAGGAAAACGGTGCTGTTGTACTCGAACTTCAGCGCCGTGTTGCTCGTCAAGTCGTAGCGCAGGCCGCCCACATCGCGCCGGTACGAAGACCCGATCGGTCCCGAAAGATTGCCGAAATAGTTGTCGTTCTGGTCCAGAAGCGCCGTCTCCCAGCGCACGTACGGGGTGAACTTGCCGAACGCGTGGCCGACCTGCGCGTAGGCGGCCCAGCTCTTGTGACTGGATCCATCTGCGCTGACATTGGAGTCGTGGAATCTGTAGTACTCGCCCAGCACTTCCCAGTCGTTCTCGGTGTAGACGCCGTAGGCGCCCACGAAGTGGACGTTGGTCGTGTTAGGAGTGGGTGCAACGTCGTCGGTGGTGCGCCATCTCATCGCGTGGAGGCCGAGTTTGAGCCCGTCGAGCGCGCCGCCGAACTCATAGCCCACGTTGAGCGCCGTCGACATGTCGTGGTTGTTCGAGCCCAGCAGGTTCATGTCGACCTGGCCGGTACCGGGCTGGCCACCGTTGGTCAGGATACGCGGGCTGTTGCCGAGCGAAGCGTCGTAAGTGATGTGCCCGCTGCCCAAGGGCTGCTTGCCGGTTGCCCACAGGCCGACCGTGTGAGCCGGCATCATGCCGTAGGTATCCTCGAACGCGAGAAATTTTGGACGCTGGATCGAGGTCTGGATTTGCGGGCCGTGGTGGAACGCAGTGTTCCAATAACCGTATGGAGTATGGAAGCGGCCGATCCAGACCGTCAGCGCGTCGCTTGCGACGTAGCCGACTTGCAGCCGCTCGAAGTCGATGCCCACCGACTGACTGGATTCGCCGGTCTCGATCGCGATCTCCATCAGCGAGCGGATGCGCGGGCCGAGCTCCGGATTCAGGTAGAAGTCGATCGCCTTTTCGCTGAAGCCATTGGCGCCGTTGATGCTGCCGGGGTCGGTGTGACTGAAGAAGCGTGCACCGAGGTCGATGAAGCCGTGCAGCGGCACGCCGGTGGCGCTATTGATTCGGCTCAAGCTCTGCGACAGCTGCGACACTTCCGATGCGAGGCTGTCGACGCGCGGATCGCGTGCGGTTGCCGCCGCCGGCGATCCGGCCGGCGCTGCGGACGATGCCGCTGGAGCCGCGGTCGATGGCGCCTGCGCGGCGGGAGCTGCTGACGATGGCGCTTGCGCCGCGGGCGATGCCGCTGGAGCTGCGCCGGCCGGCGTCTGCGCTGCGCCGGCCCCTGGTGCGGTGCGCTGGGATTCGAGTTGTTGAACCCGGCGCGACAGCTCCTCGATACGTTGCAGGCTCTGCTGGAGCTCGCGTCGCAGCTCCTGGACGCTCGGGTCGGTGCTCTGCGTCTGCGCGCTCGCGCTGCCCGGCGCGACTGCGCAAACGCTGATCGCGCTCGCTGCCGCTAAAGCCAGGCGGATTTGATGAGGTGTCATTGAAATCCCCGTTGGTGTGT
The DNA here is from genome assembly GCA_005882215.1 of Betaproteobacteria bacterium. Taxonomy (GTDB): domain Bacteria; phylum Pseudomonadota; class Gammaproteobacteria; order Burkholderiales; family Burkholderiaceae_F; genus VBCK01. Next base: position 2,640 of record VBCK01000191.1, on the reverse strand, counting down.
TCGAGCGATCGCCATGCGAAAGCCGCGCGGGACGCTTTTGTTTGTTGCCGCGGCTAGGGTAGGGGTGCGACCCGGTGTCGGGTCGGTCGAAAAGCGGGCGCGAGGGCACATATATCGGGATTTCCCGATGCGATCGCCGAACTAACGTCACCCTGGCCCCCATCGCGCGCACCCCTGGTGTGCCGCACCGGATCCGTCGCACCGGATGCCGGGATGCGGATCGTGGTGAGCCGGTTTTCAAGTCGGTTGAGTGCCGACGACTCAGTGAGCGTGGTGTGGACCGTCACCGTCTTGTGCCCGGCCTGGAACGTTTGGACAGCGGCTCTCGCGCGGGGTCTGCCGCGCATGCAAGGCTGTGCCGGCTGGTCCGTCTTGCTTTCGCCTTGGTCGCGCTGAGTTTCGGCGCCGCGGCTTCAGCGCAGCTCTTCTCGCGCTTCGGCGACGTGCACTGGGTCGACTCCGACGGCGCAACGCGCACGCTCGACGATTACCGGGGCCGGCCGGTCGTGATGACGCTGGCCTACACGGCCTGCCGCAAGACCTGCTCCTCGAGCATGCTGGTGATGCGCAAGATGCAGGAGATCCTGGCGCGCCAGGGTCGCGACGTCGCTTTCGTCGTGGTCAGCTACGACCCGGCGCGCGACTCGCCCGCCGAATGGCGCCGCTACCGCGAGGCACGCAGGCTGCCCGCGAGCTGGCACTTCTTGAGCGGGGCAGAGGCCGACACGCGCCGGCTCGCCGATTTCCTGGAGATGAAATACTGGGTCTACGACGAGCACGTGATGCATGACTTCCGGATTGTCGTCTTCGACGCCGACGGCAATCGCAAGCGCGACATCCTGTGGGAACAGTTTCCGGACCTGGAGCGCGAACTGGCGGGTCTATGACGGCTGCCGCGCGATGCGGCGACGCTTGAGCGTTTGTCGGTTTCGCGCGCGAGTCGCCCCGCGCGCCCGATCAGGGGGCCGCGGTGACTTGCAACATGCCCGCGAAGTACGCCAGCAGCGCGTCGCGTTCCTCGCCGCTGATGTTCGTGCCCAGCGGCATGCGCTCGGCGCCGGCCTGCGGCCCAAGCCGCCAGCGGATTTCGTCCATCAGCGTGCCGTGCGCAAAGCGTCCGCTGCGCAGCAGCGCGGCTAACTCCAGCGGGCGATCAAACGGCAGGTGCGGGCCGACGCCACCGAGGTGGCAACCGATGCACTGGTGCAGCAACGCCTGTGTTCGTGCAATGCCGGACGCTGGCACCGACACGTCGGTCGCGCCGGCGGTTGCGATCGCGAGCTCGGGGCGGTCCGCCATCAGCGCGGCGCGGCTGCGCCGCGACAGGTAGGCGCAGTACGGGTCGCCCTCTGAAAAGGTGCGAAGTTCGGCCCGAGCCTTGACTTCCGGATCGGTCTGTGCGACCCGCCGGCGCAGATACGCGGCCATCTCGGCAGCGGCCGACGCTGACCAGGCGAAGTCGTAGCTGCCTTTTTCCAGCGCCGTCGTCCACTGCCCCGTCGAAAGACCGAATCGGGACTCGACCACGAAGCGGAACCGGTCGAGCGATTCCATGCCATCGGCCTTGCCGTACGCGCCCACGCCGGATTGACCGGCGCCGAGGGCGCGCAGTTGCTTCAGGTGCGCTTGCGCGGCATTGGCGCGCGCGGACGCCGCAACGAAGCGGTTGAAAGCACCGTCGACGCCGGCACGCTCGGCGTCCGGAAAGAATGCATCGAGCCTCCCGCAATCGCTGCCGAGCGCGGCCAACAGCAGGTACTTGGTGGAGTCGAATTCGGGATTGGATTCGAGCTGATGAACGATGGCCTCGAAGTTCAGGCGTCCGAGTGCCGCTCCCAACTCGGCGTTCGGCGGCAAGCGTTCGCTGCTCTCGTAGCGTGTACGGGCGGACGGTCGAAACGTCTCCGGGTTGGCGAAGCGATCGACTTCGAGCAGGTAGCGGTAGCGTGGATGCTTGGGTTGCTCCAGCAGGAATTCCTGCAGCCCGGACTTCTCTTGCGCCGTCAACGCGGCGTCGTAGCGCTCGCCGTAAGCGCCCGGCCAGGCCGGGTGGGTGTCCCAAATGGGCCGCGCCGGCTCTCCGTGGCACTTCAGGCACGGTTCCGGATTCGGTTGCGAGATGCGAACGCGCGCTTCGCGGTCGGCCTCGTCGGGGAACATCACTTCGCGAAACTTGAACGACTTGCTGGCTTCGTCGAACTCCATCGTTTCAAGCGCGTGAAATCCGGCCTGGGCGGCGTCGCCGTTGAACGAGATCGCGAGTCGCGCCTCGGGGTCGAACAGGATCGCTCGCGGACGCGCGAAGCTTGCTCCGTGCAGGCTGCGGCTGCGGAACATCAGCACGTAGCGCGAACGCATGTACGCCGGAAGGTGCGGCAGCAGGTCCTCGATCGACAGCGCCTTGTGATCGACGATCAGCTGCTCGAGGTCGGCAAAGCTCATCGCCGACGCGAAGGGCGCCACGGCCACGAGCAGGCAAAGCAAGAGCGTGCGGGCGATTCGCGCGGGCATCCAGTGATCCGCTTCGTGCCCGAATCCGGGCACGGGGCACTAACCAGGTAGTTAGGTATCGCATTCCCGCACTGTTTACGAACCGGTAAAAACTGCCGCGAAATGGCCCAAATTCAAACTGCCGTACTG
>VBCK01000097.1 GCA_005882215.1 Betaproteobacteria bacterium | reverse complement strand
CGTCTGGATGCGCCTGCGCGATACGCTGGCCGGCGAAACGGCGCGCCTGGCCTGCGGTGTCGAGGCGCTCGACTACCTCGCGTTCGACACGCTGCGCGAGAAGACCTATCCGTTCACCGCGCGGCGTGCGCCCTGGAGTGCCGAGGCTTTTGCCGCAGCGGTCGAATCACAGGACGAGGACGGCGCGGTCGCATTGCTCAACGGGGCACTTGCGCAGGGACTGCATCCAGGCGACCTCGAACCCGCGCTGGCCGAAGCGGCACTGGCGCACTACAACGATTTCGGCCATACGCTGATCTACCTGATGCATGTGCGGCGGCTGGTCGAGCGGCTCGGAGTGGAAGTGGAGAGGCCGCTGCTGCTCGCCTGGCTGCGGTCGCTGATTCTCGCCACCCGCGAGGACCTGCTGCCGGACTTTCGCTGCTATGCCGAGGCGCTGGCGGCCTGGCCCAAGGAGGCGACGCCACGCGGAGCGCCGCCGGGCGCGGATTCATTCGAAGGGCGATCGGTGCGCCAGGCGCTCGAGGCGACCGTGTCTGCCGCCGGCCATGCGCCGCTCGACGTTTATTTCGCGCTGATGGAAGCATCGGCGCGGCACCTGCTGCGCTTCGAGGAGCGGCACGCGCTGCGCACCGACAACAGCGTCGCCGACAATGTCGGGTGGCTGGACTTCAGCCATGCCCTGACGTTTGGTCATGCGCTGCGCTCGCAATGCGCACGCCAGCCTCATCTGTGGCCGCGCGGTCTGCTGCAACTGGCGATGTTCGTGGGCCGCAACAGCGGTTACCTGGATCCGGATAAGTTCGCGCACACCGCGATCCGGCAGTGGACCGTCACCGACGAGACGGCGTTTCACGAGCGGGCGATCGCCTCCATTCTCGATCATGGGGTGGGACAGCCGATCTTCCCCGCGCATTGGCTGAAAACCTGGAGCGCCGTACGCGATGAAGTTGCGGCCGGCCTGCCGAACGCGGCGCGCAGCGCGATGCTGGCTGCGGTGAACCGGCTGCTCGCGGCGCGCTTCAAGCAGCGGCACACATTGCGCACCGCCCATCAGGCGCTGGCGTTTGTCGGCAAGGAAGGCGAGGGTTTGTAGTATTGGCGGCACGGGAGAGATCATGCGCGCAGTCGCCCCCTGGTTCGCGGCGCCGGCTCTCAGAGCGCGGGGCATTGTCTGCACCCTGTTGACGGCGGCGTCGTGGAGTGGCTGCGCCGCGGCCCAAGGCCCCTCGCGTGGCCAGCAGGTCTTGTTCGCTCCCTCGGTTGCCTGGGTGTCGGGCCCCGATCAGTGGACGGTGCAAATTCAGGGACGCATCTTCGAGCCGGCCGAAAGCAGCCCGGGCCGCCGAGCGCTCATCGACGGTCTTGCGCGAGGGCTCGGGGCCAATTCCTCGGACCCGCTGTATCGGGAGCGCGCCGGCTATTTCGTTTCCGACAGCATCCACAAAGCCCGCATCTCGGTCGCTCTCGGCGATCAAGTCGTGCAACTCGGGCCTTCCGATTCGTCGGGCTACCTTTCCACCACCGTCACACTGACGAACGATCAGGTCGACCGCTTCACCCGTGACGGCGTCATCGCGTTTGAATCGCTCCCGACGCGGGACAATCCCAGCCGCTTCCCTGGATCGGCGGTTCTGGTTGCCGAAGAAGGCGTAATCGTCGTCAGCGACATCGACGACACGATCAAGGAGACCAACGTCAACAATCGCGCCGCGGCAAAAGCGAACACGTTCCTGCGTGCGTTCAAGCCGGTACCCGGAATGCCGGAAGCTTACCGCGCGTGGAAAGAGTCCTCTGGCCCACGCGTCCACTTCCATATCGTTTCGGCGGGGCCGTGGCAGTTTCATAAGCCCTTGCGACAATTCACAGAGGCAAGCGGCTTCCCCGACTTCACGTGGGACATGCGGTCCGTGGATACGACCAACCCGGAAACCCTGGTCAAAGAGTTGCTGGTGGCGGACCCGAAACGGCTATACGACTTCAAGGTTCAGGCGATACGGGTCCTGATGAAGCGCTTCCCGAATCGCCATTTTGTGCTGGTCGGTGATTCCGGCGAAAGGGATCCTGAGACCTATGCAACCATCTTTTCGGAGTCCGCCGACCGCGTTGACGCCATTTTCATCCACGACGTGACCGGGGAGCGGGCTGACGCGTACCGCTACGAGAAGCTGTTCCCGATCCCGACCGCAAAACTGCACGTGTTCTGCGAACCCGACGAGCTACCGCACAGTCTTGCCGATATGCACTAGGGCCACACCGTTCGAGCGCTGGCAAGCCCTCAGGCCTGCAGCTTCTGTTGAGCCAGCAATGGGTGGCTGCGAGCGACGGACTGCAACCGGCCCTGCGTGTCGGTGATCTGCATCTTCTGCAGCCATTGCTCGAACTCGGGTGCGCGCTTCAAGCCCAGCAGGGTCCGCAGGTACAGGGCGTCGTGGAACGACGTGCTCTGGTAGTTCAGCATCACGTCGTCTGCCCCCGGCACCCCCATGATGTAGGCGACGCCGGCGCAGCCCAGCAGCGTCAACAGGTTGTCCATGTCGTCCTGGTCGGCCTCGGCGTGGTTCGTGTAGCACACGTCGCAACCGAGCGGCAGCCCGAGCAGCTTGCCGCAGAAGTGATCCTCCAGCCCGGCCCTGATGATCTGCTTGCCGTCGTACAGGTACTCGGGGCCGATGAAGCCGACCACCGTGTTGGTCAGCAGCGGAGAAAACTCCCTGGCCACTCCGTACGCGCGCGCCTCGCAGGTCTGCTGGTCCACGCCGAAGCTGGCATCGGCCGACAGCGCCGAGCCCTGCCCCGTCTCGAAGTACATCACGTTGTCGCCCAGCGGTCCGCGCGCCAGCGACTGGGCCGCCGCGCGCGCCTGCGCCAGCAGCGCCAGGCTCACGCCGAAGCTCGCGTTGGCTTTCTCGGTCCCCGCGATCGACTGGAACACCAGGTCCACCGGCGCGCCCTTCTCGATCGCCTCGATGGTGTGCGTCACGTGCGTCAGCACGCACGACTGCGTCGGAATCGCAAAGCGCGCGATGACCTCGTCGGCGAGCTTCAACAGGTCGATCAGCACCGGCAGGTTGTCGGACACCGGGTTGATGCCGATCACCGCGTCGCCCGCTCCGTACAGCAGCCCGTCCAGGATCGAGGCGGCGATGCCGGCGGCGCTGTCGGTCGGGTGATTCGGCTGCAGCCGCACCGCCATGGTGCCGGGAAGGCCGATCGTGTCGCGAAAGCGTGTCACGACGCGGCACTTGCTGGCGGCGATCACCAGGTCCTGGTTGCGCATCAGCTTGCTGACGGCTGCCGCCATCTCCGGCGTGATGCCGCGCTTCACGCTCGCGAGCGCGTCGGAGTCAGCGGCCTCCGACAGCAGCCAGTTGCGGAATTCACCCACCGTCAGGTGCGCGAGGGGCGCGAAGGCCTGCGCGTCGTGCGTGTCGATGATCAGCCGCGTGACCTCGTCGCTTTCGTACGGGATCACGCATTCCTGAAGAAAGGTACCAAGCGGCAGCTCGGCCAGGCACATCCGGGCCGCCATCCGCTCGCCGTGGGAGCTGGCCGCGATGCCGGCCAGGCTGTCGCCCGAACGCGGCGGGCTCGCCTTGGCCATCAGGTCCTTCAGATCCCCGAATGCCCAGACCTGGCCGCCGACGGTGTGACGAAACGACATCGAGGTCCCCGTGAGTCTGACCGATACGCTGTCACCGATTCCTGTCGGAATCCCATTCGAATGATGCCAGCGCGGGTCCGCGTTTCAAACTGTTGCACTTGCGCTGTGCACCGGCAAGCCGGACGCGGCGTTGGCGACTGAGCGTGTCCGGGCACGGCGACGGTTGCGGCGCCGCGTTTCCGGTGCGACGTTACGCCGTGTTTACGATCAGGACACTCCGATGACAGAACCGCTGACCCGTACCGTAGCAAGGCTCCTGGCGTCGATGGCCGTGATCGGCGTGGCGCCGGGCTGTTCGTCGACACCGCCGGTTCCCCAGGGCAAAGTTGAACCTCGTGCGCTCGGCCCCGCCTCGCACCTTGCGGCAGTGGATCAGTACGCATTGGTCGATCGGATCACCTGGGGCGCCACCAGCTCCTCGCTGCAGGAAATCCGCTCCGAGGGCACGCAGCGCTGGGTCGAGGAGCAGCTGCATCCGCCACCGGATCCGCCGCTGCCGCCGGCCGTCGCGCAGCAGATCGCGGCCCTGTCGATCGAGACGACCCTGATGCCGCAGCGCGTGATCAACGTGGCCCAACGCAACCACGATATCGACAAGATCGTCGACGAGGAACAGCGCAAGTCGGCGCGCAAGGACCTGGGGGAAGAGCAGAACGGCATCGGCCGCGAAGTGGCCACCCGGATGCTGCTGCGCGCCCTGTACTCGCCTAACCAGCTGCAGGAGCAGATGACCTGGTTCTGGTTCAACCACTTCAACGTGTTCCAGTACAAGAACGACGAGCGCCTGATGCTGGCCGACTACGAGCAGACGCTGCGGGTTCATGCGCTGGGCCGCTTCCGCGATCTACTGGGCGCGGTGGTGCGGCATCCGGCCATGCTGGTCTATCTGGATAACGCCCAGAACGCGAAGGACCACATCAACGAGAACTACGCGCGCGAGCTGATGGAGCTGCACACGCTGGGGGTCGATGCCGGCTACACGCAGCGCGACGTGCAGGAGCTGGCGCGCGTTCTGACCGGTTTCGGCGTGGACCGCCGGGATCCGGCCACCGTTCCGCCGCCCAAGTTCAGGCCCGAGCTGGCCGCGCAGTACACCCGGCAAGGCCTGTACGAGTTCAACCCGAACCGGCACGACTACGGCGACAAGCAGTTGCTCGGGGTCACGATCCGCGGCTCGGGGCCGGCCGAGCTGAACCAGGTCATCGACCTGCTGAGCCGCCACCCGGCCACCGCGCGCTTCATCAGCCGCAAGCTGGCGATATTTTTCGTGTCGGACGATCCGCCCCAGCCGCTGGTCGACCGGATGGCAACGCGCTTTGCGCGCACCGACGGCGACATCGCCGCGGTTCTGCGGACGATGTTCGAATCGCCCGAATTCGTCGGGTCGCTGCACGCGCGCTACAAGGACCCGGTTCACTACGTCGTGTCGGCCGTGCGCGCCGCGTACGACGATAAGCCGATCCTGAACGCCCGCCCGATGATCAACTGGCTGAACCGGATGGGCGAGGCGCCCTACAACCGCCAGACTCCGGACGGCTATCCGCTGAACGAGGCATCCTGGGCCGGGCCGGGTCAGCTCACCACGCGCTTCGAGATCGCCAAGGCGATCGGCTCGGGCTCGGCCGGCCTTTTCAAGAGCGAGGAGCCGACACCGACCGAGCGGCCGGCGTTCCCGCAGCTTTCCAACCCGCTGTACTTCGAGGCGATCCGGCCCAAGCTCGCCGACGCGACGCGCCACGCGCTGGACCAGGCCAATTCCCCGCAGGAGTGGAACATGCTGCTGCTCAGCGCGCCCGAATTCATGGTGCGATAGGACAAGGAGCCCCCGATGAACCGTCGACAACTGCTTCGGCTGACCGCCTCGCTGCCGCTCGTTTGCCGCAGTTCGCTGCTGTGGGCCGCGCCGCAGTCAGGCGGCACGCGCTTCCTGCTGGTGTTCCTGCGCGGAGGACTGGACACCCAGCACCTGCTGGTTCCGATCGGATCTGATTTCTACTATCGCGCCCGTCCCAACATCGCGATTGCCCGCCCCGGACAGGGCGAACACGCGGCGATCGCGCTGGATTCCTACTGGGGCCTGCACCCGGTTCTGGAGGAAAACCTGTACCGGCTGTACCAGGCGAAGCAACTCGCGCTGGTGCCGTTCGCCGGCACGGACGACGAGTCGCGCAGCCACTTCGAAACCCAGGACAGCATCGAGATGGGCCAGCCGCTGGCCGGCTCGCGCGACTTCCAGTCCGGTTTCATGAACCGGCTGGTGCAGCGGCTGACCGGGGCCGAGGCGATCGCCTTCACGGACCAGGTGCCCCTGTCGATGCGCGGGTCGCGTCAGATCGCCAATTTCGCGCTGCGCTCGGTGGGCAAGCCCGCGGTCGATGCGCGCCAGAGCGCGCTGATCGCCGGCATGTACGCGAACACGAAGCTGGCGGCGGCGGTCAGCGACGGCTTCGGCGTGCGCGAGGAGGTGATGAAGCAACTGGCTACCGAGATGAGCGACTCCTCGCGCGGGGCGCTCGGCCCGAAGGGTTTCGAGCTGGAGGCACGCCGGATCGGCCACCTGATGAACGAGCAGTTCGATATCGCGTTCCTGGACGTGGGCGGCTGGGACACCCACGTCGGGCAAGGCGCAGCGACCGGTTACCTGACGAATCGACTGGAGGAGCTCGGCAAGGGGCTGAGCGCCTTCGCCGACGAAATGGGCCCACGCTGGAACGACACGGTTGTGATCGTGATCAGCGAATTCGGCCGCACGTTCCGCGAAAACGGCAACCGCGGCACCGACCACGGGCACGGCACCACCTACCTGGCGCTGGGCGGAGCCGTACGCGGAGGGCGCTTGGCCGGAGATCAGCAGGCGATCGAGGAGTCCACGCTGCACCAGAGTCGCGACCTGCCGGTGCTGAACGAGTACCGCAGCGTTCTGGGCGGGCTCTTCGGGCGGCTGTATGGACTGAACGAGAGCGACCTGGCGGCGATCTTTCCGGACGCGAAGTCGAAGGACATCGGGTTGGTTTGAGCGCCGGGCCAAGCGCAATCTGACGCGCTTTCCCGAGGACTTTCTGTTTCAGCTTACGGCACGGGAGTTTTCCGATTTGAGATCACGATCTGTGATCTCAAACACTGGCCGCGGCGGTCGCCGCTATCTACCTCAGGTCTTCACCGAGCACGGAGGGTGTTCAGATCGCCCTGAACTTGCTGGGGCTAAGTCCTGTCCACCGTTTGAAGGCGCGGGAGAAGGCGGCCGCATCGGAGAAACCAACCAGGTAGGCCGTCTCGTCCACCGAGACCTTCTTTCCGTTCATATAGTCGAGCGCCATCTTGTGGCGCAAGTCGTCCAGCACCTTCTCGAAGGTCGCCTCTTCCGTCTTCAGCAGGAGAAAAAGCGTGTGGCTGTTAAGCCCCATCTTGCTGGCGATCGTATCGATGTTTGCGTCGCCGGTGTGCAGGATCGGCATCAGTAGGGTCTGGACGCGGCCCCAGGTGGACTTGGAGCTCTGCAGGCCCTTGAGCAGATCGTCCGCGCGATCGCTGAGAATGCCAAAAACGTAGCGCGACGGGAGCGGGGATCTTAAGGTCAGCCACTCCTCATCGGTCAGCAGCGCGTTCTTGTCGCTCTCGAAAACCACGGGCACCCGAAAAATACGGTCGTATTCCTCGCCGTAGGCCGGCGCCGGGTGGGTGACATGGACCGCCTTCGCAAATTGTTCCGCCGCACCCCGGCGCGACGCGCAAACCATGCGGGCGAACGAAGATTCGGTCAGCTCCGGAAAGTCGTTGGGATTCTTGCGCGTATCGATCAGCCAGAGCTGGCCGCCCTCGGGCCTGAGCACATAGCGGTCGCCGGTGGCCACGTTATCGATATCGGGCGCCACCCGGCTGTAACGATTCATCTGCACGAAGGCGTCGGCAAGAGTCTCGCAAGCCTGCCCAATCAGGCCGACGATCGACAACTCCTCGGTACCCAAGGATTCGCCGACGTGAAGCGCGAGGGCAGCATCGTTGCACAGCTCCTGGCCGGCCCGCATCAGCGCAAGGTACTTCTTCAGCGGGATCCGGTTGTCCTGGTCCTGCAATAGCTTCGGGTCGATTCGCGACCGCTCGACCAGCGCCGTTCGGCTCGCCCCCTTCGACACGGCCAGCTCCACCAGCGCTTGCGCAAAACCCGCCGAGATGGTGGGCCTAGCCATCGCTTCGGCGCCGTTTGATACCAGCGGTCATGCTTTTGGTGCGCAGAGTCATGTCACTTCGTCCACCTTGGACGGACTATAAGTGAACACCTTGCGGGCCCTTCAGCGCGCAAAAGAGGTAATGCCCCCTACTGTTGATTGTCCACGTCAGCGCGGAAGGCTCGGCGAGCCTCGGGCGCAAGGCACCAGCCGGAACTAGCCCTTTTTCGATTGCCTCGTCAGGGGAAACTCAACCACCAGTCGCTGCGCCGCGCCTTCAGCGAACCTCACCGGCTGAGATACGCGCGCCAGGGATCCCAATATCGCATCGGCCAGTTGGCCGCTAGCTTTTCGTAGAGATGATCCGGCGCGTTGACCAGGCACGATTCAATGCGGCCACCTCCCGCATCGGGTGAGAACACCAGCACCAGTGTTCCGTCCAGATCCTCCGGGCGCCATTCGAAGCTGCGCCAGCTTTGCACGATCTGCCGGCCTGCACTGAGAGCGAGAATCCGGCCATGAATCCTGCCGTCGAAGGCCCAGAACTCTGCCCCTACTTCGGGCGCGATGCGGACGACCGGACTGCCGGTGATGGCCGCATGTTCGTGCGGGTTCAGGTACATCCGGTAGAGCGCATCGGGGCCAGCCGGTAGGTGAACTGACTGTTCGACGATTTTGAGCATCGCATTCACCGTTTCGTGAAAAGTTTTCCCTCAACTGTCGGATTTCGTGAAAAGTTTTCCCTCAACTGTCGGATTTTCGGCTAAAACACCGTCTTTCCGATACGTGGTCTCGACTGCGCCCGGAAGCAATGGTTGACACACATCGCTGGTCGGCTAAAGCGTTTTCAAAGAAGGACGGCCGCCCGATCGAGGGCAGCGTGTGCGCCACGGTCTGGCCGACCCAGTCGTTGAATTCGGCCGAGCGCTGGTTCGACGAACTGTACCTGTGGACCGAGGGCTTCCACGCCTCTACGACCCAGCGCGCGCGCATCCAGTCGGCCGCGCTTCATGCGGCGCTCCAGATGCTCGACCGCGATGCCGTCACTAAGATCGGCGTGACGCTTTCCTTCGGGACAGTCGAGCGCATCGCGGATCATCTGGCCGACGTGCTCCAGGCATACGCGTTGGTCACGCATCGATTCTCGGTTCTGCTGCGCGGCTCGCTGGCCCGGCTGCAGGCTCGCTCCGTGGTTCGCGCATTTCGCGAGCATCTGCGCGAGCAGCAGGTACCCGTCGGGTACATGCTCACCTTCCCTTCCATCTCGATGGAGCTGGAAGCGCTCGGCTTCGTGCGGCCCGATTTCGCGAAGCTGGTCGCCCCGAATTCGACGCGCGTGGAGCTCTGGCGGGACGTATTGGCCGAATCTCGCGAGGCCGGCGTGCCCCCCGACCGGCTGATCGTCTCAGCCCTGGAGACGCCCGAGCAGGTGGGTATCGCCGCGCAGGTCGGAATCGCGTTCGGCCAAGGCAACGCGGTCCGACCGGCCTTCGCTCCGCCGGCGTTTACATCGATCGGGACGCTTCAGTAACGACAGCCGATCACTGGGCGAACAGGTAATCACAGCCGGGGTCCTTCGGATCGTGCGCCAGGATGCGGTCGTACAGCCCGAGGTTCTCGGACACGGTTCGTTCTTCGTCTTCCGACAACAGAAAGCCATCGCTGACCTGTTGGTCGGCTGCTTTGCGCAGCGCGGCGGCGAAATCCTGCCGAGTCAAGTAGCGCTCCTGCAGGCTCGGGCGCGGATCCCCCGCGGCGCGCCGCTCGGCCTCGGTGCGGGCGAAGGGAGCGAAGCTGCCGTCCCAGCGCGCCGTGGCCCAGGCGAAGCCCGTTTCGGGCGCGCGCTCGTTCCACCCCGCGTGGGTACCGAGTGGGACCCGAAGCTCCACCAGTCGCACCCCGCCGCGGTCGTTGCCGTCGGCGTCCGGTGCCGGCACGCGTGTCTCATAGGGCGGGCCGTGCTTGGGCGGAACGCGGCTGGCCACGCCTTGTTCGTGAAAGCCAGGGCCGAAGTCCAGACGCGGCTCGCGCAGGTTCTGCTCGGGAGGAACAAGGCCCACGTCCTTCGGAAAGGCGGCGCGATAGGCCGCGACCGTGACCAGGGTGCCGTCGCTGATCCGCGGATAGGCGCTGGGCGGCGGCGGCTCGCCCGAGTTCGTCCAGCGGTCCAGCGCCAGGATCAGCGCACGCATCGCCAGGTAATGATCGGTCGTGCAGACGCAGTTCACGAACGGCGCCCGGGTGTGCGAGCGGCCGACGTAGTGCTGCGCGCCCATCAAGCCGTAGATCCGTACATCGGCCGCCGGTGCAACGTCGCGCGCGCCGTCGGCAGTCGTGGTGATCAGCGATGCATCACGGTTCCAGTACTCGGTCGAGGTGTTGACGATCATCAACTTCGGCACGCGTCCCTGCGCATCGCGGGCGTGGTCCAGGTAGGACGCCGTCCTTCCGGTCACGGGGTCGCGCGACGGCCCTGTGGTGAAGGGAAATTCGTCGGACGGATAGTCGTGCTCCTCGAGCATCGACGGATGGCGCGTGGGCTGGGCGAAGCGGCTGTTGAAGCCCGCCGAGCCGCCGGCGCCCGGCACCTGCAGGTAGGCACCATCGAAGGCCAATCGGCCCATCTCGTCCACGTCGAGCCCGTCGTGCAGCATCCGGCCGATCAACCGTGCGGACTGGCTGATGCCGAAGATCAGCAACTTGCGCGGCGCGGGCGCGCCCTCGAAACGATGGTCCCGGAACCAGGCCAGCAGATCGCGAATGCCGGCCAGGCCCGCACCGGTCACATACGGGTCCTTGGCGGTATAGGTCAGCTCGTAGATCGTTCCCGGCTTGAATCCACCATCGAGTTGCACGCGGCCCGGTCCCCCGGCCCTTTCTGCTTCGACGAAGCGCCAGCGCTTGCGGGCGATCGCGCGCCGGGCGTCGTCCGGACGCGCCCGCTCGGTCAGCACAGCCGACGGGTCGTCCGGCGTCGCCGGCTCGTAGGTCAGGCCGCGCAGCCCGGCGTACGTGGCAACCTCCGTGGGTTCGTTGACGATGAATTCGTTTTCAACGGGGCCGCGGATCGCGGCCCCATGCGGCCCCTTCGCGATCGGAGGGGTGAAGATCAGCGGCTTCGCGCCGGGCGGCTGGGGCGCCACATCCCAGGTCCAGGCCGAGAACAGCAGCGTGAAACCGTGGCGCATCAGGAAGCCGTCGCCCGCGTCGGCCGCGGTCGTCGGGTCGTTGTTGGCCGGGCTGCGGCCGTTCACCTGGCCGAGCATCGCGATCGAGCCGCGGTTGTTGACGTCGTAGAGCAGCGTGGACGGCTGCGCCTTGACGGGCCGCAGCACGACGAACTCGGCGGCGAACCTGACCAGGCCGCGAGCGTCGCGCGGCGCGCGCTCCAGGTCGACGATCCGGCCATTGGCTGCGGTGGCCGGGTTGAGAGCGAAGTGGGCGATCCCGCGGATCTTCTCGTAATCACCCGACCCGGGAAAACTCACACCGGGCGCAAAGGCCGTCCGCTCGACAACCTCAACCCGCTCGACGACCGCCACCGCAGGTGCGCTGGCGGCGCCGAGCGCCATCGCAGCGGCCAGCACGACCCATCGTCCGGGCGACTCAGACAGCACCATGGCGCTGATTATCCGTGTCAGGAACTTCGAAGGGCAACGCCGCTTCCTCGACATCTGCAGTGTCACAATTCGACTCTATCGATCAATATACGGTCCTTCTAACCGGGGATGACCCGTTGTGAATTGGATAGTTAGCGAAAGCGTCTTGTTCCGCCCACAGCACTGGGGTTGGACAGTGACTGCTCTGATCACGATTGTCATCGTGGGTATCGCCGACTACGTCACGGGCCCCCAGATCACGTTCTCCGTGTTCTATCTTGTTCCCGTTTCGGTCGCCGCTTGGCTTGGAGGAACCGCGGGGGCCTTGGCGGGGTCCGTGTTGGCCGCGGTCGTCTGGTTCGGCGCGCTGCTGGCTGCGAGCCCGTCGGTTTCAAACACTTTCGTGTATGTCTGGAATTTCTGCGCGCAACTGTTTTTCCTGCTGCTGGTGGCGCTGCTGCTGGGGCAACTGCGACGAATGCTCGATCGCGAGCGCGAGTTGAGCCGGAGGGATCAGTTGACGGGACTGCCGAACGCGCGTGCGCTCCACGAAATAGCGGGCGCCGAGATCGCGCGAGCGGGCCGTTATCGCCTGCCCCTGTCGCTGGCGTTCATCGATGTCGACGATTTCAAGCGCATCAACGACAGCCGTGGCCACGGCGCGGGGGACCGCTTGCTCCGTCTGATGGCCCAAGTCATCCGAGGCAGCCTGCGCAGTTCGGACCACGTCGCGCGCTGCGGAGGCGATGAATTCGTGGTTCTGCTGCCGGTTGCGGATCAGGATGCCGCGCGCGCCGCGGTGGACAAGCTTCGCACGATAGTGAACCAGGCGATGATCAGGGAAAACTGGCCGGTCACTCTGAGCATCGGTGTCGTAACCTGCGAACCCGGCAGTGCGGGCGTTACGGTCGACGGGATGCTGGATCGCGCCGACCGGCTGATGTACGAGGTGAAGTCCAGCGGGAAGAACGGTGCTCGCCTGGCAACGTACGGCCCGCCCAGCGCCTCTCCGGAGCCGTTAAACGCAGCCGTAGAGCCCTCTGCGTAGATCACGACTGCCGATGTGCCTCCGTCGCTATTTCACACCGATATCTTCGAAGCGCACATTTTGAATGGCATAGGACTTCCAGTCACGATAATCGAAGTGCCACCATTCATATTCGTAGACGGAAAATCCCTCTGCTTCCATGTGCCGGCGCAGCAGGTCGCGCAAGCGGCGCTGTTCTGCGGTTCCACCGGCATATGTCGCATACGCCCGTTCGGTCGCCTCGTCGTACAGACTCGGCATCTCGACCGCCAGGCCCGTTTTCAAGTCGTACAGCGTCAGGTCCACCGCGCAGCCACGGTTGTGGCGTGAGCCCTCGGTGGGATCGGCGACGAACTTGTGCTGTTCCACCGGCATTGCGTCCCAGAATATCTTCGTCACGTACCATGGCCGATACGCATCGTGGACGAGAAGACTGTAACCCTCCGCCGCGAGCGAACGCCGCACGCGCGCCAAGGCCTCCGCAGCGGGTCGCTGCATGAAGGCACGCCCCTGGCTATACAGTGGCGTGCCGAGGAAATTGCGGGTCGTCGCGTAGCGGATATCGAGCCTGATCGTCGGATCGAGCGCAGTCAGTTCGACGAGGTCTGCCGGTCGGAAATCGCCGCTCTCCACCGGTGGCGTTGACGCAAGCGCGATCGGCAGCAAGTCCTCAACCGGCCGCACGGGTTTGATGTGGAAAACACCCGAAGAATCGGCAACGTGTTCGGTGGGAGGCGCAGTTGAGGCGCAGCCAGCGAGGGCGAGTACGAATATGAGCCACAAGTGACCTTTCGTACCGTTCCAAGAGCCGCTGAGCACGGCAGAGACTCGCTGCTTTGAGTCGATCTGCCCCCGGAGATCACATCGGAGGTGCCTGCCCGTTCAATCCGACATTCACGCGTGCCGCGATTAAGCTGCCGTCCGGCTGAGGCTGCGAAATCACGAACACCGGTGCGCCGGGCTTCAGCACGGTGCGATCGGCCGGGTTGTACGACACGATGACCGCACTGTCCGGAACCACAACCTTTTGCGCGCCCCCTTTGTACTGCACTTCGAGGACGCGATCCTTGCCGATACTCGTGATGGTGGCCACATTTCCGTTCGTCATCTTGCTCGTCGGCCTCAGGTCCCAATCGTAGTGTCCCTCGCCGGTACCGCGCATATTTTCCGGAAAGATGTGCACTTCCAGCGCAACCAGTGCCCCATTGCGCTCGCCTACGGTGGTCGTGCCGATGAACTTGCCGGCAGTTAGATCGTCAATGCTCGTCCTCTCGATTCCCATCACAAGGAAATTGTCCTTCAGCTTCACGGTCTTGATTTGACCGTCGTTTCCTTTGATCGTAAGAACCTGGCCGTCCAGCTTCTCGATCGTGCCGCGGATTCGCACAGGAGGGTTGGCCGGGGCCTGAGCGATGGCCACGGTAGACACACAGGCAACCATTAACGTCGCGATGGTCCGAATCATGGACACTCCTTCGTCGGTGAACAGTGGTAGTCGTTATACGGCGACGCCGCGCTCGGTGGGTACAACATCCTGCCGAGGAAGGCGATATCTTCGTGATCGGAACACCAAGCGCGCCGACATCGCGGCAGACGCCACAGCAGCAATCGCGAGCAGAGCTATCACAGCCGCATTGATCGACGTAGCGCCAAGCGGGGTGCAGTACCAGACGTAGATCCCCGCTACCGCAGACAACGTCGCAAGCAGGGTAAAGCGAACGATCCGACGTTCATCGGGCGCGCGCTGACCATGGGATTCCGGGCTGCCTGTTTGCATTGAAATGGGACCTCTCTCCTGACTGGCCGCTCGATGCCTCGCGCAACGCTACCTGCAAACCTTCGCCGTGGCAAACCCTTGACGGCGCGGACACGGCGCGTAATTGAACTCAGTGACTGCGCAATTTCTCTCGCAGCCAAACCTTGATCAGCGATTGGTACGGCACATCGCGGGCGTTCGCCGCGGCCTTGATAGAGTCCAACATGATGATCAGCGTGCGTCCCTGGCCTGACGAGGCAGTGCGCCGACATGTTACTGCTTCCCTGCTTTCAGCCGAGCGTCGCCGATGGATGCGATCTGGAGCGACCTTCTTCGTCAGCGGTACATTCGGCTTCTCCCGCTGTTGACACGCGATGCCATCACCCGCAGTTCTTTTTGCAGGTCTGATTTTCGGCGTGATCGGAATCGCCGCTTTTACCTATGGACGGAAGAATGCCTTGTGGCGGCCAATGGGCGTCGGGCTCGCGCTGATCGCGTTTCCGTATTTTGTTTCAGAGACCTGGCTGCTCTATGCGATCGGCCTGGCTCTGTGTGGCGCACTGTACATCTGGCGCGACTAGGAAATGATCGGATGGCTGCATAATTCCACGCCCGCAGAAGTTCGAAGGTCCGACCCCGTCGGCCTTTTTTATGCGTTTAAAGGTCAGGGAGGAATTCCCGTGGACCGGATCGCTATGGCAGACGCCCGCCAGATATTGCTGTCTCAAGCCGATCCGGGTGGCCAACCGCGACGCTGGTTCGCGGCCGTGTTGGTCGGCGCCGCGCTGTGGATGGGCGCTATGCCCCTGCCCCAACTTCGCGCGGCCGAGCTGCGCGAGTCCGAAGTGCCGCAACCGTTGCGCAGCTGGGTGCCGTGGGTGCTGCAGGACCACGAGACGATCGCCTGCCCGGCGGCGTACAACGACGGCGACCGCCACGAATGCGTCTGGCCTGCGCGGCTGACGCTCGCGGTCGGGGCGCAGGGAGGGCGGTTCTCGCTGGACGTCGAGATCTTCAGGAGCGACGAGCTCGTCGTGCTGCCGGGACAGCCCGAGGCGTGGCCGCGCGGTGTCCGCGCCAATGGCAGGGCGGTGCCGATGACTGAAAGCGGCGGCCGGCCCGCGCTGCGCCTGCCGGCCGGCCACTTTGTGATCGAAGGCGAGTTCGCCTGGCGCGAGCTGCCGCAAGGTATCGCACTTCCACCCAACACCGGGCTGGTCGATGCGCGACGCGACGGCAAGCCGCTTGGCTGGCCCGATGCGGGCGGCCAGCTCTGGCTGCGCGAAGCGGCCGGCGCCGCTGCGGAAGCCGACACGCTTTCCGTCCGGGCGTACCGCCGCATCGACGATGAAATCCCGGTCCGCCTGACCACGCGCCTGGAGCTCACGGCGAGCGGAAGGCCGCGCGAGGCGCGACTGTCCGCCGCGCTGTTGCCCGGCTTTGTCGCGCTCGGGGTTGTGAGCCCCTTGCCGGCGAGACTGCAACCGGACGGCACGCTGCGCGTGCAACTGCGCGCCGGCACCTGGACCATCGACGTTGCGGGACGGTCGCGCGGCCCCGTTGCCGCGCTGGCGGCGCCGGCTGCCGACGAAGTCTGGTCGTTTTCCGCGCGCAACGACCTGCGGATCGTCACGGTGGACGCCGCGGGCGGCGCGATCGGCCTGGACCCTCGACAGGCCGGGGTGCCGAAAGACTGGCAGGGCCTGCCCGCCTTCCGGATGCCCTCCGGCTCGTCGCTGAAATTCATCGAGCGGCGGCGCGGCGATCCGGAGCCGGAAGCCGACAAGCTCTCGCTTGACCGCACACTGTGGCTCGACTTCGACGGCGGCGGCTTCACGGCCCGCGATTTGATCCGCGGCACGATCTCGCGCTCCTGGCGTCTGGATGCGGTGCCGGCCCTGGCCGTCGGACGCGTTGCCGTGGGCGGCCAGGAGCAGTTCATCACGCGGCTGCCAGAGGCGGGCGCGGCAACGGGCGCCGGCATCGAGGTACGACAGGGCAACGCGCTGATCGACGCCGACAGCCGGATCGCCTTCGGGCACGCGCTGCCCGTGACCGGCTGGCAGGCCGACTTCGACCGGGCATCGATCGACCTGCGGCTGCCGCCCGGCTGGCGCCTGCTGCACGCGGGCGGCGCCGATGTGGTCGCGGGTTCGTGGGTGGCGCAGTGGACCTTGTGGGACTTCTTCTTCGTGCTGTTGATCGTCGCCGCGAGCCTGCGCCTGTGCGGCCGCGCCGCAGCGCTGGTGCTGGGCGCGTCGCTGGCGCTGACGTGGCACCTGCCCGGCGCACCGACCTGGCTGTGGCTCGTGCTGCTCACATTCGGCGCACTGCGCGCCGCGCTGGACGCACGCGCCGGCGAACGCGGTCGGCGCTTTGCGGCCTGGGTCCGGTTCGGCTGGCGTGCAACACTCGCGGCCATCGTAATCGCACTGCTCGCATTTGCGGTTGGCGAGCTGCGTGCAGCGATCTACCCGGCCCTTGAAGCCACGCAGGGGCAACAGCGGGGGGCCCGGGTTGCCGGACTGGAGCTGGCACTCCTACGCGCTCGGCTGGTCCGGCCCGGTCGAGCGGGTGCAGCACGTTTCCCTGTGCTTGGAGCCCCCGTGGCTGACGCGCGCGATGACGCTGCTGGCCCTTGTGCTCGCCGCCGCCGCGATCTGGCTGCACGCGCGGCCGCGACCCGCAACCACGGGTGGCGATGGCCCCGCGTCGTCGGCACCGGGTCCGTCGGTACCTGCCCCAGCGGGCGTGTCCGGCATCGTCGCCGGGCTTGCCGCACTCGTGGCGCTGGGCGCCGCGATCTCGTGCGTGCCGGGCAACGCGCGCGCGGCCACGACCGCATCGACTCCGGAGGCGCCCTCCCTGTCGGACTGGCCGTCGGATGCCAGGCTCGAAGAGCTGCGGCAGCGACTGCGCCGCCCCGCCGCATGCCAGCCCGAATGCGCGCAGCTTGCACAGCTCGGGGTGAGCGCGCACGCCGGCTCGCTGCAACTGCAGCTGGAGCTTCACACGGGCACCGACGCGTTCCTGCCGCTGCCCGGTGGAGCGAACTGGCACGCGGGCGAGGTCCGGGTCGACGCTCGTCCGGCGAATCTGCGCCGCGACGACTTCACCCAGGGCCTGTTATGGGTGCGCCTGCCGCCCGGCGTTCACCAGGTCACGATGACGGCCGAGGTGGGCGACGCCGAATTCGTGCAGATCGCCTTGCCGTTGCTCCCCAAGCTCGTTCGCACCGATCTGGCGGGTTGGAGCCTGGAGGGGGTCGATGCGCGCGGCCTGGCCACCGGCGCGCTGACGCTGACCCGCACGCGCGCGGCGCCGCACACCGGACAGCGCCAGGACCTTCCCGAGGCCGCTCCCGCGTTCGTGCGCGTAGTGCGCACACTGCAACTCGACCTGCAGTGGACCATCGACACCGCGATCACCCGTGCGGGCCCCGCGCCGACGCCCCTTTCCGTCCGTGTCCCGCTGCTGGCCGGCGAGGCCGTCACCGACACCTCGGTGCGCGTGGACGGCAACGTGGCCATCGTCACGCTGGGCGCCGGGCAGAACGGCCGGTTCTCGAGCAGCCTGAAAGTGCAGCCGCGGCTGACCTTGCGCGCGGCCGATGAATCCAACCAGGCCGAGACCTGGCGCCTCGACGTGGCCCCGCTGTGGCACGCGCGCTTCACCGGCATCGCGCCAACGCAACGCCAGCAGGCCGATCGCTGGCTGCCGCAATGGCAGCCCTGGCCGGGCGAGAGCCTGACGATCGACGTGGTCCGCCCCGAGGGCGTGGCGGGAGCAACCTTGACGATCGACCGGGTGGACCTGCTGACGCGGCCCGGCCTGCGCGCCACGGACGTGACCGCAACGGTCGCGCTGCGGTCCAGCCAGGGCGGCAACCACGTGATCGAGCTGCCGCAGGGCGCCGAGCTGCGTGCGGTCCGCATCGACGGCCAGCCGCAGCCGATTCGTGCCGAAGGTCGGCGCGTGACGCTGCCGCTTGCGCCCGGCTCGCGCATGGCGACGCTGGAGTGGCGCGAGATGCGCGGCATCGAGAGTGTGTTTCATGCGGCGCGCGCGAACCTTGGCGCAGCGGCTGTGAATCTGAACAGCGCGATCGCCGTGCCGCCGGATCGCTGGGTGCTGGCCGTCGGGGGCCCCGTGCTGGGGCCGGCCGTTCTTTTCTGGGGACTTGCCTGCGCGATCGCTGCGGCGGCGTGGGCGCTGGGCCGGTTGCGCTGGACGCCGCTCGGGTTTGTCCACTGGCTGCTGCTCGGGATCGGCGTCGCGCAGGCGACGCTGGTCGGCGCGGTTTTCGTGGCGGCCGTATTGCTCGCGCTACAGGTGCGCGCCCGTTTCGGCGCCAGGATCGAGGGCGCCCGGTTCAACCTGATGCAGCTCGCGCTGGCCACGGCTGCGCTGATCGCGGTGCTGATCCTGTTCGACGCAATTCGTACCGGTTTGCTGGGCACACCTCAGATGTGGATCACCGGCAACCTGTCGGAGCCGTACGCCCTGCGCTGGTACGCCGACCGCAGCGACGGCGCTCCGCCCGCGGCCTGGGTCTTCAGCCTGCCGCTGTGGGCCTACCGCGTGCTGATGCTCGGATGGGCGCTGTGGCTCGCGCTGGCTGTCGTGCGTTACGCCCGCTGGGCCTGGACGTGCTTCTCGACCGACCGGCTGTGGGGCCCGTGGCGACTGCGTACCGCACCCGCCGGGTAGCCATCAGCGAAACGACAAAGGCTGAATGCCCAGTTGCCGGATCGTGTCCCGAAAGTGCTTGAAGGGGCTCGAGCCCAGGTGGATCACGAAGAACTCGCCCGGGTATTCCTGCACGGCGAGACGGTTCACGACGGCCAAAACCTCCTTGCGGAAGACGAAGCCGTCGGTCTCGATCGCGAGCACATGTTGGACCAGGTTGGGCTCGGACTTCAGGATCCGCCGCAGCACGTACGCCCGCCGCACCTGATCGCCATGCGTGCGCAGGATAGCCGTGACGCTCGCCGTCGCTTCCGGCGTCAGTTCCGCCGCGACGAGCTCGGCGTCTGCGCTCAGGCTCGACCTTTCCGCCTTCACGCGCGCCAGGTGGGCGGAATATCGCTGCCAGCGTTCAGAGTAGCCCTTCGCCTTTTCGGCATCGCGCGCCTGATAGAAGGACCCCGCAGCCTGGCAGCCGTGCGGAATCGCAGCCTCGTCCTTGGCCATCACGAACTCCAGGTCGGCCATGCCCGCTTCGTCGCCACGCTGCAGCAGAAGAGCGCCGCGCTGGAAGCGTCCCTGCAGGTGCTCGGGCGCGAGGCTCAGCAAGGCGTCGATGGCCGGCATCAGGTCGGTTTCGGGTTGCACCTCGCGCAGCGTGTTCACGCGCTCCCAAAGCTCGTCGGCGCTCGGTGCTTGCCGCGCCTCCAGCTCGGCGAGCCGCTGCTGGCGCTGGCGAAGATGCGCGTGCCGGGAGCGCCAGCGCTCGGCAATGCGCGCGCGCCAGCTGCGGTCCAGGTCGGCCACCACGCTCTCGATGCTCGGCCCCAGCCAGGCCGAGGCCGCACTGACCTCCGGCGGCTCGAGGCGGCGTGCGGCCTCGTCGTCAACGCGGGCGCCCATCGCCGACAGACGATCCTTCAAGGCCGGATGCGTGTTCATATGGTCGGTCTCACGCTGGCTCGCCACGTCCAGGAATCGCGCGCGCTGCTGCGGATCGAGGTCGCTGCGCAGCGATTGCTCCCAGAACGCGCTGCGGTTGCCCGGCGGTTCGGCTTCAAGGATGATCCGCCGCTCGATCGAAGGCCAGAATGTCGCATCGGCGAACTGCGAGGTGATGCTGGTCCGGATCAGCGCGTTGGCCGCGCTTTGCCGGCCGGCCATCTCGACGGCGGTCTGGTCGGCCACGTATTCGTTCTGCCGGGCCAGCACGAACGTGTACGCGTTGAAATACGGCGCGTACCAGCGGAACAGTCGAGCGATCAGGCGCGATCCCCAGTCGGTCCATTTCCCCGACAGCTCCTGCAGCCGGGCCCAGGCGGCCCGGAAACGATAGATGTAGCCACCCAGCCGGCCGTGGTAGCCGGACAGGTGGCCGTACTCGTGAGCGACCACCGCCAGCGCCTCCTCTTCGCCGAGGCTCTGAAGCAGCGGAAGGCCGAGTATCAGGATGTTCTGCTCCCACCCGAGCAGGCCGTAACGCGGATGCTGCACGATCGCCGCATTGAGGTCGTCCACGAGCAGCACCTTGTGTACGGCCGGACCGTCCAGGCGCCGGCGCAACTCGCCCAGCCGCTCGAACAGCCGCGGCGCTTCGGCCGGCGCCAGCTCCCGTCCCTGAGGTGGCTGGAAGCGACTGAACAGCAGGGACACCGAACTCTTGATCATCGTCCATGCCGGCAGCGCCAGCAGGATCACCAGCTTGCCGAGTTTGGCCAATAAGAGCAGCGCCAGTGTGCCCTTGGTAGCGAACAGCAGGCCCAGCACGATCAGCGCCGCGGCCGGAAGCAGAGCGAACCCGAATGCCACGCCCAGGATGCAAAGGCCCAGCGCAGCGACTCCGAGCACCGCGAGCGTGTACCGCCCTGGCCGTTCGGCGGCGGATCGCTCAAGGCGCGTGACGAGCGCTTCGAATTCCTCTTTTTCCATCGGGGCATTTCCCGAGACGTCCGACTCACTCTACCCTATTCCCGATAGGGTTTGCCCTCGGTCGAATGTCCATTCAGATGTGAGCAGCATCACCCGTTCGAGGCAGGAACTCTGGCAACATGCGCGCGCCTTGAGCCCGAGGTTGGAGCGGGCGTTGGGCTCGCACGGGGAGCTCAGGCGGAGGGGACTCGAATGAACCTGTTCGTACGCAGCAAGTTTGCCCAGAGAAGACGGTGCACTCCAGTGGCCACGATCCTCGCGGCCTCAACCCTGGTCGGGACCGCATCGCTCGCAATACCTGGTGCAGGCCGGCGCCGTGAACAACAATATCTCGGGCCCCGACGGCGTCACGTCGCACGGCAGGTGGCTGTACGCCGGCGACGGAGACAGCACGCTGCATGTAATCGATCTGGAGGCTCCTGCCCAGTCCGCCACGCAGCAGGTCGTCAGCACCGGCGGCACCACGCGCGTCGATGAGATGGCATTGACGGAGGACGGCACCCTGCTGCTCGCTGCGAACAACGCCGAGGACCCGCCGTTCGGGACACTGTTCGCGGCCAATGGCGACGCGAGCGCCAGTAACGTGCACGCGATCACGAAGATAACGGTTGACCCGGCGATCGTGCCGGCGGGCTTCGGCTTGTCGATCGAGCAGCCGGCATGGGGGCGCGCGACCCTGCGCTTCTACGTGTCGATTCCGGTCATCGCCAACAACCCGGCCGGCTGCAACTACGGACAGTTGATCGGCGCCATCACCTGCGACGGCGGGTTGCTGGTGATCGATCCGACGACCCTGACGGCGACGACCGCGGAGATCGGAGCCTTCGATCCCGGCACCAACACCGGGGTCGTCAAGCTCACCCGGTGTGGACCGAACGGCGCCACGTTCGGACCGCGCGGCAATCTGCTGCTGGGCTGCACCCCGCAGAACAACCCGAGCGACACCGGCACGCTGGTGATCAATGCGGCGAGCAAGAATTCTGCCAGCATCAGCGGCATTACGGGCTCGGATGAAGTCTGGTTCAACTGGGGTGACTGGCGCTACTACACGGGCTCCAGCCGGGCGTGCGGACTGGCGGCAGGCTGTCCGGCGCCGCTTGGCGGGGCCGTGCTCGGAGTGATCGACGGGCACAGCAATCTGCTGATCGAGACCATCCCCCAATCGCAGAACTCGCACTCGGTGGCGGCTGACCCGAGGCTCAACCGCATCTACGTCCCGCAGGTGGCGCCTTTTGCCGTGGTCGGTATCGGCGGTGACACCACGCCCGTGGGCGCCGGAATTTGCGGCAGCAACCACGGGTGCGTCGCTGTCTACGTGCATCCCGGCGGCGGTGACTAGGCGCCGATGCGGTGTGCTGAGATCCCGCTCCTCGTAACAAATTCGAGCGGCCTTTGGTGCACCGCATCGCTCCTTGCCGGAGTCGCGCTCGATCACGCGGATATGTCAGGGCCGCGGCGCGCAATCCGGGCTGATCATCTTCATGGCTGGCGTGAAGAGGCGATAAGAATTTCACCGCCAGGCAAGCCACCTCGGGTAGTCTTTCCTCGTTGAAGTTCACAACCGGAGCGGAAACAGCATGCGGCTGGAGCGAATTCGCTGTACCGACATCAGTCCCGATCCGCGCGGCGGACGCTATCAGTCACAGCAGTCCGACGCGCTCGCCGACAGCATCCGCCTGCACGGCGTGCTGCGGCCGGTGCTGCTGAGGGCATCATCGGATGGCTACGTCATCGTGCACGGGGAGCGTCGCTGGCGCGCCGCCCAGTCGCTCGGCCTCGAGGCGATTCCTGCATTGATCGTGCAGGACTTCCCTCGCAGCGCGTAGCTCAAAGATCCGGCGGAACGCGACCGGCGATCAGCCGTCCCATGTCGATCCGCGTGCCGACCCGCTCCTCGTCGGAACCCAGGTATTCCGACACCGCCAGGTAGTGGACGACGTCAGTGAAGGTCAACTCCCGCTCGGTCGGCCAGGTCGCGAAGCTTTGCTCGGCTCGCCTGACCACCACGCGGGCATCGTCCTCGTCGCAGCCCATGCGGGCCATCACGACCTTCAGATAGACGTCCCGCCGCGGCAGGCCCGGGTGATTCGCCCTGACGATCCAATGCAGCTTCAGTAGTTCGCGGGCGGTCTCCGCCGCGTAGCGGGCTTCGCGCAGCGATACCAGCGAAGCAACCAGCTCGTTACGAAATGCCATCAGCCGTTGCGTCAGTGGCACCGGCTGCGACGTCGAGGCGGCGGTCGGCCCGAGCCTGGACAGGCACTCCTGGATCGTCTGGGGAGTGCGGCCCAACTGCTTGGCCACGTGCTCCGCACTCTGCCCGTCGCCGACCCGCTGCAGAATCTGCTGCCCGAATTCGGCAGAAAACGACATCGCGTTCTTGGCCACCTGGAATCCCTCCGAATGGTGGCAGGATGAACCCTGGGGCCGACCTCGGTCAAGTTCGGGCGAAGCATGGGCATGACCAAAATCACCTCTGAGAACGTGCTGCCTCGTTCGACTACAGCATCGTCCGCGTCCGCATTCGGTAGTTCACCCGACGTGTTTCAGTACCGGGTTCCGGTACCAGGTCGCAACAGGCGAAGCGGACAACGCTGTCGCCGCGAGTGCGCGCACCGTCCAGGAATCGCCTTTTGTTCGCCGACCCTACAATCGTCGCTTTCGCGAGCGCGGAGCGCCACCGATGGAAACCTACTACCACCCCAAGGATCTGGCGAAATTCAGCGACATGTCCAAGGGCAGCCCGCAGCTCTGGGACAAGTTCATGGCCTATTACGGCGCCGTCTTCGCCGAGGGTGCGCTGACCGAGCGCGAGAAAGCGCTGATCGCACTGGCGGTCGCGCACGCGGTCCAGTGCCCCTACTGCATCGACGCCTACACGCAATCGTGCCTGGAAAAGGGTTCCAACGCCGAGGAGATGACCGAGGCGGTGCACGTGGCCTGCGCGATACGGGGCGGCGCTTCGCTGGTGCACGGCGTGCAGATGCGCAACGTCGTGAACCAGTTGTCGATGTGAGCAGGCTCTGGCGACGGCGCTCTGCGGGCCGATGGAACTGACGCTCATCGCGCGCGGCAACGAGCTCGCCTCGAGCCGGGAACAACTGCGCAGGCTCGGTTCGACCACCTCGTGCGCTGCATTCGAGACCCGGATGTCGGCGGCCGGGCTGGCGCCGCTGACCGCGACCGGAATCGAAGTGTTTCAGATCAATGTCGGCAAGTTCTGCAACCAGACCTGCCGCCACTGCCATGTGGACGCCGGGCCGGATCGGACCGAGCAGATGAGTCGCGAGATCGCCCAGCTTTGCATACGGGCGCTGGCAGGCACCGACATCCCAACCGTCGATATCACGGGCGGTGCGCCGGAGCTCAATGCCAATTTCCGCTGGCTGGTCGAGCAGGCCCGGGGCCTGGGCCGTCACGTGATGGACCGGTGCAACCTGAGCGTGCTGCTGCTCGCGCCTCAGAAGGATCTGGGCCAATTCCTGGCGCGGCACCAGGTCGAGGTCGTGGCCTCGCTCCCGTATTTCCGGCCGGCGCAGACCGATGCGCAGCGGGGCGAAAAGGTCTTCGACAAATCGATCGAGGCGCTGAAGTTGCTGAACGGGCTCGGATACGGTCACGAGGGAAGCGGCCTGGTCCTGAACCTGGTGCACAACCCGGCGGGTGCCTTCCTGCCGGCGCAGCAGCAGGCGCTGCAATCGCAGTTCAAGCGGGAACTCGGGCGCCGGGGCGGCATCGTGTTCAATCGCCTCTACACGATCACCAACATGCCGATCAGCCGGTTCCTGAACTTCCTGATCGAAAGCGGCAACTACGAAGGCTACATGCAGCGACTGGCCAACGCGTTCAATCCGGCCGCCGCGGCAGCCGTGATGTGCCGCCACACGATATCGATCGGCTGGGACGGCACGCTGTACGACTGCGATTTCAACCAGATGCTGGATTTACCGGTCCAAGCCCCGGCCCTGCCCCACGTCAAGGACTTCGACCTCGCGCGCCTGAACCACCGCTGTATCGCGACGGCGAACCACTGCTACGGCTGCACGGCGGGAGCCGGATCATCGTGCGGCGGCGCGACCGCCTGATCTCGCAGCGTACACGGATCCGAAAGGACCCGATGCGGCGCGTGAGATGATTCGCTTTTTCTATCAGAACGCGTTGGAGCAGCGCTCGTCGATTCCCCTAAGCGGACGCGATAGCCGTACGTAGCCTCGGAGGTTTGAAGAAGAGCCGACAACACGGCCGATCTAATGCTTTCGGCCCAGGAGCCGACATCCACTGAATTCCCCAATACCGGGCATTTGAATACCTTCCCTGTATCGCGGAATTTTGATGAAGCGTGGTTATGAGAATTGGCTTGCAGACATGGGGCAGTGAGGGAGACGTCCAGCCGTTCATTGCTTTGGCAGCGGGGCTTGCAAGCGCCGGGCACAAGGTAACGCTGCTGGCCACCGACATCAATCGGCGGGATTACAACGCGCTGGCGCAAAAGCTCGGATTTGCGTGGCTCAGCGTGACAAGCCCCGATCTGCCTTCACCCGAAAAACTCGAGGAAGTTGGGCGTAAGCTCTTTGGGACAAGCAATCATATAAAGCAGGTCGAACTGATCAGGCAGCACTTGCTCGAACCAGCCAGACACGCCATGTTCGACGCCGCACAGAGCCTGTGTCGCTCGAACGACTTGATCATCGGCCACGTCCTGATTGATCCTCTCCGCGTTGCGGCCGAAAAGGCAGGAGTTCCGATGGCGACCATCGCTCTTGCTCATAATGCCATCCCCTCGGCACGCAATGGGCCTTACGGCTTTCCCAAATTGGGACGATGGGCGACGCCCCTTTGGTGGAAGCTTGCCCAAGCGATGATGAATCGAGCCTTTCTACCGAAGGTCAATGCCTTGCGGGAACGACAAGGGCTGGCGCCGGATCGCGATGTCTTGACTCAGACATGGGCGTCGGGGCGGCTCAATCTCGTTGCGGTGAGCCCAGTCTTGTGTGAGCTCCCCTCGGACTGGGGCGCCACCCACTGTGTCTGCGGATTCCTGAATCTCCCAGTTGATCAGTCGGTGGAAGAGACACCGCCCGGCCTGGATGAGTTCATTGCGAGGGACGATCCCCCTGTCTACTTCACCTTCGGAAGCATGATGCCTTCCAATCTGGATTACATACGGGGGGTAGCGGACATCTGGTCATCAGCGGTGCGCCTGGCGGGTTGTCGAGCCATCTTTCAGTTTCCCTGGGACGACCTGTCAGCCATCGAAACAGACGGCAGAGTCTTCAAGGTGAAACGGTCGCCGCACAAGACGATATTCCCGAATTGCGCCTTGGTCGTCCACCATGGCGGTGCAGGAACGACTCAGACGAGTCTTCTCGCAGGTCGTCCGTCGGTTGTCGTGGCACACGTGGTCGACCAGTTTTTTTGGGGTTCAGAACTGGAACGACTGGGCGTCGCGGGGCCTTCTCAGAAGCGCAAGGGACTTTCGGCAAGACGCCTGGCGAAATCAATCACTGAGACCTTGAATTCGCGCGAGATGTTAAGGCGCGCTGCCTCGCTTGGACAAGCGATGGCACAGGAGGACGGGGTCAAGGTCGCGGTTTTCGCAATCGAGGCCATGATTGCCGGGAACTGAGCGTGCATCCATTTCGCTCTGCACGGTGCCCGCTT
>VBCK01000190.1 GCA_005882215.1 Betaproteobacteria bacterium | reverse complement strand
TCCCTGGGCCGAAGTGGTGCTGGGCGCGCTGCCGCCGTTGCTGCGTCGTGTTCCCGGTCCCAGGGCGGCCACCCGGATGGCCCGGTTGCGGCGCGCGCCGCCCGCCCAGGCCGCCGCGCCGATCGAAGCACCGCCAGACCTTCGCGAGGAGCAGCGAGAGGCGATCGGCGCGATCGCGCAGTCGCACGGATTTGCGCCGTTCCTGCTGCACGGAATCACCGGCAGCGGCAAGACCGAGGTGTATCTGGGCGCGGTCGCCACGGTGCTCGGATCGGATCCACAGGCACAGGCGCTGTGGCTGGTGCCGGAGATCAATCTGACGCCCCAGTTCGAACGGCGACTGCAGCAGCGCTTCGCGGATGTGCACGTGGTCAGCCTGCACAGCGGCCTGGGCGAAGCCGAGCGCACCTCGGCCTGGCTTGCGGCCCACGAAGGCCGCGCGAGCATCGTGCTGGGTACCCGGCTGGCCGTTTTCGCGTCGTTGCCGCGCCTGCGCATCGTGATCGTCGACGAGGAGCACGATGCATCGTTCAAGGCATCCGACGGCGTGCGGTACTCCGCGCGCGACCTGGCCGTCAAGCGCGCCCAGCTCGGACGCATGGCCGTCGTACTCGGGTCGGCTACGCCGTCGCTGGAGTCGTGGCACCAGGCCCTGGGCGGCCGCTACACACTGTTGCGCCTCGAGCAGCGCCCCTCCTTCGCGCTGCCCGCTTCGGAGGGCAAGCACGCCGCCGTGCCGGGAGCTTCACTGGGCCCGCCCTCCGAAGCGGGCAGCGCGAAGGAGGGGCCTCGCGTGCAGACCGTGGACGTGCGGCAGCATCCGCCACAACAGGGCATCAGCGCACCGCTGCGCGCGGCGCTTGGCGAGGCGCTGGATCGGGGCCAGCAGGCTCTGGTGTTCATCAACCGCCGCGGCTACGCACCCGTGCTGGCATGCGACGCCTGCGGGTGGCTTTCCTCCTGTCCGAATTGCAGCGCGCACGCGGCCTTTCACCGGGCCGAGGGCCGCGCGGGCGCGTCGTTGCGCTGTCACCACTGCGGCTGGGGGCAGCCGGTGCCGCGCGCCTGCCCGACCTGCGGCAACCAGGATCTGAAACCGGTCGGGCAGGGAACGCAGCGGGTGGAAGAGACGCTGCGGGAGGTGTTGCGCCTGGGCTGGCCCGCGGCGCGGATCGGCCGGCTCGATCGCGACAGTGCGCGTCGGCCGGGCGCGGCGGAGGAGACGCTGCAAAAAGTCCACGCGGGCGAGCTCGATCTACTGGTCGGAACGCAGATGATTGCCAAGGGACATGACTTCCAGGGCGTATCGGTCGTGTGCGTGCTGAATGCGGACGCCCAGCTGATCGCAGCCGATTTCCGAGCCCCGGAGCGGCTGTTCGCGCTGCTGATGCAGGTTGCCGGGCGCGCCGGCCGCGCGGGCCAGGCGGCGAGGGTCCTGGTGCAGACCCGCTTTCCGGACCACCCGCTGTACCGAGCTCTGGCGCTGGGCGACTACGGACAATTCGCACACGAGCAGCTGGCCGAGCGGCGTGCCGCACGGATGCCGCCATTCACGCACCAAGCGCTGTTGACGGCTACCGCCGCCACGCTGCCCGAGGTGCTGCAATTTCTGGCGGCCTGCCGCCGGTCCGGACTGGAGCTCGAGGACAGTAAATCCGTAGTGCTCTACGACCCGGTGCCGATGCCGCTGGTGCGGCTCGCCTCGGAGACGCGCGCACAGCTGCTGATCGAGGCGGCGCGGCGCGCGCCGTTGCACCAGTTTCTGCAGGCCTGGCTGGCCCAGGTTCGTGCGATTAAGGCACCGAAAAAGCTGAAGTGGCAGATCGACGTGGACCCGATGACGATCTGACCGCGGCGGGAAGCACAGGTCACGCAAAGCCGCGATCCACGGTATACCGCGTGCGCTTCAGCCGTTTACGGGATGTGGACGACCCCCGTTCCCGTCCGTCGCCTGCCGGCGACCGAACGGGGTCCGGAGCCTAGGTCCCCGCCGCTGGCGCGGTCACAATTCGCGCCATGCTCCAGGGGGACCGATCGACAACGGCTCACAACCCTTACTCGGCCGGCTTCACGCTGGTCGAGTTGCTGGTCGTCGTGCTGATCGCGGCGATTCTGCTGGGGATCGGCTTGCCGGCGCTGCAGAACCTGGTTGCGGCGAACCAGCTGGCGGCGGTGACCGATGGATTCGCGACTTCCTTGAACGTGGCGCGCAGCGAGGCAGGCAAATACGGCGCCCCGGTGGTGCTCACCGCCGCTGGGGGCGGCGTCAACTGGGGTTCAGGCTGGACGATGTTTGTCGACGGCAGCGATCTGAATGCAGCGTTGGACACTGGAGCGACTCCACCGGATGTCGCGCTGCGTGCCGGTCCCTCGGTGCCGTCCTCATACACCTTGACTTCAATCGGGGGCTCCGCCGGTTCCTTTGCCAACAAGTTCTGGTTCGATGCCTCCGGGCGGCTGTTGGACAACACGGGCAGCGCCGCCACCGCGCCCGCGCAATTCCAGATCTGCCAGGGCGGTGGGCCGGCGGTGACCGGCGGCGCCGCGCGCCTGATCACGCTGTCCCCCTCGGGCCGAGTGCGGATCGCTCAGAACAATTCGTTGGGGCAGCCGATCGACGACACCAACACCGCGGTCACCTCCTGCCCGTAGCCGCGAGACTTCCTGGAGAGCTGAGTACATGACCTATCTTGCATTGCACCGCGCCGAGCGCATCCGTCAACGCGGCATGACGCTGATAGAGATCCTGGTGGCGATCGTCGTGCTGTCCGTCGGCCTGCTGGGCCTGGCCGGCCTGCAGCTGAAGGGCCTGCAGGTCAACCAGGGCTCGATCTACCGGTGGCAGGCCGCGATGCTGGCCGAAGACGTCGCCGACCGCATCCGCGCGGACCGTGCGGGCGCGGGCACCTACACGCTGCCTTTCGCGCCTGCCGCCGGCGCAGCGGCACCTACCTCCGGGGGAGTCGGAACCCAGGCCGCCATCACTGATTGGCTGCTGCGCGTGGCGACGCTGCCTGGGGGCGCCGCAGGCATAGCGATCAATCCTGCCACCAACCAGGTGACGATTACGGTCGCTTGGACCGATACCCGCGCCCAGGCGGGAGTCGGCCTGACCGGCGCTGCGGCCACGACCGGTGCTCAGGCCACCAACAACCAGTTTGCCCTGACGACGGAATTCTGAATGGGCCGCATCGCAATCCGCGCCGCGCAGGCCGGCCTGACGCTGATCGAGCTGATGGTCAGCATCACGATCGGCCTGGTCGTGGTCGGTGCGATGACGTATCTGTATATCGGGTCGAAGGGCGCTTATCGCGGCAACGAAAGCCTGGCGCGGATCCAGGAAGCGGGTCGGTTTGCGCTCGATGCGATCACGCGCGATGTCCGCAGCGCGGGGGTGCTCGGCTGCGGATCCAGCCTTTCGTTGACGAACGGGCAAGCGCCGAACGTCAACGTGGTCGCGCCCGCTGGAACCGCGATGAACGCCGCGGTGCTTTACGTTGCCCCTGTCACCGGTCAACCGGTCCCGATCGTCGGAGTCCGGCCTGCCGCCTATACGCCGCTGCCGACTGCGGCGCCTGGCGGCTGGGTCCCGCCGCCTAACCCGGCGCCGACGTACTGGGGTGGCGACGTTCTGCAGCTGCAGATCGCCGCCGGCGTGGCGGTGCGAATGAGCGGCGCCCCCGATCTGGCCGGGGGGAAAATCACGATTGCCGATAACAGCGTGGCCGCGTTCAAGGCGACCGACTACGCGCTGCTGGGCGATTGTTCGTCGGCAACCGTGTTTCAAGTGAATTCGGTGACCGCGACTGCACCTGCCTTGCTGTCGTACAAAACGTCGGGTGGCGTGATCCCGCCGCTCAACGCGTTGGGCCAACCCGGTTTCTCGATCATGACCTTTCCGATGGTCCAGCACGTCGACCAGGTTACGTACTACGTCGGCAAAGTGCCGAACAGCGTGTCACCTCAATTTCCGAACGGGCTGTCGGCACTGTATCGCTATTCGTTGAGCAGCAACAAGGCAGAGGAATTGGTCGAGAACGTCGAGGACATGGACGTCCTGTACGGCGTCGGCGCGGGCGGAGCGATGGCGGGGGGCAGCTTTAAGCGGGCCGACACGATGACGGCGGCGGACTGGTCCAACGTGATCAGCGTGCGGGTGTCGGTCGTCGGCGTTGGCGATCAGTTGGGGGCGGCCCCGACGCCGCAAACGGTGCAAGTCCACGGCGCCGGCTCCGGCTGGATTGTGCCGGAGACCCGGCTGCGGCAGGTGTTCACGGCCACTGCCGCGCTGCGCGACCGGCTTCAATGACATTACCTGGATGACGCCATGACGCGTGCAATCATCGATCGATGCGGTTCGAAGGGTGAGCGAGGCATCGCCCTGATCGTCGGGCTGGTGATCCTGGCTGTTCTGAGCCTGATCGGGATTGCCGCCTTTTCGATCACGACGCAGGAAGAACGGATGGCCGGCAACTCGCGCGACCGGATGCGCGCCTTCGAGGCCGCCGAGGCGGCGCTGCGCGACTGTGAAGCCTTTGTGGCCGGCGGCACCGCGCCGTTTGACGGAACGGGTGGTACGTATCTGGTGACGCCGAACGCATCGACCACGCCGTCGATCACCGAGAGTGCACCGGCCCGGTTGGAGTCCTGGTGGCAGACGGGCGGCCACGTCCGGCAACTGCTGGACAGCAACGGCAACCCGTTCAACGGCAACGCACAGGCACCGGCCTGCATTGCCGAACAGTTCTGGGTCGTGCGCCCGGGTACGAATCCGACGGGCAGTGCGATCCCGGACTACGACAAAGCCTTTATTGCGCACATCACAGCGCACGGCTACGGGTTGAACAAGAACACCGTGGTCCGTCTTGAATCCTATTACGCAATGTAACTGCTGGGCTGCTGGTTCAGCGCGACCGGAGAACTTCGATGCACAGAACCTGGACGACAGGCACCGCCTCCGCAGCAGCGGCCGCACTGATGCTGGTAGCGGGCGACGCGGGCGCCCAGTACGCGGTGTCGCAGTACCCGGCCCTGACCGCCACGCCGCCGACCAACATCGTGATGACGGTCGATGACTCGGGCAGCATGCAGTGGGCCTACGTGCCGGACAGCATGTCCGGCAACGTCGGGACGCG
>VBCK01000189.1 GCA_005882215.1 Betaproteobacteria bacterium | reverse complement strand
TCGAGGTGTCGCGTCGGACGGGAGCGCTTCCGTTCGCTTGGCGAAATGCACGCCCCCGAAAGGGTTACTTAGCAGCGTGCCGGGGTTTCTTCTAAGCTATCAGCCGACGGGCACGAGGTTCCTTGCAGCATGTGCCGCCCCGGCGTCCGCACAAAGGAGGTCAGCCATGTCCAGCAAATCAGATCGTTTCCTCGGTACGGCGGCGGCCGTGCTGACTGCAGGCCTTCTCTGCGCGATGTCCTTCGCGATTGCGCAGCAGACGACTTCACGTGCGGCAGCGGCCATGGAGCGCGACGCGCAGGTGCTCAGGGGCGGCGACGTCACGGTGCAGAGCATCGTCGAGAACTTGAAGCCCTTGAGGACCCGGGCAATGCGCCAGCCCCTGCTGATCACTTTCGAGACGGGCTCTTCGAAGCTCACGCCGCAATCGCGCGCCACGCTCGACAAGGTCGGGCAGGCGCTCAAAACCGACTCCCTGGCCGAGTTCGGCTTCATCGTCGAGGGCCATGCCGATCCGCGCGGTGGTGACAGGCTGAACCAGCCGCTGTCCCTGGCGCGGGCCAATAGCGTGTGCGTCTACCTCGTGCAAGAGCATCAGATCGATCCGCACCGCCTCGGTTCCGTGGGCAAGGGATCTTCCGAACTGCTCAATACGGACGACGTCACGGCGCCGGAGAATCGGCGCGTGACGATCGTCACGAACCTGAAGTGACGGCGACCGCTGCCGCAGCGCACGACCCTAACGTCCTTCCGGCGGGATGCCGGCTGAAGGAATACGTCATTGAGTCCACGCTCGGTCACGGCGGCTTCGGCATTGTCTATCTCGCGCGCGACGAGCAGCTGTACCGGCAGGTCGCGATCAAGGAGTTCATGCCCGGCGCTCTGGCCACACGCCGGAACGGCTTCTCTGTCGTCGTCAAGTCCGAGCGGCACCGAGCGACTTTCGAAGCCGGGCTGCGCAGTTTCGTCAACGAGGCCCGGCTGCTGGCCCAATTCGACCACCCGGCGCTCGTCAAGGTCTATCGATTCTGGGAGGAGAATTACACGGCCTACATGGTGATGCCGTACTACCGCGGGCAAACCCTCAGCGAGTGGCTGCGTGCGCAGCGCGACCCGGTTCCGGAGGCCACGCTGCTTCGCATCGTCGGCGCAGTGCTCGAGGCGCTCGAGTGCCTGCATGCCGAGAATGTCTTTCATCGGGATGTTGCGCCCGACAACATCCTGATGCTCGAAGGCGGGCAACCTCTCCTCCTTGATTTGGGCGCAGCCCGCCAAATTATCGGCGACATGACGCAAGCGCTGACGGTCTTCCTCAAGCCGGGTTACGCACCGGTCGAGCAATACGGCGAATTTCCGTCCATGCGCCAGGGGCCATGGACCGACATTTATGCGGTGGCGGCCGTGATGTACTTGGCGGTGACGGGCAAGGCGCCGGTGCCGTCGGTCGGGAGGATGTTCCGCGACGAGCTGCGACCGTCGCGGTATCTGGCCGAGGGAAAGTACTCGCCCCGATTCCTGTCGGCCATCGACAGTGCGCTCGCACCGCGCCCGGAAGACCGCGTAGCGTCTGTGGCCGAGTTCCGCCGCGCGTTGGGGATCGTACAAACCGCACCCAGGCCGCCGCCCACCCTTCGGCAGGTTTTGCTCCACGGCATTCCGGTCTTGACGCCGCGAGCCGCATCCCCTCGCAAGGGGATGCGGCTCGCTATCCGCGCATTCGCCACAGTGCTCCTGGGAGGCGCCGCGCTGGTGTCATGGCTGATGCGCCCTCCCTCTGTTGCGTCGCCGGTCAGGCCGATTCCCACGGCGCCAGTTGCCAGTGCAACAGGGCCGGCACCCACCGCCGAAAACGAAGCGCGGGCACCGGTGGCAACGGTCCAGGCCCTGACGCCGCCGCCCGCTGCGGTACCCGATGCCGCCCAAGTGTTGCAGCAGATTTTCGAGCGGCGCTCTGCTTTGATCGGGGTCGAGGCGAAGGCGTCCAAGACACGTCTCGTCATTGGCCGCGACGCCCTTCAGCTCACCGTCAATAGCGACGGGAGCGGGTATCTTACCGTGCTGATGGCCAAGCCCGCCGGCGAGTTGCTGCAGATCTTTCCGGATCAAAAGCAACGCGAATTCCGTATGGATCCGATCTTTCCGGCGCGGCTTTCGAACATGGTTGCGAAGGGACCGCCAGGTGTCGATCAGATCCTTTGCATCGTCTCAGCCAAGCCGCTTGGCCTGGCGACCGAGTCGGTAGCCGGAGAGAATTTCTCTCGCCTAAATTTGAGCCGCACGGCAACGGAGCCCGAGGTGGGCCCGCCCTCGCGCTGCGCCAGCGGTGCGATCGACTGCGAAGCGGCGTTTGGTGCGACACTGCTCGAAATCTCGGAGATCGAACGACGCCCGGCTCCTGACCGGCCAGGACGGTGAAGACGTTGATGCGCTTGCGGTGCATGCAGATGCGGCCGCAGGCGGTGGCGAGGACCTCTCGATCGTGCAGGGGGTAGGAGAGCTCGGGCAATCCGCGGTACGGCCGTGAGGAGGTTGAGTAGACCTGTGCCAGGGGCTTCATGCCCAGAGCCTCGTGAGGCCGCTCGAGGTTGAACTCCTGCACGAAGGCGTCGAAGCGGGCCTGCTGCTGCAGGCTGTTGGCGCCAGGAGGCCTGGTGGTTTCCTTCTTCAGGGTCAGGTGCATGCGCTCTTGGCGGCCGTTTGCGGAGCGAATATCGAGCTCCTTGGAGAAGCAGTAGCGGCGCGGGCTTGACGGGAGTCCGTCTCCGCCACCCTGCAGCTATCCGGCGCTCCGAGAAAGTACGCGAAGCAAAGGTCAACGCGAATCCGCATGGTAGGAGTGCAAGCGCAACTAGCGAACGATTCTGAATCTGCCGCTACCCTGGTAGAGGATCAGTGAGAGTCGCAGCCGCTGGGGGAGTGAACGGGTTCACCGGCGAGGTCCACGGCGGCGGACGACGAAGGTGTTGGCTGTTTATCCGACTTGTCGCCCAGAACGGTCGCTAGGTACTCGACAATCTTCTTGCCGCGTTCCGTATCCGGGCTTTCGCCTAACATTTTCTGATAGATCTTGCGCGCCGAGTCTTGATCGAAGGTCTGCGTGACGATCACGTTCGGTGCGTGACATTGTGAGCAAGTCCGCTTGACCAGTATCACGTTCGGACCCGGCGGGAAGGGCGACGGATCGCCGGCCTCAGCGCTAGGCGTCGTGGCTTCCTCCGCGCTGGCGACGCTTTGACTGTTGGGACCCAGCGCCGCTGCGAGCAACAGGGCGGCGCATTTGAACTTGGATGAATGTTTGAACATTTCGCTATTCCATTCCTAAACGGAAGGTTTGCCACATATAGTCGGCCCAGTACTCGTTCATGAAGAGAAATAGTTCGTGGGCCAGGTTGATGATTTTCCTGGCGCCAAGGGCATAGGCCTCGCAATCGGCTTGCGCCAGCGTCAGCTCCAGCGACACCAGACCATCGCGCGCGCGCGCCAGCGCCGTCATCCTTTGCGGATCGACGCGGCGATGCTCGGGTACACCTGCTCCGGCGCGTCCCTTCAGGAAGGCTTTGACCTGCTTGTGCATCAGCGAGTCGCGCTGGACGCCGGGCAGCAGGTCGATCAGCAACAGGCGCTTGTGTCGCGGGTCGCAGGTCAGCGTGAACGGTTGCCCGTACAGCCAACCGAAGTTGTACTCGCCAGTGCCGTTCTTTCGCCGCTTCATGCGGTTGTACTGGAATACACCCCGGGTGGCGTAGTTGTTCAGCACAGCGTCGACCGCGTCCAGGACATCGGTGGCCGCGGTGTTCTGGTCGAGGCAGAGGTCTCGCGTGACACGCGGCCGGGCGCTTTGCGCCGCTGCCGAGGATTGCTTGTCCATGTTGCCCCCCTTAGTGGTAATACGAGGTGACGCCCGGCTCGACTTTGCCGAGGAAGCCCGGAGGGAACTTCTCGCGCTGCCAGTATTCCTTTTTTCCCTGGACGTTGATCACAGTCGGCATGCTGGTTTCAACTGCGGTCTTGTACGCTTTTTTCAGCGCCGGCGTGAACTCTTCCGGCTTGGTAACGTAGATGCCGTTAGCTCCCAGGGCCTCGGCCATTTTGTCGTAGCGGATGTTCTCCTGGAACAGGTGCATGGGCACAACGCGCGGCTCGTCGGCCTGCAGATACCAGGTGCCCCAGGCATTGTTGTTGTAAACGATGATGATGGCCGGGATGCGCAGCTTGGCCAGGGTTTCGGTCTCCATGCCGGAGTAACCGAAGGCGGCGTCACCCATGATGGTGATGGTCGGGTGGCCCTTGTACGCCGCCTGCACGCCATGGCCTTCCTTGACAGCGATCCCTGCGCCGACGGCATAACCGACGTCGGCGCCGACGGTGCCGAACTGGTACTGGCCGTTCACGATTTGTGCAGGGCGATAGGCGCGCAGCCAGCGGCGTGTATAGCGGGCGACGCCGAAACCACCGGAGCCGATCAGCGTCTGCTCCTTCGGAATATTGCCGCGATACAGGAACTCGGCCAACTCCTTGGCGATTACGCCTGGGTGCACCGCATCCTTGTAGGCAAGCACCTGCTGGTACATCGCGTCGTTTTCATCTTCGAATTTCTTCCGTGCTGCCATGATTTCAGCGATCCAGGCGTCGTGGCGCATGGCCGGCGCATCCTGCACCAGAGCTTCCAGCGCAGCCTTTTCATCGCTGACAATGCCGACCTCGATCGGCAGGTTGCGGCCGATGTCTTCCACGGCCGGGTCGATGCGGATGTAGCGCGCGTCTGGACCGAACGCGTATTCGCCGATGCTCGGCATGCAGTACTGGCCGATCAGCATCACCACGTCGGCACTGGCCAGGGCGTCCGGCGAACAGGTTGCCGAGAGCGGATGATCGTCGGGAAATTGCCCGCGCATCGCGCCCGATTCCACCACGGGAATTTGAGTCTTTTCGGCGAATTGGCGTAGGGCGTCCCAGGCCTTGCTGTAAAAGACGCCGGTACTGGAAACGATGATCGGACGAGCGGCTTGCCGCAGCAGGGCGATCGACTTGACCACATGCGCCGGCGACGGATTCGGCTTGGCCTCGGTTCGGTACAGGCACTTGTCGAAGTTGTAGGCGATGTCGCCCGGCTTTTTCAGTTTTTCATCTCCCGCTTCGGCAGTGAAGTTCAGATGAACTGGGCTTGGCACACCGGTCTTCAACTGGCGGAAAGCATAGGCGGCGTATTCATGGTTGCGGTGCGCATTGACCAGGCGTTTTTGCCATTTGACCATGTGCGAAGTCACGCTTTCCTGCTCCATCAGCTGGATCGCCACCTCGGCATCTTCTTCGCGCACGCTCTTGTTGCT
>VBCK01000096.1 GCA_005882215.1 Betaproteobacteria bacterium | reverse complement strand
TCAGTGCGCGCCTTCACTCGTGCGGGTTTCCCCTGGGTTTTCGCGCGATCACGGTGAGACGCGGTGAGCACAATACATAGCGTGTTCACGCCTGCAACGAGACGAAAAATGACAAGCTCGCACTTTTTAGGGACTGCAGAGGTGCTGAACAACGGCACCTCGGTAGCGTGTTCCAGGCCATCGTCGGAACTGACGCCGACGACCTCATCCCGACTCCTGAACCGGCTCGTCGCCCTGACCGAGCGAGCTCAACGCCACCTGGCGCTCGCCGCCGAGGCTCAAGCCCGCTTCGGTGGCATGGAAATTGCCGGTCCGGGCTGTTTCATCAACGACGCGGCGGGAGGCGGCTCCCGATCGGTCGAAGCGGCTCGCTCGCTGCGCGCGCAGGCCAACCTGCGATGACAAGCCACATCTTGTTCGCGCTGTTGGGCGCGAGCGGGATCGCCGCAGGTTTCCTGGCGGGGTTGTTCGGCGTGGGCGGGGGCCTGGTGATGGTCCCGGTGCTCGTCTACGCATTCAGCGCCGCGGGCGTGCCCGCGGAGCACATCGTCGCGCTGGCGCTCGGTACATCGATGGCGGCCATCGTCGTATCGGCGATGCAAAGCGCTTACGGACACTACCGGCGTGGCAGCGCCTCGACGATCGCTTTCAAGCAGGCAGCGCCCTGGGTGATCGTCGGCGTTCTGGTCGGTAGCGCGGTGGCGTCCACCACGTCCGGCCGATCCCTGCTGCTGTTCGTCGGCGCGTTCCAGCTGGTCGCGGCCGCGCTGATGATCGCCGACGTCTCCAAGCTGCCGCTGGTGCAGCTGATCGCGCGCCAAGGCGCCGCGCTCAACGTGTTCAGCATGGCGTGCGGCGGGATCGCCGCGCTGGCGGGCATCGGCGGAAGCACACTGTTCACGCCCTATTTCAAGGCGACCGGGATGGAGGCGAAGCAGGCGGTCGGTACGTCGGCCGCGCTCGGTCTGCCGGTCAGCATGGCCGGAGCGATCGGCTATGCGTGGGCCGGACGCAATGTGCACATCAGCGACTGGGCGGTTGGGTTCGTCTACGTCCCGGCGATGGTCGCCCTGGTTGCCGGCGCGTTTCTGACCGTTCGGGCGGGCGTGGCGCTCGCGCACCGGCTATCGGCGCGCACGCTGTCGACCTGCTTCGGCCTCTTCCTGTGCGCCAACGGCGGCCACCTGCTGCTGAGAGCAGCGGCATGAGCACCGTGGCCGCTGACAAAATGCTGGACTGCCCGACGCGCAGCGACCTGCGCGCCGCGGGCCCGTCGAAGATCGAAGAGGCGCGCTCGCGGGCGCTTTACCTGCGCACCTACGCGGCCAACGGTTGCGTGCCGATCATCGACGCATCGGCCGCAGTGCATCCCACGGCGGTGCTGATCGGCGACGTCCGTATCGGACCGGACTGCTGGATCGGACCGAACGCGAGCATCCGCGCCGACCAGGGCCGGATCACGATCGGCGCGCGCACCAGCATCCAGGACAACTGCGTGCTCCACACGGGCCCCGAAGGATCGCTCTGGATCGACGAGGAAGGACAGATCGGCCACGGCGCGATGCTGCACGGGTGCACGATCGGCCGCAATGTCTTGATCGGCATGGGTGCCATCGTGATGGACAACGCGTTCATCGAGAACGATGTCATCGTGGCCGCTGCGACCCTGGTGCCCGGCAAGGCGCGCGTGCCCACCGGAATGCTGTTTGTCGGCTCTCCCGGCAAGGTCGCGCGCCCGCTCACGCAGGCCGATCTTGCGAGCAAGCGCGAGTGCACGGAGCATTATGTGGCACTCGCGCGAGGCGGCATCGGGATGAGCTGGGCGCCGGCGCAGATCGTCGCCAGCAGCCCGGTCCCCGTCCGCTGACGGTTCCCGGGCTCGCCGCGGGAGCACCTCCAGCCCCATGTTGTAGTCATGGATATCTCGACGCCGAAGCTGAATGGGATCGAGGCCACGCGTTCGATCCTGCAGCGTGCACCGCACGCCGGCATCGTGATGCTGTCGATGCACTCGACCTGCCGGCGCTGGTGAAATTCGCGATTCGGAACGGCATCGCCACGCTCGACTAGCGGGCGCAGTGGAGTTCCGATCGTAAAACTTGGACCGATTCGATCGTAGTTTTGCGGTAGCCAGCGTACGGACGGCGCCCTTACGATCAGGCCGGTGCGGTCATCAGAGCCGCAGGGCGAAAAAAATCGAACCGTGCCGGCGCTAAAGGTCAAGGTACCCCGTACCAGTCGATCGCGTATCTCAGTCCTGCTCGCCGACCCTCACCCAAGGGCGATCGAGGCCGGGGTGCTCGCCTTCCTGCCGAAGGACGCCGCAAGCGACGAGCTGCTGCAGGCGGTGCGCGCGGCCGCGGCCGGCGAGCGTTACATCAGCCAGCGACTGGCCAACTCCCTGCTCGATGCGCGTCGAAGCGCGGCGCCGCGCGAGTTCGCCCTCGAGGTTCTGACCCCGACCGAACGCAACATCCTGAGGCTGGTGACCGAGGGCAAGTCGAATTTCGAGGTCGCCGCCGCGATCGGCCTGTCGCCCCGCACCGTGGAGACGTATCGTGGCCGGCTGATGCGCAAGCTCGGCATCGATAACCTGGCGTCCCTGGTCAAATACGCGATCCGGCACGGCATTGTTCCGCTGGAGTAGCTGGCGCCGGCGCGCGCGGATACCTGGAGGCACGCAGGGGATGATCGTAAATTCCCGATAGGCAGGCGCCGCGCCGAACCGTAAGCTGCGTGGTCCGGTGCCGGCTGGTCCCGATGGACCCATGACGAATGGCCGCGCGCATCCTGATCGCCGAGGATAACGAGGCCAACCTCGCGTTGGTCGACTACCTGCTGAGAGCGGCCGGCCACGAGACGCTGGGCGCGGCCGACGGGGCCGAAGCCGTCCGCCTTGCGCGCAGCTCGCGGCTTGACCTGGTGATCTGCGACCTGCAGATGCCGGTGCTTGACGGCTACGGCGTTCTGACGCAACTGCGCGCGGATCCGGTGCTGAGCAACCTGCCGGTGATCGCGCTGACGGCCTTTTCGAGGACCCACGATCGGAACGACGCGCTGGTAGCCGGCTTCGACGGTTATCTGTCCAAACCGATCGATCCGGAAGCATTTGTCGCGCAGATAGAGAAGTATCTGCCGCCGCAATTGCGCACCGGCGGCACGCTTCGGCCGCCCTGATGCGACAAGCGGGTCAACGTTCGGAAATGGCTCGCAGCGTCTCCGGCGTGTAGAAATCGGGCTTGAACTCCGGCTGTCGGGCGTCGGGATCGCCGGCGCGGATCCACTTGGCGTCACCTCCGGTGCCGATCATGCTGAAATCGGCCACGTAGCGCCCTCCTTGCAGGTCCCAGATCGTGTAGCCGAGGTAGCCGCAGCTGCCGCCCAGCTCCCAGATCGGAATCTGCGAGGACTCCATCAGCTTCCAGACCTTGCCGTTCTGATCGTATTCGGTCACGGCAGCGATGCTCCAGCTGTCCTCGTCCAGGTAGT
Organism: Betaproteobacteria bacterium; assembly: GCA_005882215.1. GTDB lineage: Bacteria > Pseudomonadota > Gammaproteobacteria > Burkholderiales > Burkholderiaceae_F > VBCK01. The sequence goes on along the minus strand of VBCK01000096.1, from coordinate 25,763 downwards.
AGATCCGGTGCGGCACCAGGTGCTGGAAGCCGGGCTTGAGCCGCGCGTCCACGACCCACGCGCGGTGCAGCTCGAAGCGGCGATACGCGGGATTCACGAACGACTTGCCGAACACCTCGTCGCGCCCGGCATCGAAGTCGTGCATCCTGAGCGAGTTGTTCTGCAGATAGATTTCCTTCTTGCCCACCAGCCGGTACTCGAAGCGGTCCAGCGTCGACCACAGCATCAGCTGCTCGTCGTTCAGGTACTGGTTCTCATAGCCGACCACCGGCGCGTCGAACACGTAATTCGGCATGCGCCGGACCCGGCGCTGGCCAGGAAAGTAGTAATACGACTCCGGATCCTTGTTCTCGTAGCTGATCCCTATGAACGCCTGACCGCGCATCGCCGCCGGCTCCGTGTACGTGTAGTGCACGTAGAAGTCGATCGCGCCGTCGGACTCGACCGAGGCCTTCTCGACGCTCTGCGAGGGCAGAAACGTCTCGAAGGCCCACCCGTACGAGGTGAATTCGCGGCTGCCCGGCCGGGGGCTGATCATCGTCGAGCCCTTGGACACCCGGTAGCCGATGCCCTGCGGTCTCATCCGCGAGTTGTACATCGCCTCGACACCGGACTGCGGAATCGGAAACGGCACGCCAGCCGTCTTCGCGTGCTGCAAGCTCCAGCCGTCGGCGCCGATGCGCGCTTCGGTCGCATTCTGGCGCGTGCGCTCGGCGTAGCCCGGATCGATGTTGCAGGTGCGATGCGGCGGGTAGATGTCCATCCGGTACCCCGCTACCGTCTTCAGCGCGGTGATCTGCGCGTCGGTCAGGTGCTCCACGTAGCGGTCGACGTTGGTCGCGTCGATCGAAAACAGAGGCTGCTCGTCCTTGAACTTCGAATAATGCGAACGCACCTTGCCCCAGCTCCATCCCGGCAGCGGGGCTTCGCCGCCCTGGTAGGGCGGAATCGTTCCGTCCTGGTTGCCCGCCCGTTCGGCTCCGATCGGCGTCAGATCCTTGCCCAGTCGATCGACCTGCTCAGGCGTCACTGCCGCCGTCGCCGCCAGCTCGGGCCCCGCGCTGCACGCCAGCGCGACCACGCACAGCGCCCCCATCGATCGGTTTCTCATCGTCCATCCCTCACGCGAACCGGGGCTCGACCGGATACCGGCAGGCATCCAGCAGCCACTGCCATAGATAATCGGCAAAACTGCGCCGCACGATCAGGTCGAAGGTCGGCTCATCATCGACCTGGGCGAGCGTCACCAGCGTGCGGGCCAGCCGAGACTGCGCGCAACGCCCCGGCCCGAACGCGCGCGGATGCAGGTCCAGCGGACAGCCCTTCGCGATCACTTCGCGCGCCCGCGAGCCCGAGATCTCAATCACGGTCTGACCCGATCCCAGCTCGATCACGGTGGCGAAACCATCTCCGCACGCCTGCCGCAGCGACTGCGCCAGGGTGCCCTCGCCACCTTCGGGCGTTACGATCAGCCATTCGTCGGGACCCAGCCACAGTGTCATGTGTCCCGCCGGGGCCACCCGGAAGCTGTTGGGAGCCCGCGGCAGGCCGCAGTCGAGCGCGCGTTCGATCGCGCCGGTCAAGCCGGGGTCGGCCGGGTCGCATCGCAGGTTGACGTGCCCCAGAAACGCACGCTCGCGCAACCGCACTCCGTGGGCGTCCACGCGCACCGGCAGGCCGGCCTCGATCCGCGCGACCAAAGGGCTTTCCCGGCGCAGGGCATCAGACATTCTGCCGGGCTCCCTCGGGATCGTAGAAAACCGGGGCGGTGATCCGCGCCGGCGCCAGCGAGCCATCGCCGAGCGTGACGAACACCGTCTGGGCCGCGCGGGAGCGCCCGGACCTGACCAGCGCCAGCGCGACCGATCGCTCGAGCGTCGCGCTGGCATAGCTGGATGTGACATGCCCGAGCATCGGCACCGGCGCAGCGAAGCCCGGGGCCTGAACGATTTGTCCGCCCTCGGGAAGGACTCGCCCGGGGTCTTCGGTCAGCAGTCCGACCAGCTGCTTGCGATCGGTCCGGCTCGTGTCGGGACGCGCCAGCGAACGCTTGCCCAGGAAGTCCTTGGAGCGCGACACGAAGCGCTCCATCCCCAGGTCGATCGGCGTCACCGACCCGTCGGTGTCCTGGCCGACGATGATGTAGCCCTTCTCCGCGCGCAGCACGTGCATCGTCTCGGTGCCGTACGGCGTGATGCCGTGCGCAGCACCGGCCTGCATCAGCGCTTCCCACACGGCCCGACCGTGATCGGCCGGCACGTAGATCTCGTAGGCGAGCTCGCCCGAGAAGCTCACGCGCAGAACCCGCGCCGGCACGCCGGCCACGGTGCCGCTGTGCACGCGCAGGAAGGGGAACGCCTCGCGTGAACAATCGATATCGGTGCCGGCCGACTGCAGCACCTGGCGGCTCCGCGGGCCGGCCAGGCCGACCGCGGCCCACTGGTCGGTGACCGAGGCAAGATGAACCCGGGCGTTCGGCCACTCGGTCTGCCGCCAGCGCTCGAGCCACCCCAGCACCCGCGCCGCCCCGCCCGTGGTCGTGGTCAGCATGAAGTGGCGCTCGCCCAGGCGGACGCCGACCCCGTCGTCCATCACCATCCCGTTCTCGTCGAGCATCAGTCCGAGCCGGCAGCGGCCGATCTTCAGGTCCGGCCACGAGCTGGTGTAGAACCAGTCCAGGAACGACGCGACATCCGGCCCCTGCGCGTCGATCTTGCCGAGGGTCGACACATCCATGATGCCCACGGTCTGCCGCACCGCCAGGCATTCGCGCCGCACCGCCTGCTGCATCGATTCGCCCGCGCGCGGGTAGTACCAGGGGCGCTTCCACTGGCCGACGTCCTCGAAGCGCGCGCCGTGCTCGACGTGCCACTCGTGAATCGCGGTCTTGCGCGCCGGATCGAACAGCGCGCCGATCTCCCGCCCGGCGATCGCCCCGAAGGTCACCGGCGTGTAGTTGGGCCGGTAGGTGGTGGTGCCGGTCTGCGCGATGCTGCGGCCGCTGGCTTGCGCCGCGATCGCCATCGCGTTGACGTTGCCCAGCTTGCCCTGGTCGGTGCCGAAGCCGACCGCCGTATAGCGCTTCACGAGCTCGATCGACGAGTAGCCTTCGCGCGAAGCCAGCGCGATGTCGGCCGCGGTCACATCGTTCTGGAAGTCCACGAAAGCCTTCGCTGCGCGTGCCGGCCACGGCACCTGCCACAGTGCGGCCAGCGGCTCGACGCGCCCGCCCTCCGGCTCGGTAGCGGGAGCCCGCGTCCCGACGGCAGCGGCGGACAATCCGGCCGCGCTCGCCGCTTCGTGGCCGGCGTTCCATCCCTGCGCCAGCGCATCGCCGAGCGGGAGGCTGCCGTTGCAGGCCCCGGCCGAACGCTCGGCCTGCACCGGCGGCCCGGGCACGAAGCAGCAGGCGGTCTCGTCCCAGCGGGGCCGGCCGCCCGCCTGCGCATGCAGATGAACCACCGGCGAAAAGCCGCCCGATACGGCGAGCAGGTCGCAGGCGAGCGTTTGCGCAGCACCCTGCACCGAACGGCCGTCGTACCGCATCACGCTCACCGCGTTCAGCCGCCGGGAGCCGGATGTGTCGACCACGACGGCGCCGGTCTTCACTTCGATGCCCTGCGCGCGCACCGCGTCCCGCGCAGCGCCGGCGCCGCCCGGGCGGGCGTCGATCACCGCCGTCACGTCGACGCCTGCCGCATGCAGGTCCAGCGCGGTCCGATACGCGGCATCGTGGTTGGTGAACACGACCGCGCGGCGTCCGCAGCGCACGCCATAGGCGTGCAGGTAGGTCGACACCGCTTGGGCCAGCATCACGCCGGGCCGGTCGTTGTTGCGGAACACGAGCGGGCGCTCGTGCGCACCGGTGGCCAACACGACCTGGCGCGCGTGCACCTTCCACAGGCGTTCGCGCGGACCGCCGCGCCCGCTCATCGGGAGATGATCGGTCAAGCGCTGCGCCACCGTCAGCTGGTTGTAGTCGTGGTAGCCGAACACGGTGCTGCGCGCCAGCAGCGTGACCCCGGGCGAGCCCGCCAGCTCTGCCACCGTGCGCGCCAGCCACTGCCGCGCCGGCACGCCGTCGATCGCTTGCACGCTCGCAGCATGCAGGCTGCCGCCCAGGCGGGCCCGCTCGTCGGCCAGCATCACGCGCCCACCGCGCCGCGCCGCCGCAAGTGCCGCCGCCAGCCCCGCCGGCCCGCCTCCGACCACCAGCACGTCGCAGTGGGCGTGAAGCCGCTCGTAAATGTCGGAATCGGCTGCCGGCGGGGCGCTGCCCAGACCCGCAGCGCGCCGGATCCACCGCTCGTACATCGGCCACCAGCGGCCCGGCCACATGAACGTCTTGTAGTAGAAGCCGGCCGGCACCAGGCCCGAGAGCAGGCCCGTCAGCGCCATCCAGTCGCGCTCGGGTCCGGGAAAGCAGTTCACGCTGGTCGCGGCGAGATCTGCGTACAGCTCGATTTCGGTCGCCCGTGCGTTCGGAATCGAACGCGCACCCTGCTCCAGTTGTACCAGCGCGTTGGGCTCCTCGACGCCGGCCGCCATGATGCCGCGCGGACGGTGGTATTTCCAGCTGCGACCGACCAGGTGCACGCCGTTGGCCAGCAGGGCCGAAGCCAGCGTATCGCCTCGCACGCCCCGCAGCGCCCGGCCATTGAAGCGGAACGCGAGCGGCTCGGACGGCTCGATCAGCGCGCCGCCGGTGGTGCGAAACGGCTGGCTCATTGCGGGTCAGTCGAGGCCGGTTCTGCGCACCGGTACACGCGCAGGATCCGATAGCTGACGGTGTCGCGCTCCACGTTGAACCACTGACGGCAACCGGCCGAGTGCTGCCATTGCTCGCGGTGCAGGCCGCGCGGGTTGGTCCGCATGAACAGGTACTCGGCCCAGTGCGCGTCGCTGGCCGACTCGGCCGGGCTTGGACGCACGATGTGCGCCTGCCCGCCGTAGGTGAATTCGCTGTCCTCGCGCGGGCCGCACCAGGGGCATTCGATAAGCAACATCCTGACTCCCTACCGTAGCTCAGTGAGCGACCGCGGCCGCGCCATGCTCGTCGATCAGGTGGCCGGTTGCGAAGCGCTCCAGCGAAAATGGCGCGTTCAACTCGTGCGGGCGATCCTGCGCGATCGTGTACGCGAACACCCAGCCCGATCCGGGCGTTGCCTTGAAGCCGCCGGTGCCCCAGCCGCAGTTCAGGTACAGCCCCTGGACGGCGGTGGTGCCGATGATCGGGCACGCATCGGGGCAGACGTCCACGATCCCGCCCCACTGGCGGTTCATCCGCACGCGCGAGAAACCCGGAAACATCTCGACGATCGCCTCCACCGCGTGCTCGATCGTGTGAAAGCTGCCGCGCTGGCCGTAGCCGGTATAGGCGTCGATCCCGGCGCCGATCACCAGGTCGCCCTTGTCGCTCTGGCTCACGTAGGCGTGCACCGCGTTGGACATCACCACCGTGTGCAGCACCGGCTTGATCGGCTCCGACACGAACGCCTGCAGCGGGTGGCTCTGCAGCGGCAGTCGGAGGCCGGCCATCGCGGCGACCACGCTGGAGTGCCCGGCCGCGACGACCCCGATCTTGCGCGCCGCGATGGGCCCGCGCGTGGTGTCCACGCCCACGACCCGCGCGCCGTCGCGGCGGATTGCGGTGACCTCGCACTGCTGGATGATGTCGACGCCGTACGCGTCGGCCGCGCGCGCGAAGCCCCACGCGACCGCGTCGTGGCGCGCGATGCCGGCGCGCGGCTGAAACGAGGCTCCCAGGACCGGATAGCGCGCAGTGGGTGAATCGTTGATGATCGGAACCAGCTGCTTGACCTGCGCGGCATCCAGCACCTCGCCGTCGACGCCGTTCAAGCGGTTCGCGTGAACGCGGCGCCTGATGTCGCGCATGTCCTGCAGCGAGTGCCCGAGGTTCAGCACGCCGCGCTGGCTGAACATCACATTGAAGTTCAACTCCCGCGACAGCCCCTCCCACAACTTCATCGCGTGCTCGTACAGGTGGGTCGACTCGTCCCACAGGTAGTTGGAGCGCACGATCGTCGTATTGCGCGCCGTGTTGCCGCCGCCGAGCCAGCCCTTTTCGAGCACGGCCACGTTGCGCACGCCGTGCAGTTTGGCCAGGTAATAGGCCGTGGCCAGCCCGTGGCCGCCGCCGCCGATGATCAGCACGTCGTATTCGCGCTTCGGCGGCGGGCTGCGCCAGGCCTGCGGCCAGTTCTGGTGACCGCTCAGCGCGTTGCGGGCCAGCGAAAAAATCGAATACCGGCTCATCGAGCGTCCCGACTCGGTCAACACTCGATCACGTTGACGGCCAGGCCCCCGCGCGAGGTCTCCTTGTACTTGTCCTTCATGTCGGCGCCGGTGTCGCGCATCGTCTTGATCACCTTGTCCAGCGACACGAAGTGGGTGCCGTCGCCGCGCAAGGCCATCCGCGCGGCATTGATCGCCTTCACCGAGCCCATCGCGTTGCGCTCGATGCAGGGCACCTGCACCAGGCCGCCGACCGGATCGCAGGTCAGCCCCAGGTTGTGTTCCATGCCGATTTCGGCTGCGTTTTCGACCTGCTCGGGCGTGCCGCCCAGCACCTCGGCCAGCGCGCCGGCGGCCATCGAGCAGGCCACCCCGACTTCCCCCTGGCATCCGACCTCGGCCCCCGAGATCGACGCGTTCTGCTTGTACAGGATGCCGATCGCGCCGGCGGTCAGCAGGAAGCGCACCGCTCCGTTCTGGTCGGCCCCGGGAATGAAGCGGTCGTAGTAATGCAGCACGGCCGGGACGATCCCGGCTGCACCGTTGGTCGGAGCGGTCACCACGCGGCCGCCGGCGGCGTTTTCCTCGTTGACCGCGAGCGCGTACAGGTTCACCCAGTCCAGGATCGTCAGCGGGTCACGCAAGGCCGCCTCGGGCGCCGCCGACAACTGTCGATGCAGCTCGGCCGCGCGCCGGCGCAGCTTGATCCCACCCGGCAGCACGCCTTCGCGGCTGCAGCCGCGCCGCACGCAGTCCTGCATCGCCTGCCAGATGCGCGCCAGCCCGGCGTGCGTCTCGGACTCGGGACGCCACGCGGTTTCGTTCTCGATCATCAGCCGGCTGATCGCGACGCCCTGGCTGCGGCAGCGCTCGAGCAGCTCGGCCCCGCTGCGGAACGGGTGCGGCAGCGTCCGGTCGTCCTCGCGGATCCGGTCGGCGCCGGCCGCGCGCTCGTCCACCACGAAGCCGCCGCCGATCGAGTAGTACTGCTTCGCGACGAGCTCCTCGCCGGTCGCGCCCAACGCCGCAAAGCGCATCCCGTTCGGATGAAACGGCAGGCTCTGGCGCCGGTGAAACACCAGGTGCTCGCGCTCCGAAAAGGCAATCGGGTGCTGCCCCAGCAGATCCAGTGTGCCACGCTCGCGAATCCGCGCCACGCGGGTTTCGATCATGTCCGGGTCGATCCGCTCCGGCTCCTCGCCTTCCAGACCGAGCATCACGGCGCGGTCCGAGCCGTGGCCGCGCCCCGTCGCCCCCAGCGACCCGTACAACTGCACCAGCACGCCTCGCGTGCTTCCCAGCAGCCCGGCCTCGCGCAGGGTGCCCGCGAACTGCAGCGCCGCACGCATCGGACCGACCGTGTGCGAGCTGGACGGCCCGATGCCGATCCTGAACAGCTCCAGAACGCTGATGGCCAAGACGCGCGAACCTTAGTTGGATTTGCAAAAACGAAACGTCATCAGTGGATCCCGAGGTACGCGCGAACCGCCCCTGCGCCGTCCTTGCCGTCGAAGCTCTGCACGCCCTTCAGCCAATCCGCCAGCACGGCGGGATTGGCGCGCAGCCAGTCCAGGGCCGACGCCACCGGATCGCGCTTCTGCAGGATCGGCGCCATGACCTGGCTTTCCATCGACAGGCCGAACTTCAGGTTCCGGATCAGCGTGCCGACGTTCGGGCACCGCTCCAGGTAGCCGTTGGCCACGGCCGTATAGACGGCAGCGCCTCCATAGTTCGGTCCAAACACGCCGTCGCCGCCCGACAGGTAGGTCATCTTGAATTTCTCGTTCATCGGGTGCGGTTCCCATCCGAGGAACACGATGAACTTGTGCCGGTCGATGGCCCGCTGCACCTCGATCAGCATCCCAGCCTCGCTCGATTCGACCAGACGGAAACCGGCCAGGCCGAACCGGTTCGCGTCGATCATCTTCTGGATCAGCGCGTTGCCGTCGTTGCCCGGCTCGATCCCGAAGATCTTGCCGTCCAACTCCTTGCGGAAGCGCGCGATGTCGGCAAAGTCCTTCAGGCCGGCATCGGCCACGAAGGTCGGAACCGCCAGCGTGTACTTGGCGCCCGCCAGGTTCGGGGCCTGCAGCACCTGGAAAGCCTTGTCCTTCAGGAAAGGCTCGATGATCGGGATCATGCTCGGGTTCCAATAGCCCAGGAACACGTCGATGCTCTTCTTCTTCAGCCCGGTGAAGGCGATCGGCACCGATGCGATCGTCGTGCTCGGCTTGTAGCCCAGGCGCGCCAAAGTAGTCCGTCAGCCGGCCCTCCTCCCGCTCGGGGAGGGGGCTGAGCGGGCCGGAGCGACCGGGTGCGGTGGAGCGAGGTCACTGCACGCACTAGCCCCCGGCATGGCGAAGGGCGTAACGCGAGCGGAACCGCACCCGGTCACACTCCGGCCCGCTGAGTGCCCGGGACGGCGCTGAGGGTTGCCAGTCAATTGACGGCGTGGGGGCCGGCCCGCACGCGCCGGCGCTCCATGCTGGGCGGGTAACCGAACAGGCCCCGGTAGCACTTGGAGAAGTGCGGCGGCGACTGGAAGCCGCATGCGACCGTGATGTCCATCACCGACAGGTCGGTTTGCAACAGCAACTCGCGCGCGCGGCGCAACCTCAGCTCCAGGTAGTAGCGCGTCGGCACCCGGCCCAGGTAGCGTTTGAACAAGCGCTCCAGCTGACGGCGCGACACCCCCACGTACGAGGCCAGCTCTTCGAGCGCGAGCGGCTCCTCGACGTTGGCCTCCATCAGCGTGGCAGCCTTGATCAGTATCTGGTTGTGGGCGCCGACCTGCGCCTGCAGCGGGATGTGCTGCTGGTCCTTGGCGTCGCGCATCCGGTCCAGGATGAACTGCTCGCAGATCGCGGTCGCCACTTCCTTGCCGTGCCGCTCGCGAATCAGATTCAACATCATGTCGATCGGCGCAATGCCGCCGGAACAGGTGAAACGGTCGCGGTCGATAACGAACAGCTCCGGCGTGAACGTCGTGCGCGGGAACTCCTCCCGGATCGCCGACATGTTCTCCCAGTGGATCGCGCATCGGTAGCCGTCGATCACACCGGCGTGAGCCAGCGCGTAGGTGCCCGTGCACAGTCCGCCCAGCGCGACGCCCCGTCGCGCCGCCTCGCGCAGCGCCGACTGCAGCCGCTGGTCCACCGCGTCGCGCACATCCACGCCGCCGCACACGAACAGCACGTCGATCGGCCCGGCTTCGGCCAGAGCGCGGGTCGGCGCGATGCTCAGCCCGTTGCTGGCCACTGCAGGCCTTCCATCCAGCGTCAGCACGGTCCAGTCGTACAGGCTCCCCTGCCCGACCCGGTTGGCCATCCGCAACGGCTCCATTGCGTTGGCCAGCGCGATCAAGGAATAGTTGGCAAGCGTCAGAAACCCGAAGCGCGTCGTCGCGCGTTTCGAACCAACCGGCTGCTTCACGGCCTCTCTCCAAAAACATCGCCCGGGATGGTCCGGGTCTCGTTCCGCAACCATTATTACTCAGATCCCGGGCGCTCCAGGCCGATCTGCGGCGTCCGTCCTGGACGAGGGATCGGCCGCTGGTGCCGCCTCGGCCAGGCCCTGCTCCAGCAGATACTGCCAGATGGCCCGGGCGGCCTGCACGGGGTCTGCCTCGAGCAGTCGCGTGCCGGAGACTGCGCGCACCGACTGTATGTTGCGCAGCCGTTCGGCGGCACTGCCCTGTACGCGCTGCAGCCGGCGGGGTCGAACCCGGGCCGGCCGCTGAAGCCAGTCGGCCGGAATGGCCGGCGCAGAGGACGGCGAATCGACGGCAACCGCCCGGATGAGCCCGCGCCGACCGGGGCCGAATGCGCTCATCCGCGGCTGGGGCCCGGACCGCTCGACCGTCAGCGTGATCGGCAGCGCAACGCGCAGCGCACGCCGCCCGCCCCGCGGCAAGGCCTGGACCACGCGGGCCGCGTCACCACGCAGCGCGATCGATACGGCATCGCAGATCAACGGCGAGTCGAGGGCCTGCGCGATCAGGTAAGGCAACATGCCGCTGGCTTCGCCCCACTCGGCGCGGCCGCCGGTCAGCACCACGGCCGGACGCAATTGCTTCAGATGATCGGCCAGGGCCCCGGAGACGTCGCCTTCGGACGCCAGCACCGTCATCGAGCCGATTCCCATCCCCAGGTACTCGCGCAGCGCCGGCTCGCCCGGATCGCCGGCGTGGATCGCGTGTATGCGCGCGACATCGGCCAGTCCCAACGCAAGCTCCAGCGCGCGGGCGTCCAGGTCGGCACGGCGCGCGCGTCCGCTGGCCGGATGGCGGCCGACCGATAGCAGGACCGCGATTTCAGGCACGTCGCTTTTCCCGTCCGATCAGATCCGTCAGGGCCGGCATCACCTGCTGCGCGTCCGCGACGATCGCCAGATCGGCGCGCTGCATCATCGGCGCGTGCGGATCCGCGTTCACCGCCACGACCCGTTCGCAACGCGCGATTCCCTGCAGATGCTGCGGCGCGCCCGAGATTCCGAACGCCAGATAGCCGCGCGGCTCAACCACCGCGCCCGAAGCCCCGATCTGACGGTCACGCGCCAGGTGACCCAGATCGCAGACGACCCGACTGGCCCCTTCGGCGGCACCAAGCTCGGACGCGAGGCGATGAAACGCGGCCCAGTCCGAGACTCCGGCCCCGGCGCTGACGATCAGCTCGGCCTCGACCAGTGGCACCGCGCTGCGATCGACCTGGACCGGGCCCAGATCGATGATCGCCGGTTCGCGGCCCAGCACCAGTTCCGACAGTGGCTTTGCCTGATGAGGCGCGCCGGTCACTGCCTCGGCGCAGCCGGCCTCGATCAGCAGCACGCGCGGCGGCGCGCGCACGATCTCGCAGCGACCGGGGTCGGCCCGGCAAACGGCTTCGCCTGCCGTCAACGACGTCACGTGAACAGCGGGGCGCACGCCGAGCCGAGCCGCGACGCGCCGCCCGAGATCGCCGCCCGCAGCGGGCCCGTCGGCAAACAGCAGGTGGCTCGCCGTGAGACGGTCCGCCAGCCCGATCAGTGCCGGCGCCAGCACCGCAGGCAGGTAGGTTCCCATTGCAGGCGTCGCGTATCGGACCACGCGATCGGCACCGGCGCTGCCCAGATCGTCCGCGCAGTCGGAAGGCGCGACCACCAGCACGGCGCCGCGCCGGGCATCGGCCAGCACGCGCGCCGCGCCGATCAGGTCCCGATCCAGCGCGGTGAGCCGGCCGCGGTCCAGATCCGGCACCGCGATCACAATCGCTTCAGGCTGATCGATGATGACCGGTGCGAGTTCGGGGCGCTGGCCGGGCGTCCGCCCGGGCGTTGGCGCGGCCGGGCCTGCTTGCGGGGGCGCGTCCGACTCTCGCTCCGAGCGTGGGTCACGCCGAACCACTCCCGCTTCGCGACGTGGCCGCCGCGCGCTGCGGCGGATCATGCGACCTCCTGCGCAGCCGGCCGTTCGGCTTCCTGCACCGCCCGCTGCACCAGCTCGGCCAGATCCAGAACGGCCGGCCGCGGGGCGACGACGCCCTCCAGCATCACGGCGCAGTTCGGACATGCGACGGCCACGACCTGCGCTGCGACCTCGCGCGCGTGCTCGATCCGCACGTCCGGGATGCGCCGCTTGCCCGGCACGTCGGTGAACGCGGCGCCCCCGCCCCAGCCGCAGCAGCTGGAGCGCATGCCCGAGCGCTTCATTTCGACCGGGACGATGCCGATTGCCTGCAGCAGCTGGCGCGGCGATTCGATGTCGCCGTTGTATCGCCCCAGGTAGCACGGATCGTGAAAGGTCAAGGCGCCGTCCAGCGCAGCACCCCGGACCGGCAGCCGGCCGGACCGCACCAGCTCGAGCAGGTAAGCCGAGTGATGCCAGACCTCGTAGCGCCCGCCGAAAGCCGGGTATTCGTTGCGCAAGGCGTGCAGCACGTGCGGATCGGCCGTGAGGATACGAGCAAAGCGTCGCTTTGCCAGCGTCTCGACATTGCGGCGCGCGAGCTCCGCAAAGGTCGCCTCGTCACCGAGCCGGCGCGCGAGGTCGCCGCAGTCGAGCTCGTCGGCGCCCAGCACCGCGAAGTCGACCGCGGCCCGCTGCAGCACTTGAACCAGAGCACGCAGCGTGCGCTGGCCGCGCAGATCGAAAGCCGCCTCGCCCAGCCACAGCAGCACGTCGCACGATGCGCCGGGCGCCAGAAGCCGCAGCTTCAGGTCGGCCGCCCAGTCGAGCCGGCTCGCGGTGCTGCGGCCGCAGACCGTGTCGGTCGCGCGCAGCTCCTGCAGCGCCTGTACTGCCTTGCCCGGCGTGGCCCCGAGCTCCAGCGTCTGGAACCGGCGCAGGTCGACCACCGCATCGACGTGCTCGATCATCATCGGGCATTCGCTGACGCAGGCGCGGCAGGTCGTGCAGGCCCACAGCGTGTCGGCCTCGACGATCGCACCCGATCCGATCAGCGTGCCGTGGGTAGCCGCCGAGGCCAGATCCCGAATCAGCGTCTTCGGGTTCAACGGCTGTCCGGCCGCGAAAGCGGGACAAGCAGCCTCGCAGCGCCCGCATTGCACACAGGCGTCGAAGCCCAGCAGCTCGTTCCAGCGAAAATCCCGAGCGGACTGCACGCCCAGCCTGGGCGAGTCCAGCGCCAGCGGCCGCAGCGCCGCATCGATGTGGGCCTTGTCGAAACGGGCCGGTCGCGGATGAAAGGCCAGGTGCAGCGCCCCGGCCAGCGCGTGCCGCATCGGTCCCCACCCCACGCCGGTGAAAATCTCGGCGCACGCCCAGACGCCCAACGCAGCCAGTCCGAGGTCGGGCAACGCGGTCCACCGAACCGGCGGCCCGACACCCAGGTCCGCGCAGGTTGCGCGCAGCAGGAACGCGACGAATCCGCCCAGGGCCCATGGCAAGGTGTCGAATGCGCCCCCCGAGAGTCTCGCCGGACGCGCAGGCCAGCGGCGCCACGCCACCAGCGCGACCCCGGCCGCCATCATCGCCAGGGCCGCCAGCAGCCCCACCGCGAGCCACGGTCCGCGCAGCGGGGTCAGGCCCTGCAGCAAGGCCAGCGGCGTGGCGAGCACCAGCCCGCCGGCGGTCAGCACATGCATCCGCGCGCTGGCGCCCCCGCCGGCGCGCGGCTCGCGTGGCCCCGGCGGATCGCGCAACACCACCGCGTGCACATCGACCAGGTAGCGCTTCGGCAACGCAGCCAGGCCGCGCATCAGATCCACGTCGGCGGGGCGCCCGGCGCGCCAGCGGCGGGCTCGCCACAGGCCGCTCGCCAGCGCCGCCGCCAGCGACGCGACCAGCAGCAGGCCGGGAAGCCGCTCAGGTGACATCGGTCTCGCTCACACGTCCTTGCACAGCCGGATCGCGTCGTAAATGGCCGCGTGGATGTCGCGCGGCGAAACGCAATCGCCGATCCGATACAGCACGAATTCGCCGTCCTCGCGCGGCTCCGGCTGCGGCCGCCCGTTCGACAGGCACTCCAGGTCGATCTGGCCGCGGTTGCGGCTCAGGGGCTTGAGCTCGAAGTACAGCGACTCGACCGGGCGCACGCCGTTTTCCGCCACGACCTGGTCGACCGCGCGCTCTTCGGCCTGCTCCGTGAACTCGTTGCGCAGCACCGCCACCAGCCGTCCGCCCTCCCGGTACACCTCATGCAGCGAAAGGTTCACGGTCAGAATCACGTCCTTCTCGTAGAAGCGCTTCAGATAGACCGGGCGGGTGGTGCCGCCCAGATCCTCGGCCACCATCAGATCGGGAGTCACGATCTCCACCAGGCATCCCCGCTGCGCCAGGAAGTCGGCGCAGGTCGACCCGGCGTAACCGCCGTGCCGGTCGTACAGCAGCACGCTGGCGGCCGGCTGCACTGCGCCGGCCAGCAGCGCGTGGCTCGACACCACGTTGCCTTCGTGCGCGCGCCACAGCGGCTGCCCGGCCAGGTCCGGTTCGCCGCCGGTCGCGACCACGACCACCTGCGGCGCCAGCGCGCGCACCGACTGCAGATCGGCCGCACGGCCCAGCCGCAGATCGATTCTCAAGCGCTGCAGCTCCATCGACAGCCAGCGCGTGATCCCGGCCATCTGATCGCGCGCGGGAGCGCGCGCTGCCAGCGTGATCTGGCCGCCGAGGGCGGGCGCCTTCTCGAACAGCGTCACCGAGTGGCCGCGCTGTGCGCACACGCGCGCCGCTTCCATGCCGGCCGGGCCGCCGCCCACCACGACCACCCGCAGGCTGCGGGCAGCCCGCGGCACGATGTGCGGGATGGAGCGCTCGCGCCCGGTGGCCGCATTCTGGATGCACAGCACGTCGGCGCCCCGATAGTTGCGATCGATGCAGTAGTTGGCGCCGACGCACTGGCGGATCTCGTCGGACCGCCCCTCGCGCAGCTTGTTGACCAGGTGCGGATCCGCGATATGGGCGCGCGTCATCCCGATCAGGTCCACGTGCCCTTCGGAGACGATCCGCGCCGCCGACACCGGGTCCTTGATGTTCTGCGCGTGCATCACCGGCACGTCGACTTCGGACTTGATCCGCGAAGCCAGGTACAGGAACGGCTCCGGCGGATACGCCATGTTCGGCACGATGTTGGCCATCATCGCATGCGTGTCGGCGCCGGACCCGATCACGTCGATGAAGTCGACCAGCCCGTGTTCTGCGTGGAAGCGCGCAATCTTCAGCAGTTCGGCCTGGTCCAGGCCGTCCGGATGGAACTCGTCGCCGCACATCCGGATCCCCACCACGAAGTCGTCGCCGACCACGCGCCGGATCTCCTCGAAGATCTGCACGCCGAACCGAAGCCGGTTCTCGAAGCTGCCGCCATAGCGATCGGCCCGCTTGTTGGTCCGGGGCGACCAGAACTGGTCGATCAGGTGCTGGTGGGCAGCCGAGATCTCGGCGCCGTCCAGACCCGCTTCCTTGCAACGGCGCACTGCCTGGCCGAAGTCGCGCACGATCCGCTCGATATCCTCGATCTCCATCGTTTTGCAGCTGGACCGGTGCACCGGCTCGCCAATCCCGCTGGGCGACACCAGGTGCGGCCAGTTCTGGATATCCCAGCGACTTCGCCGCCCCATGTGGGTGAGCTGGATCATCAGGGCGGCGCCGTGCTCATGGACGGCCTCGGCGAAGCGGCTCAGGTGCGGAACGATCCGGTCGTGGCTGACGTCCAGTCCGTTCCATGCCGCGCTCGGACTGTCGATCGAGACCGACGAGGAGCCGCCGCAGATCGTCAGGCCGATGCCGCCGCGCGCCTTCTCCGCGTGATATCGGATCTGTCGCTCGGACGGAAGACCCGCGTCGGAATAGACCTCGGCGTGTCCGGTGCTGACGATCCGGTTGCGGATCACCACGTTGCGGATCTTCAGCGGCTCGAACAGCTTGTCGAACTGTGCCATGCCAGGTTTCCGATTCCGCGCCGACGCTCGCCGGCCGCTCTGGTGGCCAATGACGCCGGCCACTGCCGGGCATCATAGATTTGCGGGCAGCCCGGCAGCCCTGCCGGCACGACCCGCCGATGCCAGAATGCGACGCTGCCAACGCGTTCACTCGCGATCCGCCTGCAGGAGTGCAATCGCCAAAGGCGGTGCATATATCCTAGCGGCCTGAGCCATCCACATCGACAGTTCGTTCCTGCAACCCGGACGCAGACGCCGATGATTGACATCGTGATCGCGCAAACCCGCGCCTGGGTGGACCGTGCCGTGATCGGGCTGAACTTGTGCCCTTTTGCCAAGGCACCGCAGGCAAAGGGGCGGGTGCGCTACGTGGTGAGCAACGCCACCGATCCCGAGGCGTTGCTGGCCTGCCTGATCGACGAGCTCGACTGCCTGGCCAAGGTCTTGGAGGTGTCGATCGAAACCACGCTGCTCATCCACCCGTGGGTGCTGACCGACTTCGGCGACTACAACGATTTCCTCGAGTCGGCCGAGGGCGCCGTCCGGTCGTTGGGCCTCGAGGGTGTGATTCAGGTAGCGAGCTTCCATCCGCAGTACCGGTTTGCGGGCAGCGCGCCGGATGACGTGAGCAACGCCACGAACCGATCACCCTATCCGACGCTGCACCTGATCCGCGAGGACAGCATCGACCGCGCCGTGGCCGCCTTCCCGCAGGCCGAGGCGATCTTCCAGGCCAACATCGCCACGATGCAGCGCCTGGGAGCCGACGGCTGGGCGGCACTGCAGCGGCAATGCCGCGAGGATGCCGCCGCCGCCAGCGAGCCGCACCGGCGCTGAATCACCCGGGCGGGGCGCTGGTTTGCCGATTTCAGGTCCGCCGCACGCCGCGCACACCGTTTGGTGTCGCCGATTCCGTCGAGCGCAGCGGGTGTCCCGCGCGCTACGATCGATGTCGCATGTAGAACAGGCTGGTATGGGTACCGGCGCTATGGTTAATTCAAATAATCCGGACGAGTCACCGGCGATTCCGTGGGAGGAAGATGCAGCCAGCCGCCGCCACAGGTCAAAGCGCACCGCCAGGCGCGAGCCTGTCCCTGCCGTCTTGCGCCGGCGCATCAGGGCCCAAGTGCCTCTGCCGTCGCACACGACCCTCACCCTGCCTTCGGCCGCGGACGGATGACCGTCCAGGGGCCGAGGGCGCGGGGCCATACTAGTTCCATGGCCGCCGACTGGATGTTTCTGGCGGCCGCCATCGTGCTCGAAGTGGCCGGCACCGTTTCGATGAAGCTCTCGCACGGATTCACGGATTCTTTGCCGTCGGTGCTGCTGTTCCTGTTCTATGGCGCCTCCTTTACCTGCCTTAACTTCGCGCTGCGAACGATCGACGTCAGCGTCGCATACGCCATCTGGTCGGCGCTCGGCCTGATCCTGGTCGCGGCGATCGGGATCCTGCTGCTGCGCGAAAGCGCCAGCTTATTGAAGATCGGCAGCATCGTGCTGATCGTGCTCGGGGTCGTCGGCCTGTATTCGGTCGGTGGCACCCACTGACATCCGGATGGACGCTGCCCTCACCCCCGGCCCCTCTGCCGCAGGCGGAACAGGGGAGAACTGCGCACCGGCCAAGATCGTCGTGCGCAACCTGGTCAAGGTGTTCGGCAATCGGCCGGCCGTTGCGCTGCAGATGCTGGAGCAGGGCCTGCACAAGGACGAGATCTTCCGGTGCACCGGTCAGATCGTCGGCGTGCAGGATGCCTCCTTCGAGATCCGTTCCGGCGAGATCTTCGTGATCATGGGCCTGTCCGGTTCGGGAAAGTCGACGTTGATCCGCCTGCTGAATCGCCTGCTGGAGCCGACTTCGGGCGAGGTGCTGGTCGACGGGCAGAACGTGGCATCGATGGACCGCCGGCAGCTGATCGATCTGCGCCGGCGCGACATGAGCATGGTGTTCCAGTCGTTTGCGCTGATGCCGCATCGCACCGTGCTGGACAACGCTGCGTTCGGTCTCGAGGTGGCCGGGATCGACAAGGCCCAGCGCGAAAAGCGCGCCCTGCAGGTGCTCGAGCAGGTCGGCTTGACCGCCTTTGCGCGCAAGCATCCGTCCGAACTGTCGGGCGGCATGCAGCAGCGGGTCGGGCTGGCGCGCGCCCTGGCGGTCGATCCGTCCCTGATGCTGATGGACGAGGCGTTTTCTGCGCTCGATCCGCTCAAGCGGCACGAAATGCAGCATGTGCTGCTGGATCTGCAGCGCGACCACAAGCGCACCATCGTGTTCGTTTCGCACGATCTGGACGAGGCGTTCCGTATCGGCGACCGCATCGCCATCATGGAGGGCGGCAGCGTGGTGCAGGTCGGGGATCCGCACGAAATCGCGCGCAATCCTGCCACCGACTACGTGCGGGCGTTTTTCCGGGGGGTCGATCTGACGCGCCACCTGACGGTCGGCGATATTGCCCGCACCGACCAGGTGCCCATCTTCCCGGTGCCCAGCAATATCCCGGACGAATTCGGCGCGGCCATCGAGCACCTGCGGTCGATCAAGCGCCACTACGGCTTCCTGGTGGATCCAGCGCACCGCCTGATCGGCGTGGTATCGATCGATTCGCTGCTGCGCTGCCTGGGCCAGAGCCGGCCCGATCTGGCCGGTGCCTTGCTTGATCACGTGCCCGCACTGGCCGGCGCCAGTCCGTTTCGCGAGGTTCTGGGGCAGGTCGCCAGAAATCCGCACCCGTTCCCGGTGATCGACGGCAAGGGGATCTACATGGGGGCCGTGACCCAGACCATTCTGCTCGAGCACCTGTGCGATGAGGAGACCCGCAATGCATGACGCATTACCGCTGGGCCAGTGGGTCAGCCAGTTCCTGAACTTCGTGCTGGCCCACGACAACGGGACCCTGGAGAACCTCGGCAAGGTGATCGGCGCTTTCACCGAGGCGATCGAGGCCGTCCTGGTCGCATTGCCGGACTGGGCCGTAGCCGGTGCGATATCGGCCATCGGCCTGTGGCGCGTCGGCTGGAAATTCGGGCTGTTCTGCGCGGCCTCGTTCTTCGTCATCATCGCGACCGGATTCTGGCCCGCCACCATGAGCACGCTGGCGCTGATTACGGCGTCGGCCGTGATCAGCCTGGTGCTGGGCATTCCGCTGGGCATCTGGATGGCCCGCAGCGACCGCGTCGCGGCCCTGGTGCGGCCGGTGCTCGACTTCATGCAGACGATGCCCGCGTTCGTCTACCTGATCCCGGCCGCGATGCTGTTCGGCCTGGGCAAGGTGCCAGGCGTGCTGGCCACCGTGATCTTCGCGATGCCGCCTGCCGTGCGCCTGACCAACCTCGGAATACGGCAGGTCAACAAGGAGCAGGTCGAAGCCGGCATCGCGTTCGGCTGCACGCCGCGCCAGTTGCTGCTGAAGGTGCAGATCCCGGGAGCGATGCCCTCGATCATGGCGGGCGTGAACCAGACCATCATGATGGCGCTGTCGATGGTGATCATCGCGTCGATGGTCGGTGCCGGAGGCCTCGGCAACGACGTGCTGGCCAGCATTCAGCGGCTGGACATCGGGCTGGGCTTCGAGAGCGGGCTGAGCGTCGTGCTGCTGGCGATCATCCTGGACCGGATCACCGAGAGCTTCGGCGCGAGCTCCGCGCAACCGCAGGCCAGCTGGCGCGAGCGCGCGCGCAACCTGATGGCCCGGCGCCAGCCGTCCGGCCCGTGAGCGACTGCAGCAGCTTCATCGGCGGGCGCTTCGTGCCGGGCACGTCGGGCGTCGTGCTGGACAACCTGAACCCGGCCACCGGCGAGCGCATCGGCGGCATCGAGCTGGCCGGGCCCGCCGAAGTCGAGCAGGCAGTTGCCGCCGCCGCGCGGGGCTTTGCCCAGTGGTCGGCGATGACGGGCAGCGAACGCGGCCGAATCCTGAACCGGGCGGCCGCAATCGCGCGCGCGCGCGCACGCGCGCTGGCGCGCCTGGAGGTGATCGACACCGGCAAGCCGATCCAGGAGGCCGAGGCGGTGGACGTGCCGAGCGCGGCCGACTGCATCGAATTTTTCGCGGGACTGGCTGCGACGCTGCACGGAGCCCATCACGAGCTGCGCGACGCGTTCGTGTACACCCGGCGCGAGCCGCTCGGCATCTGCGCCGGGATCGGCGCCTGGAACTATCCGCTGCAGATCGCGTGCTGGAAGTCGGCCCCCGCCCTCGCCTGCGGCAACGCGATGATCTTCAAGCCGGCCGAGCTGACGCCGACCACGGCGGGCGCGCTGGCCGAGATCTATCGCGACGCCGGCGTGCCGGATGGCGTTTTCAACGTGGTGCAGGGCGATGCGCGCACCGGACAGCTGCTGACCCGGCACCCGGCGATCGCCAAGGTGTCGTTGACCGGCGAATGCGCGACGGGGCGGCGCGTGATGGCCGATGCCGCGGCCACGCTGAAGCGTGTCACGATGGAACTGGGCGGCAAGTCACCGATGATCGTGTTCGACGACGCCGACCTGGAGCAGGCCGTGGCGGGCGCGATGATGGCCAACTTCTTCACGCAGGGCGAGGTGTGCACCAATGGCACGCGCGTGTTCGTGCAGGAGGCCGTGCATGATGCCTTCGTCGAGCAGCTGCTGGCGCGAGTCGCCCGGCTGAAGCTGGGTGATCCGCTCGATCCTTCCACGCAGGTCGGGGCGCTGATCAGCCGGGAACACCTGGAACGCGTGCTCGGGTTCGTCGAACGGGGCCTTGGCGCCGGGGCGCACCTGGCCTGTGGCGGACGCCGGCCGGCCGATCCGCGGCTGGCGCGCGGCTGCTTCCTCGAGCCCGCGGTGTTCGTCGGTTGCAGCGACGAGATGGAGATCGTCCGCGAGGAGATCTTCGGGCCGGTGATGTCGGTGCTGCGCTTTCGTGAGGAGGACGAAGTCGTGCAGCGTGCCAACGCGACGCCGTATGGACTGGCCGCGGGAGTCTTCACGCGCGACCTGGCGCGCGGGCACCGGGTGATCGGCCGGATCGACGCGGGCGTGTGCTGGATCAACAACTACAACGTGACGCCGGTCGAAGTTCCGTTCGGCGGCTTCAAGCAATCCGGTATCGGTCACGAAAACGGGCACGCCGCCGTCGAGCACTACACGCGGGTCAAGAGCGTGTACGTCGAGCTCGGCCGCATCGCCTGCCCGTACTGAATGCGATGACACCTCGATGCGGTCCAGCGAGGAATTCGACTACGTGATCGTCGGGGCCGGGTCGGCCGGCTGCGTGCTGGCCAACCGCTTGAGCGAGGACGCGGATGTGCAGCTGGCCGTGCTGGAGGCCGGAGGGCCCGATCACAGCATTTTCATCCGGATGCCGGCGGCGTTTTCGGTGCCGCTCGCGAACGACCGCTACAACTGGTACTACCACACCGAACCCGAGCCCGCGATGGACGGACGCCGGATGTATTGCCCGCGCGGCCGGGTGCTGGGCGGCTCTTCGTCGATCAACGGAATGGTCTACATCCGGGGCCATGCGTTCGACTACGACGGCTGGGCGCAGCGGCCGGGACTGGCGCACTGGTCGTACGCGCACTGCCTGCCGTACTTCATGCGCTGCGAAAACCGCTTGCAGGGAGCCGACGACTACCACGGCTCCGGCGGACCGCTGGCGGTCACGACGCCCTCGATGCGCAATCCGCTGTTTCATGCCTTCGTCGAAGCAGCCCAGCAGGCCGGTTATGCCTACACGCGCGACATGAACGGCTTCCGGCAGGAAGGGTTCGGCCCGATGGACCAGACCACGTTGCGCGGCCGTCGCTGGAGCACGATGCGCGCCTATCTCCGGCCGGCCATGTGGCGTCCCAACCTGCGCGTGCTGCCGCGCTGCCTGGCGCTGCGCGTCGTGTTCGAAGGCCGGCGCGCGGTCGGGGTCGAATACGCCCGCGGCGGCGCGGTGCGCTTCGCGCGCGCCCGGCGCGAAGTGATCCTGAGCGGCGGCGCGATCAATTCGCCGCAGCTCCTGATGCTGTCCGGCGTCGGCGAGGCCGACGCCTTGCGCCGGCTCGACCTGCCGGTCATTGCGGACCTTGCCGGCGTCGGCGCCAACCTGCAGGACCACATCGAGATCTACGTGCAGCACGCGTGTACGCAGCCGGTGTCGCTGTACTCGACCCAGAAGCCGCTCGCCAAGCTGGCGGTCGGCCTGCGCTGGTTGCTGACGAGCACCGGGCCCGGCGCCAGCAATCATTTCGAAGCCGGCGGCTTCATCCGCAGCCGTGCCGGAGTGCGGCACCCGGATCTGCAGTACCACTTCCTGCCGATCGCGGCCGACTACGACGGCAAGGAGAAAATCGACCAGCACGGTTTCCAGGCACACGTGGGGCCGATGCGGCCGACCAGCTCAGGCTCTGTGCGGCTGCGATCATCGGATCCGCGCCAGCACCCCGCGATCCAGTTCAACTACCTGCAGACCGAAGGCGATCGAGCCGAGATGCGCGCCGCCGTCCGTTTGACGCGCGAGATCCTGGCGCAGCATGCGTTCGACCCGTTCCGCGGCAGGGAGTTGCGGCCCGGGCCGGACGTGGTCACCGACGCCCAGATGGATGCCTTCGCGCGGGCGCGCGCCGAAAGCGCGTACCACCCGTCTTGCAGCTGCGCGATGGGCTCCGATTCGCGGGCCGTGGTCGACGGCGAGCTGCGCGTGCGCGGGGTCGAGGCCTTGCGGGTGGTCGACGCCTCGGTGATGCCGGCGGTGGTCAGCGGCAACCTGAATGCGCCGACGATCATGATCGCCGAGAAGGCGGCCGATCTGATCCGCGCACGCAGGCCCCTGGAGCCGATGCAGGTACCCGTGTTCGAGCACCCAAACTATCGGACCGCACAACGCTGACCGATGCGCATTTGAAACGGAGGACCACGATGAGCGAAGACACGACAGTTGCGCACGCCCGCCGCCCGGGCGGCCGCGATGCCAAGCGCGCGGCGCGCCTGGCGCGCCGCAGCGTCTCGGTGCCGTATATCACGCGCAAGATCCCGTACTACGAAGTGCTGGACGAGGAAGGCCTGGCGCTGATCGAGCGCAATGCGGAAACGATCCTGCACGAGATCGGTGTCGAGTTTCGCGACGACCCGGAGGCGCTGCAGATCTGGCGCTCCGCCGGCGCCGACGTGCAGGGTCAACGGGTGCGCTTCGCACGCGGCATGTGCCGCCAGCTGATCCAGGCCAGCGCGCCGCGCGAATTTGTCCAGCACGCGCGCAATCCCGAGCACGACGTGCACATCGGCGGCCGATGCACCGTGTTCGCCCCCGCGTACGGGAGCCCCTTCGTGCGCAGCCTGGACCACGGGCGCCGCTACGGCACGATCGAGGATTTCCGCAATTTTGTCCGGCTGGCCTACCTGTCGCCGTGGCTGCACCACTCCGGGGGCACGGTGTGCGAGCCCGTCGACCTGCCGGTCAACAAGCGCCACCTGGACATGGTGTATTCACACATCCGCTACAGCGACAAGCCGTTCATGGGCTCGGTCACCGCGCCCGAGCGCGCCGCCGACACGGTCGAGCTGGCCAAGATCGCGTTCGGTGACCGCTATCTGGATCCGGTCAGCGGCAAACCGAACACGGTGATCCTGAGCCTGATCAACGCCAATTCACCGTTGACCTTCGACGGCACGATGCTCGGCGCAGCCAAGGTCTATGCGCGCAACAACCAGGCTTGTCTGATCACGCCGTTCATCCTGGCCGGCGCAATGGCGCCGGTCACGGTTGCCGGAGTCACTGCGCAGACCCTGGCCGAGGCGATGGCCGGGATGGCGTTCGTGCAACTGGTGAATCCCGGCACCCCGGTCGTGCTCGGCAGTTTCGCCTCGTCGCTGTCGATGCAGTCGGGCGCGCCGACTTTCGGCACGCCGGAACCGGCCCTGGTGCTGTACTCGATGGCCGCGCTGGCGCGCCGGCTGGGCGTGCCGTTTCGTTCCGGCGGCGGCTTGTGCGCGTCCAAGATCGCGGACGCGCAGGCCGCGTACGAGTCGGCCAACACGATGCTGCCGACCTGCCTGGCCGGAGTGAACTTCGTACTGCACACGGCCGGGTGGCTTGAAGGCGGCCTGGCAATGGGGTACGAGAAGTTCGTGATGGACGCAGACCAGGCCGGCATGATGCACACGCTGCTGGCGGGCATCGATCTTTCCGAGAACGGCCAGGCGCTGGAGGCGATTCGCGAGGTCGGGCCCGGGAAGCACTTCCTGGGATGCAGCCACACGCAGGCCAATTTCGAGAACGCGTTTTACCGCTCTCCGATCGCCGACAACAACAGCTACGAGCAATGGGAATCCGAGGGCGGGCGCGACCTGGCGCAGCGCGCGAACGCGGTGTGGAAGAAGATGCTGGCCGAATACGAGGCCCCGTCCATCGACCCTGCGGTCGACGAAGCCTTGAACGATTACATCGCACGGCGCAAGGCCGCCTTTCCGGACTCCAACATATGAGGCCCTCCTCCGCGCTGCCCTCCTTCGCGCGGTGCGCTTCGGAGGGGAACCGCGCTACGGAGGGCTTGCCCGCCGAAGCGCCTCGCGCGAAGGCGGGCGGGACGATCGCGCACTCGTGTGCGGCGTGGCTAGCCGCTGCACTCGGCGCGCTCGCCGCCAGCGCCGCCCAGGCGGCCGATCGCAGCGCGATCCGGATCGGCTGGACCGCGTGGTCCGATGCGGAGGCCGTGACCCAGATCGCCAGGCAAGTGCTCGAGGAGCGGCTCGATTACCGGGTCGAACTGGTGATGACCGACATTGGCCTGCAGTACGCAGGGGTCGCGCGCGGCAATCTGGACGTGATGCTGATGGCCTGGCTGCCGACCACGCACAAGGCGTACTGGGACAAGGTGTCGGGCGACGTGGTGGATCTGGCCGTTCTGTACGACCACGCCCGGCTCGGCTGGGCTGTTCCGAATTACGTGCCTGAGAGCGAGGTGAGCAGCATCCCGGACCTTGGCAAGCCCGAGGTCCGAAGCAGGCTGCACGGCCGGATCCAGGGGATCGACCCCGGCGCGGGTTTGATGCGCGCTTCCGAACGGGCGCTGGCCGACTACGCGCTGACGGGCTACTCGCTGCTCAGCGCTTCGGACGCCGGCATGATCGTCGCGCTGGACCGGGCCATCAAGCGCAAGGATTGGATCGTGGTCACGACCTGGTCGCCGCACTGGATGTTCGCGCGCTACCCGGTGCGCTACCTGGCCGATCCCAAGGGCTCGCTCGGGAGCACCGAAGCGATCCATGCGGTGGCCCGCAAGGGATTCGAAGCCGATTTCCCGAGAGCCGCCGCGTTCCTGAAGAAGTTCAAGCTCACGATTCCCGAGCTCGAGGCGCTGATGCTGCGCGCCAAGGACAGCTCGTATCACGACGAGGCGGTCGCCTACGTCCGTGCACACCCGCAGCGGGTCGACCAGTGGGTCGCCGACGCCGGCACCGTCAAGCCGTGAGCCGGGCGCCGAACGCGCGAGTGAAGGTACGGCGCACGACCGGCTGGTCGGGTGTGCTGCTTGCGCTATGCGCCACAGCGGGCTTGCCCGCCGTAGCGCGCGAGGCGGGACCCGAAGTGATCTCGCGTGACGTGCGCTCGCCGGAAGGGCCGATCTTCGTCGGCGCCACGCTGTACCTGGTCGACTATGCCGCCCACAACGTCGTGCGGCTCGAGCAGACGTCGGCCAGGATCGTCTGGCACCGCGATGGCTGCGGCCCGACCGGCCTGGCGCGCGTACCGGAGGGCCTGCTGGTGGCCTGCTTCGACGGCCGGCAGCTGGTGACGATCTCGCTCGATGGCAAGACGCTGGCAACGGCGGAAAACGACGAAACCGGCCAGCGGCTGCGCGAGCCCAATGATTTCGCGCTCGATGGCAAGGGCGGGGTCTACGTGAGCGGCACCGGGCCGTGGGAGCCGCGCCCGATCGTCGGCAGGATCTACTACCGCTCGGCCGACCGCAAGCTGCGCACGGTCGCCTCCGACCTGCACTCGCCGAACGGGCTGGTGCTGTCGCCCGACGGCAAGCTGTTGTACGTGGCCGAGTCGTTCGCCTCGCGGATCCTGCTGTTCGACGTCGCTGCCGACGGGTCGCTGAGCGGACGGCGCGAGTTCCTGAAGCTATCCGAGGTACTGCCCACCGCAGGCGGCAGGACCTACACGCCGGACGGGCTGAGG
>VBCK01000108.1 GCA_005882215.1 Betaproteobacteria bacterium | reverse complement strand
TTTTCTCGCCGCGGTAGTGGTTCGCGATCTCCTGGATCGTCACGCGGAACCCGACCGGGTCCTTCAGCAGGGTCGTGATATCGCGAAACATGATCCCCGGCCTCGGGTAGTGCGGCACGGTTCGGATGTGCGACTTGATATTCATGTTCAGGCCCGCACTTCGCCCTTGACGCGTCCGTACACGTCCGAGAAGCGCTCGATGTCGTCCTCGCCGACGTAGCTGCCGCACTGCACCTCGACGATCTCCAGCGGCGCCGTGCCCCGATTGGCCAGCCGGTGCTTGACTCCCACCGGGATGTAGGTCGACTGGTTGGCGCCAAGTTCCACCGTTTCTTCACCGCGCGTCACGTGCGCAGTTCCCGAGATGACGACCCAGTGCTCGCTGCGTTTGTGGTGCAGCTGAAGCGACAATGACGCTCCGGGCTTGACCTCGATGCGCTTGACCTTGAAGCCGTCGCCCTCGGTCAGCACCGTGTAGCTTCCCCAGGGGCGGTGAACGGTTGCGTGCTCGATTGCCACCAACGAGCCGGCCTTTTTCAGGTGAGCGACCACGTCCTTGACCTGCTGACTGGCATCCTTGTGGGCCACCAGCAGCGCGTCGGGCGTGTCGACGACGACCAGGTTTTCGACCCCCAGCGCCGCCACGAAGCGGTCCTGCGCCCGCACGAACGTATTGCGGCTTCCCATCAGCAGAGCCGGTCCGACGGCCGCGTTGCCCTGCTCGTCGGGCGCGTGGGCATCGGACACTGCCTTCCACGATCCGACGTCGCTCCAGCCGATATCGCATGCGATCAGCCCGACGTTGCCGGCGCGCTCCATCAGCGCGTAGTCGATCGAGATATTCGGCTGGGCCTTGAAGGCTGCGGCATCGAACGTGATCTGGCCCGCTCCGCTTTGGGTGGTCCCGGCCGCCTCGAAAGTAGTGCGCGCGGCATTCAGTACGTCCGGTGCGTGTTCGCCCAGTCCGTCCAGGCAGGCGCGCGCCGTGAAACAGAACATGCCCGAGTTCCAGACGAAGTTACCCGCTCGCAGGTATTGCTGGGCGGCGTCGCGCGTGGGCTTCTCGACGAAGCGCTCGACGGCGAATGCGCGCGCGGTCGGCAGCGCCTTGCCCCATTCGATATACCCGAACGCGGGATCGGGACCGGTGGGGGTGATGCCGAACGTCACCAGGCGGCCGGTCGCGGCCAGATCGATCGCGCCGCCGCACGCTTGCCGGAACGCGGCCGGATCCTGAATCAGGTGATCGGCGGGCAGCACGAGCAGCATGCAGTCCTCGCCGTATTCGCGACGGGCCCACAGGGCTGCGAGCGCGATCGCCGGCCCCGTATTGCGTCCCTCGGGCTCGAGCAGCAGCGTCAGCGGGTGCGGCAGGTTCGCCGCGGCCAGGTCTTCGACCACCTTGTAGGAGTAGGCGACATTGGTGACAACGGCCAGCTGGACGATCCCGTCCAGCCCGATCACGCGCTCGGCCGTCGACTGCAGCAGCGAGCGGCCGTTGGCCAGCCGGATGAATGGTTTGGGCATCGATTCGCGTGAAACAGGCCAAAGCCGCGTTCCGGCGCCGCCACACAGGATGATCGGTACAAGCTTCATAGCGGTGCGACCCAACGCCTGGGCCGATTTCCCCTCAAGGTGCAAGCATAGACGACCTGCGAGGCGGCCGATTTCCCTGTGCGACAATAGGTTGTAAACGAATGCGACGGTCGGACGCCGTCGGTCATGCCAATGAAACAGAAAGTTGCATTGATCACGGGCGTCACCGGGCAGGATGGCGCGTACCTGGCCAGGTTTCTGCTCGACAAGGGCTACCAGGTGCACGGCATACGGCGCCGCGCATCGATGTTCAATACCGGCCGGATCGAACATCTCGTTCACGATCCCCACGAACCCGGCCCGCGCTTTGAGCTGCACTACGCGGACTTGACCGACTCGACCAGCCTGATCCGGGTGATCGAACAGGTGCAGCCGGACGAGTTGTACAACCTGGCTGCGCAAAGCCATGTGGCCGTTTCGTTCGAGGAACCCGAGTACACGGGCAACACCGACGCGCTGGGAGCTTTGCGGCTGCTGGAAGCGATCCGGATTCTCGGGCTGCAGCGCAAGACCCGCTACTACCAGGCTTCGACGTCGGAGCTGTACGGGCTGGTGCGCGAGACCCCCCAGCGCGAAACGACCCCGTTTCATCCGCGCAGCCCCTACGGGGTCGCCAAGCTATACGCCCACTGGATTACGATCAATTACCGCGAAGCCTACGGCTTGTACGCCTGCAACGGGATCTTGTTCAACCACGAATCGCCGTTGCGCGGCGAAACCTTCGTTACGCGCAAGATCACGCGCGCGCTCGCCCGGATCCGCCTCGGGATGCAGCAATGCCTGCATCTTGGAAACCTGGAGGCCCGGCGGGACTGGGGGCATGCGCGCGATTACGTCGAGGCGCAATGGCTGATGCTGCAGCAGGAGCGGCCCGACGACTACGTGATCGCCACCGGTCAGAGTCGCAGCGTGCGCGAATTCGTCGATGTGGCGACCGCGCGGCTCGGCATCCGGCTCGCCTGGGAGGGTCAGGGCGCCGAGCAGGTCGGCCGGGTCGAATCGTGCACCCTCGACGCGGCGCCGCCGCTGGAGCGCGGCAAGGTGATCGTACGCGTCGATCCACGCTACCTGCGGCCAAGCGAGGTCGACGCCCTGGTGGGTGATGCAAGCAAGGCGCGCTCGAAGCTGGGCTGGTCGCCACGGATCGGCTTCGAGCAACTGGTGCAGGAAATGATCGACGCCGATTTCGAGGCCGCCCAGCGAGATTCACTGATCAGGGCGCATGGATATTCGGCCCCTGATCAGAGAGAATGAAGACGGCGCTGATCACCGGTGTGACCGGCCAGGACGGCGCCTTACTTGCCAAGCGGCTGCTGGCACGCGGCGATCGGGTCGTGGGTACCGTGCGCCGATCGGCCTCGGCGAACCTGTGGCGCCTGGAAGAACTGGCAATCGCTCAACACGAGCGCCTGTCGCTGAAATCCTTCGACCTGCTGGATGCGGAGCGTGCGCGCACTCTGCTGGCCGACATCCATCCGGACGAGGTGTACAACCTCGCCGCGCAGAGCTCGGTGGGCGCTTCGTTCGAAGAGCCGATGCTGACATTGCAGGCGGTGGGAGCCGCGCCGCTGCAGTTGCTGGAGGCAATCCGGCAGTTCGACCCGAAGATCCGCTTCTTCCAGGCGTCCTCCGCCGAGATGTTCGGCATGCCACGCTCGGCGCCGCAGGACGAGGACACCCCGCTGTGCCCGCGCACCCCGTACGGAGCGGCCAAGGTGTACGCGCACTGGATGACGGTGAGCTACCGCGATACGTATGGGCTGTTCGGCTGCAGCGGCATCCTGTACAACCACGAGTCGGCGCTGCGCAGCCGCGAGTTCGTCACCCGCAAAATCAGCGATTCGGTTGCCAAGATCCGGCTCGGCAAGCTCGAGTGCTTGCGCCTGGGGCGGCTGGACTCCCGGCGTGACTGGGGCTACGCGCCCGATTACGTCGAGGCGATGGTTCGGATGATGCAGTCCGAGTCGCCTGGGACCTACGTGCTGGCGACCGGGCGCACCGCCTCGATCCGGGACTTTGCCGCGATCGCGTTTCGTGCAGCGGGGATCGAAATCGAATTCCGGGGCACCGGGCCGGATGAAACGGCGGTCGATCGCAACAATGGACGTACCGTGATCCGGGTCGACCCCGCGCTGTACCGTCCGGTCGAGCCCGAACAGCTGGTCGGCAACCCGGCCCGCGCGCGCGCAGCGCTGGGCTGGGAACCGGCGATGCCGCTCGATCGAATCTGCGCCGAAATGGTCGAGGCTGACCTGCGGCGCAACGCGGCCGGAGTGTCGCTCTGATGATCCTCGTTACCGGCGGCGCCGGCTTCATCGGAGCGAACTTCGTTCACCAGTGGTTCGAGTCCGGCCACGAAGCTGCGGTGGTGCTGGACAAGCTGACCTATGCGGGCAACCTGGGCAACCTGGCGGACCTGATGGGCAGGTCGGGCTTTCATTTCGTTCATGCCGATATCTGCGATCGGACCGCGCTACAGCGGGTTCTGACCGAACACCGACCGCGCGCTATCGTTCACTTTGCTGCCGAGAGCCACGTCGATCGTTCGATCCGCGGTCCGGCGCAATTCCTCCAGACCAATTTCACCGGGACCTTTGAGCTGCTCGAGGCCGCGCGGGAATACTGGGTCGCGCTGCCGGGCGCGCAGCGCGACAGCTTCCGCTTCCTGCATGTGTCGACCGACGAGGTCTACGGATCGCTTCGGGAAACGGATCCGGCCTTTTCCGAACAGAGAGCCTATTCGCCCAACAGTCCCTATGCGGCGTCCAAGGCCGCCTCCGACCACCTGGTGCGGGCCTGGCACCAGACCTACGGATTGCCCACGCTGGTGACCAACTGCGGCAACAACTACGGACCGTACCAGTTCCCGGAAAAGCTGATTCCGCTGATGATCCTGAATGCGCTCGAAGGCAAGCCGCTTCCGGTCTACGGGGACGGACTGAACGTGCGCGACTGGCTGTACGTGACCGACCATTGCACGGCGATCCAGCGCGTGCTCGCGAGCGGGCGGATCGGGCAGACCTACAACATCGGCGGCGGCTGCGAGCGGCGCAACGTCGAAGTCGTGCGCGCGATCTGCGCGGCGCTCGCGGCGCTGCGGCCCAGGGCCGGCGGCTACGAGTCGCAGATCGAGTTCGTGCAGGATCGCCCCGGGCACGACCGGCGCTACGCGATCGATGCCAGCAAGGTCCAGGGCGAGCTGGGCTGGCGTCCGCAGGAAACGTTCGAAAGCGGGCTTTCCAAGACGGTCCGCTGGTACCTGGACCATGCCGACTGGGTCGCGGCCGTGCGCGACGGCCGCTATCGGCAGTGGATCGAGCTGCACTACGGAAGCGACAGGCCGGGCCCGACATGAGTGCCGTACGGCGTGGCATCGTACTGGCCGGGGGCTCCGGGTCGCGGCTGTACCCGGTCACACAGGTGCTTTCCAAGCAGCTGCTGCCGGTGTACGACAAGCCGATGGTGTACTACCCGCTGACGACGCTGATGCTGGCGGGTATCCGCGACATCCTGCTGATTTCGACGCCGCAGGACACGCCGCGCTTCTCCGAGTTGCTGGGCGATGGCAGCCAGTGGGGAATCAACCTGCGGTATGCGGTCCAGGCAAGGCCCGAAGGCCTCGCGCAGGCGTTCCTGATCGGGCGGGAGTTCCTGCAGGGCGGCTCGGCGGCGTTGGTGCTCGGCGACAACATCTTCTATGGGCACGACCTGACCGAATCGCTCAGGCGC
>VBCK01000107.1 GCA_005882215.1 Betaproteobacteria bacterium | reverse complement strand
TATAGGCGTTGGATACGGCCATCTTGACTTGGACGAAGCAAGCGCTGTAAGTGATTGATTCATAATCGATCTTAGGCCCAAAAAAACGGCCTCATAACCCGAAGGTCGAAGGTTCGAATCCTTCCCCCGCAACCAGAAAACCGCTGCAAATATGCAAGGCCCGTGTTTTTGGAGAGCCGGCTTTGGCCCGAAGGTCGCCGTTAAAAGGCGTTGGCGAAGTGCGATGTCGGTACGTCAGAACCGAAGCGGCGATGGCACGAGCCCAAGATTCTGGAGTTCCTGCGTGCGCTGTAGTGAGGGGCGAGCCGTCCGGTTGTGCCGGAGCAGAGCCGCGCAGTCTGCGCACGATGACATGGACATCGTGGCTCACCGGCGCGCGATTACCGCCCGCCGTTGTTTCCTGCCAGCGGAAGATCACAATAGATATCGGATGATTTTGAAAGACTAGCGACGAGCCCAGCACTAGCATGTTGGACGCACGGGCTCCGAGGTCCTCATCCGGGCTCCTCGCAATCTGATGCGGTCGCCTTCGAGAAACCTGCCTTCCGAGCGGGCGTGGCGGAGCGTGCACCCGGCGGATCCGCGCAAATCATTTTCGGCGCGTTAACGCGTTGAGCGTGTAATCGGGAATGACCTCCCACGCGACGACAAGGAGGACGCCGTGTCCTAGCGCGCTGATTAGCACAATCGCAAGAGGAGAAGACAATGTCGAAGGTAGAAAGAGTGCCGGGGTCTCGCGAAGAAGACGCCTGGTTGAGCGACGAGCAACTGGAACGGTGCGCTCCGGCCGAAACCGAGCCATTTCAGGCGCCAGTGCCGACCCGTATGGTCTCCAATGGCGAGTACATGCCCCATCCGCAGACGGATAAGCAGAAGCAAGTCGAGGCGCGGGTCAAGGAGATCGCCGGCAAGGCTGCGAAAAAGCTCGGCATCACGCGGCGTCAGTTCCTCGAGACCACGGGTGGCTTAGCAGCGTCGTTCATGGCGATGAACGAGGTGTATGGCGCCAACTTCCAGGTGAGCCAGGCCGAGTTGTTCGAGCCGGAAGCGCACGATGAGAACGGGCCGCCGAAGGATTTGTTCGTATTCGACGATCAGACCCACATCGTCCGGTCCACTAATAACGGCCCGAACGGCTTAAGAGCGCTTGCGCAGGGACCGGGCCCCGTGTCCACGGCTGGACATTTCACGGCCAACCCATACAACGGCAGGGGCGGAAACCCCGCTGGGGTCGACGAACTGGGTAGTCCCTGGTCGACATGGAATCCGGCGCAACTCGGCCCTGACTCGCCTCCGAACCCGGGGCCACCGACGACCCTGCTCGGCGAATTCCACCTCGGCTCCTACATCAAGCGGATGTATCTCGAGGCCCAGACGAGCGTCTCGATCATCAGCAACGCGAACGGCGCCCTTGTCATACCGCCTGGAGGAGGGGTGCCGGGACCGGCGACCAATATCCACGACAACCTGGTCAACGAGATTCTGACCGGGTGGCAAACAGGACAGTGCCGGAACTTCATCAATCGACTGGCGGGGTCGACACGGGCGCTGGCCCACGGGCAGGTCTACCCCGGACCTGGAAACATCCACGATCCGATGTTCGGCGACTACACGCAGTGGCAAATCGACAACATGCAGCCGGACTCGTGGAAGGGCTACAACATCGCCCAGGCGGCCAGCAGCGCTCCCGGAACGCCGTTTGGTCGCTGGCGGCTCGACGACGAGGCCATTGCCTACCCAACATATCAAATCATCGCCAGGAACAAGCATATGCTGAAGAACCACCCCGGGTTCTTCAACATCTGCATCCACAAAGGCCTGTCGGCCAATATGACGCAACCCGGCGGTGTCAACAACACGCCCAATTGGGGAAATCCGGACGACATGGTCAAGGTGGCCACGGATTGGCCGCATTTCAACTGGATCATCTACCACTCGTGCATCCGACCGAGCTTCTGGGTGCTCCAGTCGCTGCAGGACATCGAGAATCTGGCGGGAGCGATGGACCCGATCACACTGACCGACAGCGACGGGCATACCGTTCCGAACATCCGGTGGTCCACTCAGTTGGCCCAGATCGCAGGAGGCAAGTACGTGGCTGGGGCGGAACCGTCGTCTACGTCTCCCTCGAGCACCCGGCGCCTCCCGAATGTCTACGCCGAGCTTGGCACGACAATGGCCTCGATGATCGTCACGTTCCCGACGGTGTGGGCGCATCTGATCGGTCAACTGCTGTACTACATGGGAGAAAACAACATCGTTTTCGGTTCCGATTCGATGTGGTACGGCGGACCCCAATGGCAGATCGAGGCGCTGTGGCGCTTCCAGATCCCCGACAGTATCGCCGAGCGCTGGAACTACCCGGAGCTGACACACAGGGCGAAGCGCAAGATCCTCGGCCTGAACTCGGCTCGGCTCTACGGCCTTCCGGCGGCGACGTTCCGTTACAAACAGGGCGACCTGGCCAGCTATCCCACCGCGCCGGAGCTTCAGCCCGGCGGTATCCTGGACAACGTGCTTACGGGCCCCGGCTTCCCGACGCCGGTGGTTCCCGCCCTTTCTCTGCCTGAGGACAGATTTTCACGGCTGAAGAGGTTGGCCGACGAGTTGGCCTTCGGGCGGAGCAACACGCGCCACGGCTGGATTCGAACGACCGTGTAGCGGCGACGCGAGCCATCGACGCGATCTGCAATCGTTGCGTAGACCGCAGGGGCCTTTCCGGGCTAATCCCGGAGGGCCCCGTTTTGTTGATCGAGGAGCGCCTGCGCGCTGGCGTGGCGAGCCGCCCCGCCCCTCCGGCGTCGCCGGAGGGCATGGCACAGGCCAGGACGCCGGATCCTGCAGGCAGCGCGAGCTAGGCGCTCCCTTAAGGTAGCGTGCTTGACGCGCCCGCGGACGCGACCAACAATTTGTAGTGGGAACGGACGTCCGAACCCGCGCACGAGCGCTGATCGTTGCCCTGGGATCGGACCATCCTCCGAAGTGCAGGCCACCATGCAGAAAATCCTTCGTGTCATGCTCGCGCTGCTGTGGACCGTGTCCACCGGTGCCGTGTCCACCGGCGCATTCGCTCAGACCTCGGGTGCCGAATTCGCACAGATGCTCGACATCCTGGGCAAGACGCCGAAGGACGACGCGTTGCGCGAGCAGATTGTCCGGGCAGGCCGGGCATTGAAGCCGGCGCCCGCGATTCCGGAGGAGGCTCGGCGCGAGCTGATACGCGGCAACGCTGCAGTGGAGGAGGCGGCTGGCCCGGACGACTACGCGCGCGCGGCGCAGCACTATCAGGGCGCCGTGGATCTGGCGCCGTGGTGGGGACCCGCGTATATGAGCCTTGCAAGGGCGCAGGAGTTGCAACAGGACTATCGCTCCGCGCTGAAAAATCTGAAGTTGTACATGCTGGCGGCCGCGTCGGCGGAAGATACGCGCAAGGGGCAGGACTACCAGTACGCGCTCGAATACAAAGAGGAAAAGGCCGATAGGGCCAAGGGCGACTACGACGCGAAGTACGGCTGGCTGGGCGGTCAGTGGACTCTCATCAGAAAGGTGTACGACGACAAAAGCGGGATCACCCTCAGCCAAACAGAACCCATCGTCGCGCGCAGCAGTATCGACAGCAGCGGGGGGATCCTGCTGAGGGCGGCCGCGGACACGATGCAGCACGAATACGGGTCCGGCGCGGACCGGGTGCTTCCGTCCCGGGTCGAGAATTCCTTCCGGGTGTCCTACGACGCCTCGGGGCAGCTGATCCTCGAAACCTATGGAGAGCGCGATCCCAGCGCGTGCCCGGTCTCGTACGGCTGGCATCAGATCGACTTCGAGCTCGGCTCGGATCGCCGAACGATGACGGCCACGGAGGAACAGCGCTATAGGCTTCCCAGTTGCGAGCCGGCCCAGTTAACGACGGTCTGGGTATTCGAACGGGTGCAATAGGCGGCCTGTCCGGATTCGAACGCCCGGTCTTTTCGCGCTCGTGGTGGCACTCCGAGCGACACGGCGCAGGCTGCGGTCAGGCGGCGCGAGGACGAATCGGAACGACGCGCCGGCTGGTGACCCCGCAGCTGCTCCAGCAACTGGGCGCGCTGTTCGCGCGCGGCTTGGACGCTGGCGGCTTTCACGTGCCCGAAACCGCAGATGTGCTCGGGCTGCCATGCCAGCTCGACAGCTACGGCGCGGTTGCGCGAATTTGTCACTGGTCCGGACGGGCACAACATCGAAGTGGTTTGCCACCAACCCGAGGCCTAACCACTACCCCCGGGCAGAGGTTGTCCTGGCTCCAACAGTCCGGTGACGCGGGCATTGCCGACCAATGGCACGTGGCGCGCAAAGCGGGCGCAATCTTTCCTTGCCGACCCCAAGCTGGCGTCGGGTCACGTCCGCTATCGGGCCGAGTGCAGTTGGCCGGAGATCGGCATCAACGTGCCGCTTGCGCGGATTTTGCCGTTGCCAACAGGCTTGCAGCACGTGAGATGGGCACGGCGAAATTCGAGCCGGAGAAGTCCGACAGGACAGCGAAGTTCACTCCGATCACTTTTCCGTTGGCATCGAATACCGGGCCACCGGATCCACCATGAGTTGTTTGTGCGTCGTAGACCAGTCGATCGGGGCCAACGACGCCTAGATGCCCCTGCGTCACCAGCGGTCGGATCAGCTTTCTGCGTGCAAGCTCTTGCACAAGACCTTCCGTGTCGTTCCCCGCCGCCCGGGCGATCTGTTTGAGCGTAGGCTCGTCGACACGCGCAAGTATCCCTTGGACCCCCGTGGGGTATCCAATCAAGACGACCGGGCTACCCGAAATTGCGGCTTGCTGATCGATTGTGACCGGCCGCGGACGGCTCTGAGGCAGATCGACTGATGCTAGCCCAAGGTCAAAATCCTCGCTCAAGCCCCGTACGTGCAGAGGCATTGGCGTTTCGTACCCCGGAAAATAAGCCCACATCGACTCGATGGTCGGCTCGAAAGTATCACTGGGTACAGGGATCGCTTGAGCGTTGTGCCACCACGGTTGGAGTACGTGATGATTGGTGAGGATGTGACCAGCGGTATCGATCAGAAAGCCACTTCCAAATACG
>VBCK01000106.1 GCA_005882215.1 Betaproteobacteria bacterium | reverse complement strand
TAGAAGCTGTTGGTCACTGGCGCGCTCTGGAAGATCGCCCGTTGGAACAGCCCGGTGGCCATCGGCGACAACATGCTCGCGCCCGTGTCGATTGCGCCGGCCGACTGCCCACCCAGTGTCACCCGTCCGGGATCGCCCCCGAAGGCCTCGATATTGCGCTGAACCCAGCGCAGCACCGCCTGCTGGTCCAGAATGCCGTAGTTGCCGAACGGATGGCCTTCGTTGTCCAGTGCGGGGTGCGCTAGGAATCCGAAGAGCCCCATCCGGTAGTTCATCGTCACCACGACCGTCGGCCTGCCGATCGGCCCACCAGTGGCGAGCTTGCTGCCGTCGTAGTCGCTGGATTCGCCGTCGACGTTGCCGCCGCCATGGATCCAGACCAGCACCGGGTTGCGGCTGCCGTTGTGGCCGAAATTGGACGTGAAGACGTTCAGATACAGGCAGTCTTCGTTGATGCTGCCCGGACCCGCAAACGCACCGAGTTCAGTGACTTGGGGACAGGAGCTTCCAAACTGGGTCGCGTCGCGCGGCGCGTGCCAGTGCTCGACCGCCTGCGGCGCGCGCCAACGCAGGTTGCCGACCGGAGGTGCCGCATAGGGGATGCCGAGGAAGATCCCCACGCCGTTCTTGACAAACCCGCGGATGGGGCCCTCGGCCGTCGATACGACCGGCCCGTCTTCCGAAGCGTTGTCGCCCTGCGCTTTGACGGACATGGTCAACGTGCCGGCCGCCAGCACCGAGCCGAGCAATAACCCCCTGGCGACCGCCCTCGGAAATGAGCTGTGCCTTGAATGCAGTCTCATCGTATCTCCCCGTCACCATTTTTTTGCGAGCCCGCGGCGCAGGCGCTTGGACACTCGAGGCGGTGATCGTCGCCGGCAACCTGTCTCATTCGGACGTTAAGAGGGCAAGGCGCACTCGTCTTGTCGAATCGTCCGCATATTTGCAGATTGTTCCAATCCAGATCGAATCGATCGGCCCAGCACGCCCACTCGCACGATCATCGCCCGATCGCGTGCGATCGTCATTGCGCCTCTAACTCGAAGCCGGTACGCGGTGAACGCGGGCCGAGACGAAATTCATAAATTCCGGACGATTCCACAAGACGGCAAATCGCGCGAGCTATATACACACTATGAGGTGTACCGATTCCGACGCCATCAAGGGGGGCCCGTATGCGACGCCATCAAGTCATGAAGAAAGGCATCTCGATTCTATCCGCGGCCGTGCTTGCTTCATTCGCCACGAGCGCCTCGGGCTGGGTCAACCCGCTCACGCATCGATACGTCGACGGGGAACTGAATATCTGTGATCAGGGAAGTTTCTTTGTCGGAGGCGTCCCCAAAGTCACGAACTATGCCTCCTCTTCCACAGCGGGGCCACCGCAACAGATCATCATCGGCCAGATGTATGTTCAGTTCGAGATCCCAAAGAAGCGCCGTCAGTGGCCGCTCATCGTGATGCACGGGTCCTCGCATACCGGGGCGTGTCTCGAAGCGACGCCGGACGGACGGGAAGGATGGTTGCCCTATGCAGTGCGCCGCTACAACCTCGCCATGTTCGTCGTTGATCAGCCGGGACGCGGGCGCTCCGGGTTCGATCAGAGCCTCATCCAGGAGGCTTTGGGGACGAATAATTTGTCCCTGATTCCAACCAGCTGGGGCCGAATCACGGACAACGGCGCGTGGACGAGTTGGTTCGGTCATATCATTAACGGCACGAATATCGTCAATGGCACGATGATTCGGCACGGAGACCCCGGCGATCCTGATCCACCGGAGGACTTCTCGAATCCATCCGAAAAGCACGGCAAGTACCCGCCGGCGTTCCCTATCCCTCCAATCCCGAATTCCACGAATCCGGATCTGGTCGCGCGCCTGGGAGCGATCGGACCCGCGCCGAACCCGGCCAACGACACCTACCTGGGCCTGGATTACTACAAGCAGCTGGTCCCCAACGCCGAGGTGACACTGCCCACCTCAACGTGTGCCACCTGCGTGCCGACGACGGTCGCGTCGGTCAATACGTGGGGAGCGCGTGCCTTGGCTGACCTGATCGAAGGCCTCGGCGGAGCGATCCTGTCGGGCCACTCGCAAGCGGCAACCCCGCTGTTGCATACGATCCGATATCTGAAAGAGGACGATGCCGCGGGCAAGTGCGGTGCGCCCGGTGCCTGCCTGGCCATGTTGAAGGGCATGGTCATCCCGGAGGGAGCCGGTTTCAATCCCGCGGGTCTTGCGGGCGCGGGGCTCGTAGGGTCTGACTTCGACAAGATTCCGTTCCTGCTGGTCAACGGAGACTATCGTCCGCTCGCGACCCGGATAGGGAACCGTGCCGCCCGGGACATACTCAATGCCAGCCCGACGCGTTCCGTAGGCCCTGCACTGGTGTTGGATACGGAACTCATAGGGCCTCAGTTCAACGGTCAAACCCACATGAACATGATTGGCACGACCAATCTGATCATGTTTGACCTGATCATGAACTGGGCCAGCAAGAACATAAAGAATCCGATTGTGGAAAACGGGTGCGGCGAAAACGATTGAGAAGACGAGGGTGACGAGGAAGGGTAAGAATCCGGTACTCAGTCCACGAGCCCGAACGTCGCGCCGAGCTCTGGCTCGGCCTCACGCAGTACGGCTGGAGCCGCCGTCGGATGCAGCTCGTCGGCGGTCGCACTCAGTCGAGCCAGTTCCACCATCCAAACATCGCTTTGAGCTGGCGATGCAAGGCTGAGCAAAAACGCAAGGGCTGTGCGCAGAGGCGCAGGCCCCGCGACCATCGTCCGTACACAGGTAGGACGCTCGGGTCGGTCTGTCCGATACTATTGACAGAGTTTGGGCTTTGTCTATAGTATCGGACACAATGACTCGGACCTTTCGACGGCCATTTCCTTCGGTCGAGCGGCAGATGCGAGCCTTTGGCGAGCGACTGCGTGCCGCTCGATTGCGTCGACGCATAACGACGATACTTTTTGCAAAGCGGATGGATATCTCCCGGGACACTTTGAATCGCCTGGAAAAGGGCGACGGAACTATCGCGCTTGGGACTTATATGCGCGCTTTGCATGTACTCGGTCTGGAGAAGGATTTCGATATCGTCGCCAGGGACGATGAACTCAGCCGGAAGCTGCAAGAGCTCAATCTGCCTCAGCCTCACACTTCCAGGGGCACCGACCAAGAACGCGGCGGCGGGGGAGCCAGCCATGGCTAGACCTGCTGGAACGGACGTCATCGAGGTGATGCTGGACGCAACCGAGCTTCGCGTTAAAGCAAAAGTCGGAACCCTTTACCCCCAGGCAGTTCGGACCGACTTCCTGGCGCCCTTCCGATACGAGCCTTCGTGGCTGGGCGCTGAGCACGCATTCCTGCTCGACCCCAGACTCGAGCTGTGGAATGGCGAGCAGTATCCTCCGGCCGACGCGCCTGCGTTCGGCGTTTTCCTGGACTCTGCGCCCGACCACTGGGGGAGGGCCCTGATGGAACGACGCGAGGCCGCGCTGGCACGGCGGGAGGGGCGCGCGATGCGCGCCTTGCAGGAGCTCGACTTTCTGCTCGGAGCTCACGACGTGACCCGCATGGGCGCGCTGCGTTTTCGTGTATCGCAGAACGGGCGGTTTCTCGACCACGGTACCAATCCGGCGCCGCCAGTCAGTAGCCTTGCCGAACTGGCTCAAATCAGCCGGCGCATCGAGGAGCCCGGCGCAGAGAATTTGCCCGAATACGAAAGCTGGCTGGCCATGCTCAGCGCGCCGGCTACATCACTGGGAGGTGCACGGCCGAAGGTGAATTTCACCGACAAGGACGGTCGGCTGTGGATAGCAAAGTTCCCGGCACATGACGACCGCTATGATGTGGGCCGATGGGAGTTTGTGGTTCACCGGCTTGCCGCCCGGGCGGGAGTGCGAGTTCCCGAGTCACGACTGGAACAACTCACCGACCGGCACGGTACGTTTTGTGTAGCGCGCTTTGACCGCATCCCTGGAAGTCGGCGGATGTACGCCTCCGCGATGACCCTGCTTGAGCGACACAACGACGAGCCAGGCGGCAGCTACCTGGATATCGCGGAATTCATCTCGGATCAAGGTGCCAATGGCCGCATCGACCAGGACCTGGAACAACTCTTCCGTCGCGCCGTGTTCAATGTGCTGATCGGCAATCGGGACGACCACCTTCGAAATCACGGCTTTACTCTGGAGCCGACCGGCTGGCGGCTATCCGATGCCTTCGGCATGAACATTAACGTCGCCAAGGCTCGGCATGACTTGACGTTTGACGGACAAAGCGCTGAACCCAACATCGGGACCGTTCTCCAGACAGCCGACCTGTACAGGCTCCAGGCCGGGCGTGCGAGAACCATCGTCAACGAAGTACGTCGTGCAGTCTCAGCATGGAGGGACGAAGCCCCTCATCAAGGCTTGACAGGATCGGAGCTGCAGCGGATGGAAGCAGCCATCGAGGCCTAGATTGCAAGACGTCGATGAGCGTAGCAACTTGCGCCTCGGAAAGATCATCCGGGGCGCCGCGCTGTGAGGAGCGGCTGGAAGTAGATGTCGTCGAGGCGGCGCGGCTGAGCGAATCCCGCCTCCGCCAGCAGCTGCAGCAGCCGCGCGATGCCGATCGCGTAGTACCGGCTGCGGAAGACGCGGGTCTCGCACGGACCCGCGTCCGGATCGCGCGTCAGGTACATGTGCAGGTCGTAGCAGTCCCCGTCCCATTCCCAGAGTTGATAGGCGAGTAGGCGCGCGCCCTGCTCCACGCGCACCGCGTGCGGGCGCAGGTCGGGGTTGCGGCGCTCGATGCGGGCGTAGTCGCGCACCGAGAACACGGCGATGCCGCCGGGCCGCAAACAGCGCAGGCAACTCCGAAACGCCTGCAGGATCTGGCCGTCGTCGAGCAGGTGCGGAATGCTGTTGTCGCAGGCCAGGACCGCCGCAAGCGAGCCGTCCGCGGCGTAGCGCAACTCGCGCAGGTCGTCCAAGCGCGTGGCCGTCTGCAGGCCTCGGGCGGCCAGCTCCGTGCGCAGGCGCGCAAGCGCGCCGGCGGAGATGTCCGAGGCCGTGACCCGGAATCCGCGGGCGAGCAGGCCCAGGGTCTGGGTGCCAATGCCGCAGGACGCGTCCAGCACCTCGTCCCCGGGTCCCACGCCCGCATCGCGCAGCACGCCGGCGAGGACTTCGCCTTGGCGCTCGATGGCGCGCTCCCAGTCCTCG
Source organism: Betaproteobacteria bacterium (assembly GCA_005882215.1). Classification (GTDB taxonomy): domain Bacteria; phylum Pseudomonadota; class Gammaproteobacteria; order Burkholderiales; family Burkholderiaceae_F; genus VBCK01. Next base: position 109 of record VBCK01000106.1, on the reverse strand, counting down.
AAGATGAGGTGGTAGAACGGTGCGAGCTCGTCGTAGAAGTCGGTCGTCATGGTGTGTCCGCATGGACAAGGGTCGTCGGAATCGCCAGGGACAATGCCGGTTGACCGGG
>VBCK01000095.1 GCA_005882215.1 Betaproteobacteria bacterium | reverse complement strand
TCACGCGGCAGGCCGCGCGGTGTCAACGCCGTAGAGTCGGCAGGTCTGCGCCAGGCGCACAAGCACCGACTGCCTGAGGGCCAGGGGCTCGATCGCCTCGACCTGCGGCGACAGGCGCAGCAGCTGTCCCGTCGCATGCTCGATCGGCTCGATCGGGATCCTCAGCTTCACCCGCCCGTCCCTTCTCCGTGGCATCTTCACATCGGCAACCGCCCGGGCGACCGCACTGCTCAGGTAACGCAGGCCCTTGAGCCCGGCCGGCGTCGCCAGAACGACGGCCTGCTCCTGGTACAACTCGCGCTCGAAGCGCCGGATCGACTCGGTCCAGTAGCGGGCAAGCTCGAACTTCCTGGGGCGCCGGGCATGCACCTGCAGCGAATCGACCTGCATGATGTTCGAGATCCGGTACGTGCGCGGCTTGTCGTCGACGGCGGCGACCAGGTACCACGCGCCTGCCTTCAGCACGAGGCCCAGCGGGCTGACCGTGCGCCGCGCCGTGGCCTTCCAGCTCTCGTAGCGGATCGTCAGTTGCCGTTCGTTCCACACGGCCGCGGCAACGGTGGCCAGATGCGGCAGCGGTTCGGGCTCCCGATACCAGTCCACCGGATCGAGGTGCAAGCGCGAGCTGATGCGTTGCGCATCCTCGCGCCAGGGCGCCGGCAACGCGGTCAGAAGTTTCAGCTTCGCGGTCTCGACCTGCGCGCCGAGCCCCAGCTGCGCGGCCGGCCCCGCCAGCCCGGTCAGGAACACGGCCTGGGCTTCCGAGGCCGTCAGGCCCGTCAGCGTCGTCTTCCAGCCCTCGAGCAACTGGAAACCGCCCGAGCGCCCGCGCTCCGCGAAGATCGGCACCCCCGCCGCGGTGAGCTGATCCACGTCGCGGTAGAGCGTGCGCACCGACACTTCCAGGGCGCCGGCCAGCGCGCGCGCGTTCATGCGGCCGCGGGTCTCCAGAAGCATCTGGATCGAAAGCAATCGGCTGGCGCGCACGGTTCGATGCTGGTCCTTAAATCATGCCAGCGGGTGTCAGATATTGTCGCGCAAACTGCGAACATCTACCAGGAGTTTGACGGACCACTCTTGCCGGAGAGACCGACTATGAGTTTCCTCGCCTACACCGTGGGTCTGTGCGCCCTTGCGACGGTAGCTGCATCGTGCTTCGCCGATCAACCTTCACCGCGTCCGGAGACGAATATGCCGACCTCGAATACCGAATCGACCGTCCACGACTTCGACTTCTTCGTGGGTCGATGGACGGTGCACCACCGTCGCCTGAAGGAGCGGCTGGCCGGAAGCACGCAGTGGGAGGAGTTCGGCGGCACCTCCGTGATGCAAAAGCTGATGGATGGCCAGGGTAACGTCGACGACAACGTGATCGACCTGCCCTCCGGGCGCTACCGTGCCGTGTCGCTGCGCGCGTTCGATCCGAAAACGAGGCTGTGGGCGATCTGGTGGGTGGACGGGCGCAACCCGCACAACGACCCGGGTCCGCCGCTCGTAGGCAGCTTCAGCCGGGGGATCGGCACCTTCTACGCCGACGACACGTTCAACGGCAAGCCCATCCGGGTGCGCTATCTGTGGTCCGATATCAGCGCGAACTCCTGTCGGTGGCAGCAGGCCTTCTCGGTCGACAGCGGCAAGACGTGGGAAACCAACTGGATCATGGATATGACGCGGGTGCCATGAATCCAGCGAGCTCGAGCGAGTCCATGGAGACTGTGACGCACTTGCAAGACTTCCCGGTGATCGAGCTTCGCCGTTACACGATCAGGGATGGCGAGCGCGAGCGCTTCGCCCGGTATTTCGAGACCTTCTTTCCCGAGGCGGTGCAGCAATCGGGCGCGATCGTGGCCGGCCACTTCTTCGAACGGAAGAATTCCTCCGCCTTTACCTGGATCAGGGGCTTCCGTGACATGGACGATCGCGCCAAAGCGAACGCCGCCCTGTATTACGGCGCCGTCTGGAAGGAGCACAGGGCGCTGATGAACGGCCTGATGGTCGACAGCGACGACGTCCTGCTGCTTCGTCCGCTGGCACCCGAGCGCGGCATCCCTGTTTTTCCGGCCGTCGATCCGGTTCGGGAAAGAAACGGGGCCCGGGGCGTGCTCGTCGCTCACATATTTCCGATCGGGGCGGACCGCGTGGACGCCTTCGCGCAGCAGGCGGAGCCGGCTTTTGCCGGCTACCGCGCGGTCGGAGTTCGCGAAGCGGGGGTGCTGGTGACGCTGGATGCGCCGAACAACTTTCCGCAGCTTCCGATTCGAACGGATGGACCCTATCTGGTATGGCTGGGCATCTTGAAGGACGACGAGACGCTGGAAGGCCGTTTTCGTCCTCTCGCAGACCGCGCTGTGCAGCAGCTGCGCGCAACCGGTCTGCTGCGGGGCGCGCCGGAGCTGGCCGTGCTGGATCCGGCGCATCGCTCGCGGTTGCGCTGGTGGCCGCCGGAGCAAACGCCGGACGGTCGCCTCTAGCTCTCCAGCCCCAGGCTCTGGATCTTGCGCGTGATCGTGTTTCGTCCCAGTCCCAATCGGGCGGCCGCCTCGATGCGCCGCCCCTGGGTCAACTTCAACGCGGTGCGGATCACGGTCGACTCGAAGTCACGCGTCAGCTCGTCGATCACGGCCTCGGTGCCTTGATGCATCAGCCGCTCCACGTCGGCTGCCAGCAGGTCGGTCCAGCTCGCCGCGATTGCATCGTCCGGGGGGGCTGCCACGACCACGGCGGACGGCATCGGAGCCGGTGACGAAGCAGCCGCGGGTGCTGCCCCAATCGGCGTGCCGCCCTCGTGCTGCAACTCGTCGGGCAGATCGGAAACCTGCACCAGTTGCGCCGGCGCCAGCACGGTCAGCCAGTGGCACAGGTTTTCGAGCTGGCGCACGTTGCCGGGAAACGGAAGCTGCGCGATCCGTTCGGCCGCCTCGGGCGACAGTCGCTTGGTCTCGACGCCCAGCTCGCGCGCGCTGCGCGCCAGGAAATGGCGCGCCAGCAGCGGGATGTCCTCGTGGCGTTCTCGCAGCGGCGGCAGCCGCAGTCGGATCACGTTCAGCCGATGGTAAAGGTCCTCGCGAAACAGCCCCTGCTTGACGCGCTCATCCAGGTTCTGATGGGTCGCGGCGATCACCCGCACGTCGGCCCGCAGCGGCTGGTGGCCGCCGACCCGATAGAAGTAACCGTCCGATAGCACCCGCAGAAGCCGCGTCTGCAGCTCGGCCGGCATGTCCCCGATCTCGTCCAGGAACAGCGTGCCTGCCTCGGCCTGCTCGAAGCGGCCGCGCCGCAGCGCCTGCGCACCGGTGAACGCGCCTCGCTCATGGCCGAACAATTCCGACTCGAGCAGGTCGCGCGGAATCGCGGCCATGTTCAGCGCGATGAACGGCTTGTCGGCACGCGTACTGTGCCGATGCAGCGCACGCGCCACCACCTCCTTGCCGGTGCCCGACTCGCCGGTGATCAGCACCGTGACCGAAGACTGCGACAGCCGCCCGATGGCCCGGAACACCTCGTGCATCGCCGGCGCCTGGCCCAGGATCTCGGGCACCTCGCCGGCCGGCTCGTCGGGACCCGCGTCGCGCAGGCTCTCGTCGACCGCGCGCCGGATCAGCGCCACGGCCTTGTCCACGTCGAACGGCTTGGGCAGGTATTCGAAGGCCCCACCCTGAAAAGCCGACACCGCGCTGTCCAAGTCGGAGAACGCGGTCATGATGATCACCGGCAGCGAGGGATAGCGCTGCTTGACCGTCTGCAGCAGACCGATGCCGCTCACGCCCGGCATCCGGATATCGGAGACGAGCACCTGCGGCGTTTCCGCCTCCAACGCGGTCAGCACTTCCTGAGCCTGCGCGAAGGCCCGGCAAGGCAGGCTCGCCTTGGCCAGCGCCCGCTCGAGCACCCAGCGAATCGAGCGGTCATCATCAACGATCCAGATCGGTTTCATGCGTCTCACGCCTCATCGCAGCGGCAGCAGAATCCGAAAATCGGTCCGGCCCGGAACGCTTTCGAAGTCGATCGTGCCCCCGTTCTGGTGAATGAACTCCTGCGCCAGCGAAAGCCCCAGCCCGCTGCCGCCCTCCCGTCCCGACACCAGTGGGTCGAACACGCGCTCCTTCAGTTCCTCGGGAATGCCAGGCCCGTTGTCGATTACACGCAAATCCAGTGCCAGCCTGCACGGACGGCGAATCATCGTGACCTGCTGCGCCACCCGGGTGCGTAACTGCACGCACGCGTCGCCGGACGCGATCCTGGCTTGCAGCGCCTGCGCCGCGTTTCGAACCACGTTCAGCAGCGCCTGGATCAACTGTTCCCGATCGCCCCGTAACTCCGGGACCGACGCGTCATAATCCCGCTCGATCAACAGCCCGTTCGGGTACTCGGCCATGATGACCGAACGGACCCGTTCGCACACCTCGTGGATGTTCAGATCCGCCACCACGCGGGGCGCCCGGTGCGAGGCCAGCACGCGGTCCACCAGTGTCTGCAGCCGGTCGGCCTCGGCGATTATCACGCCCGTGTATTCGCGTTCTTCGCGCGTTCGCAGCTCGGTTTCCAGCAGCTGCGCCGCTCCGCGGATGCCTCCGAGCGGATTTTTGATCTCGTGCGCCAGGTTGCGCATCAGCCGGCGGCTGGCCTCGCTCAGGTCGAGCTGCCGCTCCTCCCGGCTCAGCTTCAGCTGCTGCTCGATGGCGGAGAGCTCGAGCAACAGCGGCGTCTCGTCCAGGTACAGCGCCGTGGCGATCACCTGGACCTGCAGCGGCTCCCGCAACGGACGACGCAGCAGCATCGCCTGCCGCCGCATGCCGAATGCGCCAGCCGACGACTCAACCAGTAGACCATCGATGACCCGAGGCTCGGCAAACAGGCCCCGCGCCAGTTGCCCCTGCACGATCCGGCGCGAAAGATCCAGCATGGCTTCAGCCGCCTGGTTGACCCAGCGAACGCGCCCCTCGGCGTCGATCACCAGAACGGCGGTGGACAGCAGCTCGAGCCCGGCATAGGCCGGCGCAAGGTCCGACGCGATCGGCACGGCAGTCGAGCGCGGCTTCATCCGACGCGCCCGCGGCAGACACCGCCGGCTAGAAGCGGGGCGGCGTCAGTTCTCGTCTGAGCGAGGCGATGGAGCCTTCCGAGCGCTGGATGTCCTCCAGCAAGCGCTGGACACGCTCCCGGTAGGTCGCCGATGCGGCCGTCTCCTCGCCAACCAGCCGCGGAGCGCCGTTGTTGAAGTCCTCGCGCAGGCGGGCCAGGCGGTCCTGCTCGACCCGCAATTCGTCTTCCAGGATGCGGTGCCGATCGGCGTCGCGCAGCCGCTGGACGTCCCGGTCGACGCGGGGAAAGTTGGCGGGCGACACACCGCGGCCCGCGGCACCTGCGCCCGGTGAGGCCTGCGGCGATGCCGGCGAGGTTCCGGGAACCGTCGCAATCAGCCCGTCGATCCGGCGGCAGCCCCGCCCGTTGCCCACATTCTGGAAGACCTTGTGTCCCTGTTCGTCCACGCAGGCCCAGATCGAGTCGGATTGCTGCGCTGCCGCAGGCAGAGCGGCGGTCAGCAGGCAGCAAGACGCTGCAGAAGATCCGAGCCAGGTTCGCATCGATTGAGGCCAATCGGTCAAAGGCCAGGAAAGTGTACCGCGCGCGCCCCGCAGGGGAGCATCCCGATTGTGCGCTCATCCGAGGGCATTTCCAGCGTTTTCAACGGGGTACAAACCCTTCTCTCGCGCCGGCCCACCAAAAAGGGGCGGTCGCCCGCCCCTTCGCCGTTCCGGGTCCGGGGCGTTCAGGACCCGTAATACATGTCGAATTCGACCGGGTGCGTGGTCATCCGGAAGCGTGTGACCTCTTCCATCTTCAGGCCGATGTAGGCGTCGATCACGTCGTTCGTGAAAACGCCGCCGCGCGTGAGGAACTCGCGCTCCTTGTCCAGGATCCCCAGCGCCTGGTCCAGGCTGTGGCAGACGGTCGGAACCTTGGCGGCCTCCTCCGGCTCCAGGTCGTACAGGTTCTTGTCGACCGGATCGCCGGGATGGATCTTGTTCTGCACTCCGTCCAGCCCGGCCATCAGCATTGCAGCGAACGCCAGATACGGATTGGTGGTCGGATCGGGGAAGCGGACCTCGACCCGGCGCGCCTTCGGGTTCGACACGTACGGAATGCGACAGGCGGCCGAGCGGTTGCGCGCCGAATACGCCAGGTTGATCGGCGCCTCGAAGCCCGGGACCAGTCGTTTGTACGAATTGGTGCCCGGATTGGTGATCGCATTCAGCGCCCGCGCGTGCTTGATGATGCCGCCGATGTAATACAGGGCGAACTCGGAAAGGCCCGCGTAGCCGTTGCCGGCGAACAGGTTCTGGCCATCTTTCCAAACGGACTGGTGCACGTGCATGCCCGAGCCGTTATCGCCCACGATCGGCTTGGGCATGAAAGTGGCCGTCTTGCCGTAGGAGGCCGCCACGTTCCAGATCGTGTACTTCAGGATCTGCATCCAGTCCGCGCGCTTCACCAGGGGGGCGAACTTGGTGCCGATCTCGTTCTGGCCAGCCGCAGCCACCTCATGATGGTGAACTTCGACCTCCACGCCCTGCTGTTCGAGCAGCAGGCAGATCTCGGAGCGGATGTCCTGCAGCGAGTCGGTCGGCGGCACCGGAAAGTAGCCGCCCTTGACCGGCGCCCGATGCGCCAGGTTGCCGGCGTCGTACTCGATGCCCGTCGACCAGGGCGCTTCCTCCGACTTGATCTTGACGAAGGAGCCCGACATGTCGACGCTCCACGTGACCGAATCGAAAATGAAAAACTCCGGCTCCGGACCGAAGTAGGCGGTGTCGCCCAGCCCGCTGGACTTCAGGTACGCCTCGGCGCGCTTGGCGAGCGAACGCGGATCGCGCTCATAGCCCTTGCCGGTCGTGGGTTCGATCACATCGCAGGTCAGCACCAGCGTGTTTTCCTCGCGGAACGGATCCATCCGGGCCGAGCCCGGGTCCGGCATCAGCAACATGTCGGAGGCCTCGATCCCTTTCCAGCCGGCGATCGACGAGCCGTCGAAGGCATGGCCGTCGGTGAACTTTTCGTCGACAAACGCCTTGGTGGGCACCGAGACGTGCTGCTCCTTGCCCTTGGTGTCGGTGAACCGCAGATCAACGAACTTGACCTCGTTATCCGCGATCATTTTCATTACGTCTTTGGCCGACGTCATCGATGTCTCTCCTCGATCTAAGTGGAAATTCAATGCGGAGCGCCGGCCCCCGCGCCGGCCCAACGAACAGACGACCGGATGCACGAAGCATGCCGCTTGAAAGGGCCGGCCCGAGGCGAGGGCGCACGCTCGACGTACAAAGCGCAGGGGAGCCTAGCAGAACGGGCCATTTGGCCCCCGAGCCGGGCAAGTTGGCACCAGTATAGTGCACAAGCACCAATTAGGTGCATCGCCTCAGGGCGTGACCGGCTCGGGCAAGAATAGCGACTGCAGGTCGCTCAGGAAGCGCAGTCCGAGCGGCGTCGCGCGGATCCGGGTCGGATCGGCTTCGATCAGCCCGCGAGCTTCGGCCGCGTCCAGCGGCCGCGAGATAGCGCTCAGCCCGAGGCCGGTGCGCTCGGCGAAAAGCGCGGCCGGCACGCCTTCGGTCAGCCGCAACGCGTTCAGCATGAATTCGAACGGCAGCTCGCTGGCCGGCACCCTATGCTCGCGGCTGATGAAGCGCCGCGCGCCGGCGGCGTTCAAGTAGGACTCCGGCCGGCTGAAGCGCTCCTGGCGGACGACGCCGTCGGCCCCCGTCAGCTTGCTGTGCGCGCCCGCACCGATTCCCAGGTAATCGCCGAACGTCCAGTAGTTCAGGTTGTGTACGCAGGTCTGCCCGGGCTGCGCGTACGCCGAAACCTCGTAGTGGCCGAAGCCGGCCCGGCTCGCACGCTCCTGCAACCGCTGCTGCATCTCGAAGGCGAGATCCTCGTCCGGCAGGGGCGGAGGAAACTTGGCAAACACCGTGTTCGGCTCGATCGTCAGCTGGTAGAGCGACAGGTGGGGCGGCGTGAGCTCCAATGCGCGCTGCAGATCTTCCAAGGCCTGATCGACGGTCTGGCCCGGAAGCGCCCACATCAGGTCGAGGTTGAACCGTTCGAAATGCTGCCCGGCCTGCTCGGCCGCCCGCACCGCCTGCCGCCCATCGTGGATGCGGCCCAGCCGTGTCAGTTGGTCGTCGTCGAACGATTGGATGCCGAGCGACAGCCGGTTCACACCGGCCGCGCGGAAGTCGCGGAAGCGCTGCGCCTCCATCGTGCCCGGATTGGCTTCCAGCGTGATCTCACAGTCGGGCGCCAGCGGCAGTAGAGCGCGGATGTCGCACAACAGGCCGTCGACCTCCTCGCCCGTCATCAGGCTGGGGGTGCCGCCGCCGATGAAGACGCTGCGCACGGTGCGCCCCCACACGGCCGGCAACGCCGATTCCAGGTCCTCGCGCAGCGCCTGCAGGTAGCGTGACCGCAGTTGCGCCGCTTCCAGCTCGCCGTCGGCCTGCGCGTGCGAGTTGAAATCGCAGTACGGGCACTTGCGGGCGCACCACGGAAAATGCACGTACAGCGACAGCGGTGGCGGCTGCGACGGCGCGCGCCAGGCAGCCGACTTGTCGGCGGTGCGAATGTCGATCGAGTGGGAACCGAAGGTCACCATCGAACAAGCTTAGCCTGCCTCCCTCTGCCTTGCCCTCACCTCCTCCACGAAGGACGATCAGCCTCCCCTCTCTCTTGAGGGAGAGGGGCCCCACGACCAGCGCGCCGCCAGCGTGCTGCTCAGGTGCCGCATCGCCTGAGCGCGGTGGCTGAGCGAGTTCTTCTGTTGCGGCGCAAGCTCCGCCGCGGTGGCGCCCAGCTCGTCGACCCAGAAGTACGGGTCGTAGCCGAAACCGTTGGTGCCGCGCGGCTCGGTCACGATCCGTCCAAACCACCGCCCTTCGGCGACGATCGGCTCCGGATCCTGCGGCGAGCGCATCGCCACCAGCAGGCACACGTAGTGGGCGCGCCGGTCTTCGATGCCGGCCAGGCGAGCGACCAGCTGCGCGTTGTTCTGTGCGTCGCCGGCCCCGTCCCCGGCGAAGCGGGCCGAGCGCACGCCGGGGGAGCCGTTCAAGGCCACGCAGCACAGCCCCGAGTCGTCGGCCAGCGCCGGCAGCCCGCTGGCCTGCGCCGCGTGGCGCGCCTTGGCCAGCGCGTTTTCCAGGAAGGTCGAGTGCGGCTCCACGGCCCCGACCACACCGAGCAGGCGTTGCGGCAGCACCTCGATTTGAAGCGGCTCCAGCAGCGCCTGCAACTCGGCGAGCTTGCCCGCGTTGTCGGAAGCGAGCACCAGCCGGCGCGGGTGCATGTGCGTCATGGCGCCGCCAGTGCGGCCTTCTGCGCCTCGATCAGCCGGGCGATGCCCGAGCGCGCCAGCGCCAGCAGCGCCTGCAGCTGCGCATCGGAGAACGGCTTGCCCTCGGCGGTTCCCTGGATCTCCACCAGCGCGCCCGAGGACGTCATCACGACGTTCATGTCGGTTTCGCATGCGCTGTCTTCGGCGTAATCGAGATCCAGCAACGCGATGCCGTCGACAACGCCCACCGATACCGCGGCCACCGACTCGCGCACCGGCTCGGCCGTCAGCATCGAGCGCTCGCGCATCCAGGCCATCGCATCGCACAGCGCTACAAAACTGCCGGTGATGGCGGCCGTTCGCGTGCCGCCGTCGGCCTGGATCACGTCGCAGTCGAGCTGGATCGTGCGCTCGCCCAGCGCCGGCAGGTCGACCACGGCGCGCAGCGCGCGCCCGATCAGCCGCTGGATCTCGTGCGTGCGCCCGCCCTGACGGCCGCGGCTTGCCTCGCGTTCGCCCCGGGTATGGGTGGCGCGCGGCAGCATTCCGTACTCCGCCGTGATCCATCCGCTGCCCCGCCCCTTCAGGAACGGCGGCACGCGCGCCTCGACGCTCGCCGTGCACAGAACGCGGGTGTCGCCGAACTCGACCAGCACCGAGCCTTCCGGGTGGCGGGTATAGCGGCGCGACAGGGTCACCGGGCGCAACTCTCCAGCGCTTCGCCCCGAGCTTCGGACCATTGCTCTTACGGCTCGCCGATCAGCTTGGAGGCGCGCTGGATCGCGCGCTGGATCTCGCTGACGGCCTCGTCGATCTGATCGTCGGTGAGCTCAGCCCCCAACTCTTCGCCCGGGCGCCGGAACTGGATCGTGGTAGCGACGGCGCCATCGGGGATGACCAGGGTCGACACCGGCGCATCGCTCGGCGGCACCATGTCGACCGCTTCGGCGCCCGCCCAGGCCATCGCCACCGCGGTGCAGTTGTCCGCTTCGGGCCCGGCCGCTTCCAGCGCATCACTGACCAGATCGGGTACCGCGCGCATCACGGTCCGGTCGGAAAACACGTCGATGATCTGCCGGTCATGCAGCGCGCCCCACAGCCCGTCACTGCACAGCAGTACGACGTCGCCGCTGTGCAGCGCCATCGGATGGCTGATGTCGACCGTCGGAGCCACGTAAGCACCCACGCAGTTGTAGATGCGGTTGCGCTCCGGGTGATCCTTGGCGTCTTCGTCGCTGATCAGTCCCGACGACACCAGGTGATGGACGCGCGAATGGTCGACCGTGCGGGCGGCAATGCGCGGCCCGCGGATCAGGTACAGCCGCGAATCGCCTGCGTGCGCCCACATCGCCAGCCCCTGCTGGATCACGCAGGCGACCACCGTCGTGCGCGGTGCCTCCGGCAGCGAGTTCTCGGCCCGGTACCGGTGCAACTCGCGATGGGAGGCCAGGATCGCCTCCTCCAGGAACGCGGCCGGATCGGCCAACATCGGCTTGGCCTGACGCTGGAACAGCGCGGCGACCGTCTGCAGTGTCAGCTCGGAGGCGATTTCGCCCCGCGCGTGGCCGCCCATGCCGTCAGCGACCACCATCAGCAGCGAGTCGCGCGTATACAGGTAGCCCATCCGGTCCTGGTTGACCTTGCGCCCGCCCTTCTTGCTGTCCTGATAGATCGAGAAACGCACGATGTGCCGCCTTGGCCAACGGGTTTCAGTGCCTGAACACTAAAACCATGTGATGTTGTGTTCCTTCATGAAGCGCGTGACGCGCTCCTGTAAATGCCGGATCCGGGCGCCGGTTCGCTCCGCGAACGAGAATTCGGGCCGATCGGGTACGTTGTTCAACAATTCCTTCTGGACGGCGAACACGGTCTGCGGCCTTTCGAGCGAATTCAGGCGCAGGCAGCGCTCGACCATCGAGATCAGCTGATTCGAGTAAAGGCCCCGGAACGACTTCAGGACCTGCGGCATCTTGTCGTCTTTGAGACGCAGGTCCGACTCCTGCGGCGGCAGCCCGGACATGCAGGCGTAGATACAGGCCCCGATGCTGTACACGTCGGTCCACGGACCCAGCTCCGCGTCGCGCTTGTACAGCTCGGGAGCGGCGAACCCCGGCGTATACATCGGATAGGTCTTGCTGATGTCGCGTTGCAGCGTCTGGCGGGCCGCGCCGAAATCGAGCAGGATCGGCGTGCCGTCCATCCGAAGGTAGACGTTGGCCGGCTTCACGTCCAGGTGCAGCAGCCGGTTCGAGTGAACCTCGCGCAGGCCGTTCATCACCTGCGAGAACACGCGCCGGATGAAGCGCTCCGACAACACGTCTTTCTGTTCCTTGCTGCGGTTGCGCAGCACGTGCTCCTGTAGCGAGCGGCCCGACTCGTAGTGCATCACCATGTACACGGTCTCGTTGGCGCGGAAAAAGTTCAACACGCGCACGATGTTCGGGTGATAGATCGACGCCAGCGCCCGGCCTTCCTCGAAGAAGCACTTCAGGCCGATCCGGTAGGTGTTCAGGTTCTCGGCCGCCACGTACGGGGCGAATTCGCCGGGTTTGCGTTGTGCCAGCGCGGCCGGCATGTATTCCTTGATGGCGACCGATTGGCCGTTTTCGTCCTGGGCCAGGTACACGATCGAGAAGCCGCCGCTCGATATCTTCTTTACAATCCGGTAATTGCCGAGCTGCATGCTCTCCGGTAGTGAGGCGTTGGTCTGCGCCGCCATGTCGATGCGATTCTGCGAGATCGAGAGAGGAAGTAACCCAGGAGCGCGCCGATTCTAGCTAAATCGGCAGAGTTGGAACGACCGATTGGCCGCATCCGATCGGCCGAATTGCCGTGGCATTCGATGAGAGTCGGCACGATCCAAGCATCCGATCCGGACCCCTGCAGGCGATGGGCGCCGTAGCCAGCATGACCGGCTTCGCGGCCGCCGGCGCCGCGACGCCCGGGGCAACGGTCAGCGTCGAGCTCAAGTCTGTGAACGCGCGCTTCCTGGAGTTGGCCATCCGGCTGCCGGACGAACTGCGCGCGCTCGAGGCCGGCGCGCGCGAGCTTCTGGGCTCCCGCCTGGCGCGCGGCAAGGTCGATGTGCGCGTCACGGTGACCCGGGACACCAGCGCATCGGAACCCCGCTTGAACCGTGCTGCGCTGGCGCGTCTGGCGGCGATTGCCGCCGAGGCGCAGGCGGTGGTGCCGGTCGCGGGCGCGCTCGGCCTGGCCGATATCCTGCGCTGGCCGGGAGTCATCGAGTCGGGCGGCGACGACGCCGAGCAGTTGCGCGAGCCGTTCGGGCGGGCGCTCGAGCAGGCGCTGGAGCTGCTCGCCCAGGCCCGGCTGCGAGAGGGATCAGCGCTGCAGTCGGCGCTGCTGGAGCGTTGCGAAGGCATCGACCGCATCCTGGCGGACCTGCGCGCCCAGGTGCCCGCGATCCTGGCGATGCTGGTCCGCAAGCTGCAGGAACGCCTGAGCCAGGCGCTGGTGCCGGCTCTTTCAGGCTCCAACCATCTGTCGCGTGAGGAAGTGAACGACCGGATCCGCCAGGAGGTGACGTTGTACGGGATGCGCGCCGACGTCGACGAGGAACTGCAACGCCTGGGCACCCACGTGGTCGAGGTACGGCGCGTGCTGAGCGCCGGCGGGGCGGTCGGCAGGCGGCTCGATTTCCTGATGCAGGAGCTCAATCGCGAGGCCAATACGCTCGGCTCGAAGGCCTCCGCGATCGAAATGACCAACGCGGCCGTCGAGCTGAAGCTGTTGATCGAGCAGATGCGCGAGCAGATCCAGAACCTCGAATGAGCCGACCGACTGCGGCCGCCCCCGCATCCGGCCCCGGCGCGGGCGTCGTGCCGGGAACCGGCCATGTCTTTCTGGTCGCGGCACCCTCAGGCGCCGGTAAATCGAGCCTGGTCAATGCGCTGCTGAAACGGGATCCTGCGATCCGGCTGTCGGTCTCGTTCACGACGCGCGCGCCGCGGTCGGGGGAGGCGCACGGACGCGAATACCACTTCGTAGATAGCGAAGAGTTCGCCGCCCGCAAGGCGCGCGGGGAATTCCTGGAGACGGCGCAAGTGCACGCCAACTGGTACGGCACCTCGCGCCAGTGGATCGAGCAGCGCCTCGGTGAAGGCAGCGACGTATTGCTGGAGATCGATTGGCAGGGTGCCCAGCAGGTCAAGCGGCATTTTCCGCAGGCCGTGGGCGTGTTCATCCTGCCGCCGTCGATGGAGGCGCTGCGGGCGCGCCTGGACCAGCGCGGGCAGGATCCACCGGAGGTGATCGAGCGGCGCCTGAACGCCGCCCGCGGTGAAATGACGCATGCGCCTGAATTCGACTTCTTGATCATCAACGAGCGCTTCGAGCAAGCGGTGGCCGAGCTGGTCGCGATCGTCACGGCCACGCGTCTGCGCTATGCCTCGCAGGCGGCGCGCGCCCCGGGGCTGTTCGACCGGCTGGGTATCCCGCGTTGATGCGGGCGGCTCCGGTAAGATGGGTGTCGATCAGTTTTCCAGACGGATTTACGCCATGGCACGCATCACCGTTGAAGATTGCCTCAGATTGATTCCGAACCGCTTCCAGCTGGTGCTGGTGGCCGCCTATCGCGCACGCCCTAACTTCGCGCCGCACGCCGGCGCCGCCGGGCTTTGCGCGTCGGGCGGCCGAGGCACTGCGCAAAGCGGGACAGGTCGTATGGCGCTCGGAGCCCGACAAGCCGGCCGCTCCCAAGCCGGCTTCGACCTTCACGGAGCTGACTGACCGGCTGAAGGTCTACCTGTCGTCGAGCCAGATCCAGAAGGTCCGCGAAGCGTTCAAGTTCTCCGACGCCGCGCACCTGGGCCAGTTTCGCAAGAGCGGCGAGCCCTACATCACGCATCCGATCGCGGTTGCCGGCACGCTGGCCGAGTGGCACCTGGACTCGGCCGCGATCCAGGCGGCGCTGCTGCACGACGTGATGGAGGATTCGGGCATCGGCAAACAGCAGCTGGCCGAACATTTCGGACCGACCGTGGCCGAGCTGGTCGACGGCGTCTCCAAGCTGGACCGGCTCAGCTTCGATTCCGGCGTTCAGGCCCAGGCGGAGAACTTCCGCAAGATGCTGCTGGCGATGGCGCGCGACGTGCGCGTGATCCTGATCAAGCTGTCGGACCGGCTGCACAACATGCGCACGCTGAGCGCCGTCGACCGGGATCGCCAGCGCAGGATCGCGCGCGAGACGCTCGAGATCTATGCGCCGATCGCGCACCGCCTCGGCTTGAACGAGATTTATCGCGAGCTGCAGGACCAGAGCCTGGCGTACTTGTACCCGCTGCGCTACGAGGTGCTGAAGAAAGCGCTCGGCACCGCCCGCGGCAGCCGGCGCGAGGTGCTTGGGCGGATTCATGAGGCAGTGGAAAAGCAGCTGGCGGCGTCCCGCGTGAAAGCCGAGGTGCACGGGCGCGAGAAGACGACCTACGGGATCTACCGCAAGATGGTCGAAAAGCACCTGTCGTTTTCCGAGGTGCTGGACATCTACGGATTCCGCATCATCGTGCACGCGGTGCCCGACTGCTACCTGGCGATGGGCGCCCTGCACGGCCTGTACAAGCCGGTGCCGGGCAAGTTCAAGGACTACATCGCCATCCCGAAGGTGAACGGCTACCAGTCCCTGCACACCACGCTGATCGGGCCGTACGGAACGCCGGTCGAGTTCCAGATCCGCACCCACGAGATGAACCGGGTGGCCGAATCGGGCGTGGCCGCGCACTGGCTGTACAAGGAGGACGACGCCAGCTTGTCGGAGCTGCAGTCGCGCACGCACCAGTGGCTGCAGTCGTTGATCGAGATCCAGAAGCAGACCGGCGACTCGACCGAGTTTCTCGAGAACATCAAGGTGGATCTTTTCCCGGAAAAGGTCTACGTGTTCACACCGAAGGGCAAGATCGTTTCGCTGCCACGTCGCGCCACGCCCGTGGATTTCGCCTATGCGATCCACACCGACGTCGGCAACCGATGCGTGGCGGCGCGCGTGAACGGCGAGATCCAGCCGTTGCGGACCGAGTTGCGCAACGGCGACGTGGTGGAGATCGTCACCGGACCCGTGGCGCGTCCGAACCCGGCGTGGGTCGGCTTCGTGCGCACCGGCAAGGCGCGCGCCGAGGTGCGTCACTTCCTGCGCACCACCAAGCGGCAGGAGTCGGTCGAGCTGGGGGCGCGCCTGTTCGCGCAGGCCGCGGCACAGCTGTCACTGGCGCCGCAGGACGTGACGGCCGAGCGATGGGAGGCGCTGGCGCGCGAGGCCCATGCAGGCGATCGCGACGAGCTGCTGGCCGACATCGGACTCGGCAGGCGCCTGGCGGCCGTGGTGGCGCGCCAGATCGCGCTGCTGGCAGCCCGCGAGGCACCGCCCGCCGAGGGCGAGCCGGCGCGGCCGGCCGCGATCACTTCCGCCACGCCGGTGGTCGTGCGCGGCACCGAGGGGATGGCGCTGCAGATCGCGAACTGCTGCAACCCGATTCCCGGCGATGCGATCGTCGGCCACATGCGGCGCGACCTGGGCCTGGTGGTGCACCAGCTGGAATGCCGTCACGCGCAGCGCGCGCGACGCGCCGATCCGGAGCGCTGGATCGACCTGCAATGGGCCGAAGATCTGGCCGGCATGTACGACGTGAACCTGGAGGTGCGGGTCGTCAACGAACGCGGCGTGCTGGGCCGCGCCGCTGCGGCGATTGCCGAGGCCGAGTCCAACATCCTGAACGTGCACATCGAGGACGAAGGCGCCAACGCGACCGCGATCCATTTCAAGATCCAGGTCCAGGACCGGCGCCACCTGGCGCGTGTAGTCCGCTCGATCCGTCATATCAAGCAGGTGCAACGGGTATCGCGCCTGAAGTCCGGACGGGCTCAGTCGTCCGAGGATTCGTAGCGCGCTTTGATCGGGGGTCACTGGTGCGCCGGTTGCTTGACCAATTCATAATCAAACGGTTATGATTCATCCATGCGCACTGCACCCGACGCCGTCTTCAAGGCGCTTGCCGATCCGACCCGCCGCGCCATCTTCGAGCGGCTGAGCCGCGGCGGAGAGCGCACGGTGCGCGTGCTGACCGACTCCTCGGGCGTCTCTCAGCCCGCGGTGTCCAAGCACCTGGGCGTCCTGAAGCTGGCCGGGCTGGTGAGGAACCGACGCGAGGGACGCGAGACCCACTACAGCGCCCAGCCGCAAGGTCTGGCACCCATGATCGACTGGATGAGCTTGTACGGCGCCTTTTGGCGCGACCGGTTCGATCGCCTCGAAACCCTGCTCAGCAAGATGGACCAATGACCCAATCCGCCGCCGCGCGTTTGCTCGTCATCGAACGAGAGTTGCCGCATCCGCCGGAAAGGCTCTGGCGCGCTCTCACTGAAGGCCCGCTGATCGAGCAGTGGCAGTAACCGACCTCAGTAATCGATGTCTCCATCGTCGTCGTCGGGATCCTCGTCGCCCACATGCACGTAGACGGCGACGCATCCTTTGTAGCCGCCGCAAATTTTCGCGCCCACGGACGTGGTGTCACCGCCGATACCGACCACCGAAAAGGGCGCCACTTGCGGCACGTAGATGCGGTTGAGCTTGGAGTCAGCCGCCACAGAGTGCGAGTTCTGCGATTGCGGGATGGTCTCGATCAGCAGATTGGTTTGCGCGTCGATCACGCCGAGCACGGCCCCACCCAGCGGCGCCGGGCAGCCGCCCGGCAGTCCGCACGCCCTGCTGGAGCCCGTGTAGTAGCGCTGGTCGCCCGCGTTGAACCAGACCTCATCCGAGCCGGTAATGGCGCCGACGCTGCCAAAATGCCCGGTCTTCGCGTTGATCACGAGTGTGCTGGTGTCGCTCGGGTTGTTCTGCGGGGTGCAGCCCACCAGCAGATTGCCGTGCGGCCCGACCGTGGCGCCGTTCGGTCCGCACCCGCTGAGCTTCAGGACCCCGGTCTTTGTGCCCGGATCGAAGGCGCCCAGGATCGCGGAAGCCGCCGTGAGGGTGGCCGGATCGATCACCAGCAAGCCGCCGTGGCAGGTAATGGCGCCGATCAGCTGCCCGTAGTTGCAGCCCGCCGGGTTGTTCGCAATGACCGGAATCGACACGTAGAAGCGCTGGCTCTTGGGCTCCCACGCCGGCTGCTCGATCGACAAACCGAAGCCCGCCGGCACGATCGCCGGGTCAACGCTGATCTTCGTGATCGGATATACGCGACTGACGCCCGCATCGCCATTTGCCGCCAACAGCGTCCCGAACGGCGGATCCTCGGCGTTGTTCGCGGCCAGCAGCAAGCTGCCGTCGTCCGTCAATGCCATCTCATCGACCCGCGTGGTGCCGCCGGTGCTGACGATCTGCTGGGTAGCGGACTGGGCAGGAGCCTCCAGATCGATCACATGCAGCGTGCTGTCTCCGTCGCCGGCGTACAGCCACCTGCCGTGCGACGTGACGCCGTCGGGGCCCGAGATATTGTTGTTCACGGCGCCGGCCGCGTTGCGCTTGACGCCCACGAAACCGCCGATGGTCCGCTTGAAAGTGTTGCCCTGGGTGTCGATGACGTCGATGCCCGCATTGGAGCGATCGCTCAGATAGAATTCGGAGCGATCCGCATTGACCCAGCTGATATCGAACGACAGCAGCGGTTTGCCCGGGATCTGAACCGCGGTGAGGCATCTGGTCTCCACTTTGAGCGGCGCCTCCGATCTGCCGCATGGACGGGCGAGCTCCGCACCAGACACCGCGAGCGATGCGGTACCGACCAATGTCGAGGCTGCGAGGACCACGGCCATTCGTGTGCTCATCTTGCTGCCTCCTCGAGCAGATTGCCCCATGCATCGCGGATGTTGATTCTTGATCTCGCGGCTGCAAAGCAAACTACTTCCGAACCCTTGAGAATTCAATGGGTCACTTCACCCAGGCGCATTCTGCGCGCACTGTCGGGAAGTTCCGCCCTGCTGAGCGCGCGGCAATGTGAACGCCGCGATCCGGTGATCGCCATCGCGTCTACCGCGTTGGCGCTGCGATGATTGCGGATGGCAAGCGACAGTTCGTCGAAAAGCTGCTGCGCCTATTTGCCGCCGACGTAGATCACTCCCTCCTTCATCACGAAGACGGGGTGCTGAGTCGCTTTGATATCCACAATGGGATTGCCGGCCACTGCCACGATGTCGGCCAGTTTGCCCGGCTGCAGCGTTCCGACTTGATCCGCGATACCCAACAGCTCGGCGCCGTTGGCGGTTCCGGCCATCAGCGCCTGCGCGGGAGTCAGGCCATTGCCGGCCATCAGTACGAATTCCCGCGCGTTCATTCCGTGCGGTTCGACGCCCGCATCCGTGCCCATCGCAATCGGAACCCCGAGTTTCACGGCGTGCTGAAACATCTGCTGCTGATGAGACATGGCGGCTCGCGCCTTCGCGGCAACGACCGGCGGCAGTTGGTCGACCTTGTCGCTCATCCAGTCACCGGTAAACAGGGTCGGAACCAGGACCACGTGCCTGGCCTTCATCTCCAGCAGCGTGTCATCCTGCAAGAATGTGCCGTGCTCGATCGAATCGACGCCAGCGGCGATTGCCATTTTGGCCGCCCGGTCGCCGTGGCAGTGCGCCGCGACCTTGCGATTCCAAGCGTGCGCTTCGGAGACGATGGCGTTCATTTCCTCCTGTGTCAGCTGGGGATTGTCCACCGGATCGCTCAGAGAGAGCACTCCGCCGGAAGGCATGAACTTGATGAGGTCGGCGCCATACTTGATTTGATACCGCACCGCAGCGCGGCATTCGTCGGGACCATTGCACACTCCCTTGATGGGATCGGCGGGAGCAATCCTCTGTGGCGGGTAAGGGTCCTGGTCGGCATGCCCGCCGGTCGAGCCGATCGCGTAGTTCGCCACTAACATTCTTGGCCCAGGGATCATCCCGGCGTTGATTGCATTTCGCAATCCGAGCGAGATGTAGTCGGAAGAGGCGAGGTCGCGAACCGTCGTAACGCCCGCCTCCAGCGTCAACTTCGCGTAGTGCGCGCCGTACAGAGCCTGCTCGGCAGGAAAGCGCAAGATGCCGTTGTAAAAATCCGCATACCAGTTTCCGCTCAAGACCTGCGACAAATGGACATGCGCATCGATGAATCCGGGCATCAATGTCGCGTCACCGAGGTCGATCCGCACCGCATCGACGGGGATCCTGGCCTCGCTGCCGACAGCCTGAATCCGGGAGCCGGCGACGACGACGACGCCATGATCGACCAGCTTGCCGGATACCGAGTCGAACAGGTGCGCCGCCCTGAGCACGATCGGGCGTGGCGTGGTCGGGCTGTCGTCTGCAAATGCGAACGCGGACCAGATGATGCCTGCCGCGCTCACCAAGGTCCTCGAAATCGCCCGCGCCGCCGTTTTGGTCATGATGTCCGCTCGTTGGTTTTCCATTGGACCGCCTGACGGAGCGGAGGCCGTCATCGTTCGGGAATTCCGGCCTTGCGCAGCCCGGCATACCAGGTGGCCTCCGCCATCTTCAGGTACTCGGGCACGTCCGAGTAGTGTTTGGCGCGCACCTGGGCGATCGTGTACCCGGGCACGGTTCGAAGTATCGCGTCCCTGGCGGCCCTTGCCTTCCCGACGTCTCCGCGGTTCGCATAGGCGGCTGCAAGATACGACGTAATGAACCAGTCCGGATTGGTTCCTCCGGCTTTCTCGCAGGCCGATACCGCGTCGTCGAATCGCCCGATCAGCAGATCGGCTTCGCACGCGAACCGCATGGCCCATCCGATGCTTTCGGGATCCAACGACAGCGCGTGGTCCACCAGCGGCAATGCCTCGGCGGGTCGCCCGGTCATGCTCATCAACCACGCCTTGTATTCGTACGGCGCCGGAGAGAACGGGTCCAGGCTGATCCTGCGCTCGTTCGCCTCGAACGCCGCGCTCCAGCGCCCCGCGTTGGCCAGGGCTCCGGCCCGAGCGGACCAGGCTTGGGGATTGGTAGGGTCCAGATTCATGGCACGCAGCGTCAGTTCGTCCATCTCCCGGACCATGCGCTCACGGTCGGAATTCGGATCGACGTCATTCAGCAGATCCCAATTCGCAGCCTGCGTCAGGAGGGCGTAGGTGAAGTTGGGATCCAGCCTCAGCGCCGCGTCATACAACTTCTGCGCCTCCAGCGCCTTCTGCAGCGTCTGCCCGTTTTTCCAAACCGCATATCCGCGCAGAACCAGTCCCATCGCATCCAGCTTCTCGATCGGCTGGGTCAGAACGCGCCGGGTCTCGGCGCTCTTGACGGCACCCGCCAGCAACGACGCCAGCTTCCGCATCCGGGCCGATGACTCGAAGACATTGTCGAACTGCGGAAGATCGAAACGGGTCGACCACGCCTGACCTCCCGTTGCCGCATCCACCAGTCGCAGATTGACGAAGCTGGCTTCTTTGCCGGAGCGCAGGTCTCCCTCGACCCGGTAGCGCGTCCCAACGGGCTGCGGCCGAGCGGCGCTTCCCGCGGCGCCGCTGCCCGGGTCGCGCGGACCGGAGAGCAGTTTCAGTTCATGGCAGCACGCAACCAGTACCGTGGTCAGCTCGCGCGGCAGCGCCTCGGCCAGACGCGCCGCCGCGCCTTCCCCCGCCGGCGCACCGAACGGCATGATGGCCAGTGACATCGCCGGCGGTTCCGCCGGGGCGACCCCACCCCAGTGGACGGCGGGTCGCATCCAGTTCGCCGTTGCCAGGACGCCGGCCAATAGAACAGCGGCGGCTGCCCCGGCAGCGATCGGGTTGCGGCGGACGAATCTGGCAGCGTGACTCCAGAGCGAGTTGGGTCGCGCGAGGACGGCCTTGCCGCCCAGGAGCCGATCGAGATCTTCAGTGAAAGCCTGGACGGTGCGGTACCGTTCGGCGGCGTTCTTCCTGAGCGCCTTTTGCAGAATGGCGTCGATGTCGCCTTTGAGGACCGAGCGAAGCTCGCGCGTGTTGGAGCCCCGAGCCGCGGCGAGCGCCGGGTCCGCGACGCTGTCGCTCGCCCGGGTCGGTTCGACGCTGAGGATGCCGTCCTCGATCGCCCCTCGCGTGTCCTTCCTGCGAAAGTATGGAAACGAGCCGGTCAGAAGCTCGTACAGAACGACTCCCAGCGAGTAAACGTCGCTCGCGCTCCCGAGGGGCTGGCCGAGGAGCTGCTCGGGCGATGCGTATTGCAGGCTCAGCGCCCGGCCTTCGATTAGCGTGATTTCGGTCTCGCAGGCTTCGCCGCCGGTCATCAGCTTGGCGATCCCGAAATCGAGCAGACGCACCTGGCCATCCTCGGTCACGAGAATATTGGAGGGCTTCAGGTCGCGATGGATGACGGAGTGGCGGTGGGCGTAGTCGACGGCGGCGAGCGCTTGCTTGAACAATTCAATCCTGGCGTTGACGCCCAGCTTGCGGGTGTCGCACCAGGTGGTGAGCGCCTCGCCCTCGACGTACTCCATGGCGAGGTAGGGCCGCCCGTCCGCGGTTGTGCCCGCGTCGTACAGCCGGGCGATGTTGGCATGGGCAAGGCCCGCGAGGATGTCGCGTTCGCGCGCGAACCGCTCGACCAGCTGGTGCTGCGGCAGTTTCAGCGCAACCTGCCGTTTGAGCGTGCCGTCAAGCCGCTGCGCCAGCCACACGAAGCCCATCCCGCCGCGGCCCAGTTCACGGATCAGGCGATATGGACCCACCGTGGATCCAGCCTCCAGTCCGGCGGCGTCGCCTCGAGCAAGAAGCGCCAGGTCGGCCTGTTCATATCTCGGCAGCGGTGGCAGGGTCCGCCCGGTGCTGACTTCAGCCCCTTTCGCCAGCATCTCGCGCAGTCTCGGAACCAGACGCGCGTGGGGCTCGCCCAGATTGCTAAGCCAGACTTCGCGCTCGGGTTCGGGTAGATCCAGTGCCTCGTCCAGGAGCTTCGAGAGCTCCCGAATCTCTTCCGGGCCGAGGAGCCGGCTGGACATCTCCAGGCGTGGGCGAGTGAAGTCCGCGCGCGTCAGTCAGCCGATGACTCGTAGCGCACTTCGAGCACCTCGATCGTCTCGGCCCCGCTCGGGGTGATGACCTGCACCGAGTCGCCCTCGCGCGCCTTCAGCAGCGCCCTGGCGATCGGCGAGATCCAGCTCACGCGTCGGTGCGCCGGGTCGACCTCGTCGACACCGACGATCGTCACCTGCTGGCGCTCACCCCGGCTGCTCTGGTACGCGACGGTGGCTCCAAAGAACACCTGGTCGGTCGGCTCGCGCGCGCTCACGTCGACCACTTCGGCCGCGTCCAGCCGCCGGGTCAGGAAGCGGATGCGCCGGTCGATCTCGCGCAGGCGCTTCTTGCCGTAGATGTAGTCGGCGTTCTCCGAGCGATCTCCATTGGATGCCGCCCACGACACGGTCCGCACCACCTCGGGCCGTTCCACGTCCAGCAGCCGCAGCAGCTCGGCCTTCATCCGCCGATAGCCGCCGAGCGTGATGTAGTTCTTGGCGCCAGCCGGCAGCGGCGAGGCCTCGAATTCCTCGTCGTCCTCGGCATCGTCGCCTTCCTTTACGAATGCCTTGCTCATCGCAACCGGCCAAGCAGTCGGACCTGTCGCCACTATACCGCCGCGCGCAGGCACAGCGCCGCACATCCGGCGGCGGACTTTTCGAGCTGCCGTGAGACGATAATATCGATCGCACCTCGAGGAGCGCTGATGTCGGATTCGAAGTGGACGGCCGACAAGTGGACGACGGACCCCAGCGTGTGGGCGGCGGCCGCCGAGGAATCGTTGCGGGGCGCGCCGCTGGAATCGCTGAACTGGCACACGCCCGACTCGCTGGTGGTCAAGCCGCTGTACACGGCGCAAGACCTGGCAGGGTTGCCGGCAACCGACACGCTGCCGGGGCTGGAGCCGTTCGTCCGGGGGCCGCAGGCGACGATGTACGCGGTCAAGCCCTGGACCATCCGCCAGTACGCGGGTTTTTCGACGGCCGAAGAGACCAACGCGTTCTATCGCCGCTCGCTCGAAGACGGCGGACAGGGCATCTCGGTCGCCTTCGACCTGGCCACGCATCGCGGCTACGACTCCGACCATCCGCGCGTGGTCGGGGACGTAGGCAAGGCGGGCGTGGCGGTCGATTCCGTCGAGGACATGAAGGTCCTGTTCGAAGGCATCCCGCTCGACCGCGTCTCGGTCTCGATGACGATGAACGGCGCGGTGCTGCCGGTGCTGGCCGGCTACGTGGTCGCGGCCGAGGAGCAGGGCGTGACGCAGGACCAACTCTCGGGAACGATTCAGAACGACATCCTGAAGGAGTTCATGGTCCGCAACACCTACATCTACCCGCCCGAGCCGTCGATGCGGATCGTGGCCGACATCATCGAGTACACGGCCCGCCGGATGCCGCGTTTCAATTCGATCTCGATCTCGGGCTACCACATGCAGGAGGCCGGCGCCACCCAGACGCTCGAGCTCGCCTTCACGCTGGCCGACGGCATCCAGTACGTGCGCTCGGCGCTGCAGCGCGGACTGGATGTGGACGAGTTCGCCGGGCGTCTGTCCTTCTTCTTCGCGATCGGGATGAATTTCTACCTGGAGATCGCCAAGCTGCGGGCGGCGCGCCTGCTGTGGAGCCGGATCATGCGCGGCTTCGGGGCGAAAAACCCCAAGTCTCTGGTGCTGCGCACGCACTGCCAGACCTCGGGCTGGTCGCTCACCGAGCAGGATCCATACAACAATGTCGTGCGCACCACGATCGAGGCGATGGCCGCGGTGTTCGGCGGCACCCAGTCGCTGCACACCAACGCGCTGGACGAAGCGATTGCGCTGCCGACCGATTCTTCGGCGCGCATCGCGCGCAACACCCAGCTGATCATCCAGGAGGAATCGAACCTGTGCCGCGTCATCGACCCGTGGGGCGGCTCCTATCTGATGGAGTCGCTGACCCAGCAGATGGCCGACAAGGCGTGGTCGATCATCGAACAGGCCGAATCGATGGGCGGAATGACGCGCGCGGTCGCCACCGGCTGGGCCAAGCTGCAGATCGAGCGCTGCGCGGCCGAGAAGCAGGCACGGATCGATCGCGGCGAAGATGTGATCGTCGGCGTGAACAAGTACCGGCTGGCCGAGGAAGAGCGGATCGAAATCCGCGACATCGACCACAGCGCCGTGCGGCGGGCCCAGCTGGCGCGGCTGGCCGAGATTCGGGCTCGGCGCGACAGCGGCGCGGTGCGCCGCACGCTGGAGGCCTTGACGCGCTGCGCGCAGGACGGGCAAGGCAACCTGCTGGAGCTGACGATCGCAGCGGTGCGCGCGCGCGCCACGGTCGGCGAATGCTCGGATGCGCTGGAGAAGGTCTGGGGGCGCTACCGGGCCGACTCGCAGCGCATCTCCGGCGTGTACGGCGCCCAGTTCGAGCGCGATGCGGACTGGCAGAAGCTGAAAGCCGAGGTCGAGTCGTTCGCTCGCGCCGAAGGCCGCCGGCCGCGCGTTCTGATCGCCAAGCTGGGCCAGGACGGCCATGACCGGGGGGCGAAGATCGTGGCCACCGCGCTCGCCGACCTGGGCTTCGACGTCGACATCGGGCCGCTGTTCCAGACCCCGGAGGAGGCCGCGCGCCAGGCGATCGAGAACGACGTGCATGCGGTCGGCGTGTCGACGCTGGCGGCCGGCCACCGCACGCTGGTGCCGCAGCTGATCGGTGCGCTCAAGGCGCAGGGAGCGCCCGAGGTGGCGGTGTTCGTCGGCGGCGTGATTCCGCAGCAGGACTACGACTTTCTGAGAGCTGCCGGAGTGGCCGGAATCTTCGGGCCGGGCACGCCGGTACCGGCGGCCGCTCGCAGTGTGCTGGCAGCGATCCGGGAGCGCCTGGATCTGCCGACGACTTGAAGCGATCCGCCGACCCGCTGCCCGGCACGGCCGCGCTGGGCCCGACCGACCGGGACCTGCTCGAGGGCGTGCTGGCGGCGCAGCCGCGCGCGCTCGCCAAGGCGATCACGCTGGTCGAATCGACCCGAGCCGACCATCAGCGGCGCGCTCAGGCACTGCTGCAGGCGCTGTTGCCCCGCGCCGGCGGAGCGATCCGGATCGGCATATCGGGCGCCCCGGGCGTCGGCAAGTCCACGTTCGTGGAGGCGCTCGGCCTGCATGTGGTCGAGGCCGGTCACCGGATCGCGGTGCTGGCCGTGGATCCGTCCTCGGCGCTGTCAGGCGGCTCGATCCTGGGCGACAAGACGCGGATGGAGCAACTGGCGCGCAGCACGCAGGCCTACATCCGGCCTTCGCCCAGCGCCGGCACGCTGGGCGGGGTGGCTGCCCGGACGCGCGAATGCCTGCTCGTTTGCGAAGCGGCCGGATTCGACGTGATCGTGGTCGAGACGGTCGGCGTCGGGCAGTCGGAGACCGCGGTGGCCGGAATGACCGACGCCTTCGTCCTGTTGCAGTTGCCCAACGCGGGAGATGATCTGCAGGCGATGAAAAAAGGCATCGTCGAGCTGGCGGACCTGATCGTGATCAACAAGGCAGACCTCGATCCGCAGGGAGCGCTACGCGCGCAGTCACAATTGGAGTCGGTTCTGCCGGTGCTGCAGCACCGTACGCCGGGCTGGGCGCCCAAGGTCCTGATGGCGAGCGCGCTGCAGCGGCAGCGTATCGACGAATTCTGGAGGCAGATCGGACGGTTTCGCGAATCGATGCAGGCGAGCGGCGAATTCGAGACGCGCCGCAGCGCGCAAGCGGTGGACTGGATGTGGGACACGATCGAGCGCACGCTGCGCGAGCGCTTCGATTCCAGTGCAGCCGTGCGGCGCGAACTGCCGGCCTTGGTTGCGGCGGTGCGGCAGGGATCGCTGGCCGCGACCGTCGCCGCCCAGCGCCTGCTGGCGCTGGCAGGAAGTTAGGTCGGAGTGGCGAGAGCGATCGACAGGAGCGACTCATGCAAGACATCATCCGTCAGCTCGACGAACAGCGCGCCGCAGCCCGCCTGGGCGGAGGCCAGCGCCGGATCGAAGCGCAGCACGCCAAGGGCAAGCTCACGGCGCGCGAACGCCTCGAGCTGCTGCTCGATGCCGACTCGTTCGAGGAGTGGGACATGTTCGTCGAGCACCGCTGTCACGACTTCGGCATGAGCGAGGCGCGCGTGCCCGGCGACGGCGTGGTCACCGGCTACGGCACGATCAACGGACGGCTCGTGTTCGTGTTCAGCCAGGACTTCACGGTGTTCGGCGGTGCGCTGTCGGAAGCGCACGCCGAGAAGATCTGCAAGATCATGGACCACGCGATCAAGGTCGGTGCGCCGGTGATCGGCCTGAACGATTCGGGCGGGGCCAGGATCCAGGAAGGCGTGGCTTCGCTGGGCGGTTACGCGGACGTGTTCCAGCGCAACGTGCTGGCCTCCGGCGTCGTGCCGCAGCTGTCGCTGATCATGGGGCCGTGCGCGGGCGGGGCCGTCTATTCGCCGGCCATGACCGATTTCATACTGATGGTGAAGGACTCCTCGTACATGTTCGTCACCGGGCCGGACGTGGTGCGGACGGTGACGCACGAAGAAGTCACGGCCGAGGAGCTGGGCGGCGCCCACACCCACAGCACGCGATCCGGCGTCGCCGACCTGGCGTTCGACAACGACGTCGAGGCCCTGGTCATGACGCGCCGGCTGGTCGGATTCCTTCCGGCCAACAACCGCGAAAAGCCGCCGCGGCTGCCGACCACCGACCCGAGCGAGCGGATCGAACTGTCGCTCGATACCCTGGTGCCCGAGAACCCGAACAAGCCATACGACATCAAGGAGCTGATCACCAAAGTCGTCGACGAGCGCGAATTTTTCGAGCTCGCGCCCGACTACGCTCGCAACATCGTGATCGGTTTCGGGCGGCTGGCCGGCGACACGGTCGGCATCGTCGCCAACCAGCCGCTGGTGCTGGCCGGTTGCCTCGACATCAAGAGCTCGATCAAGGCGGCGCGCTTCGTGCGCTTCTGCGATGCGTTCAACATTCCGATCGTCACGTTCGTCGACGTGCCCGGTTTCATGCCCGGCACCGCGCAGGAATACGGCGGCATCATCAAGCACGGCGCCAAGCTGCTGTTCGCATACGCCGAGTGCACGGTGCCCAAGCTCACGGTGATCACACGCAAGGCCTACGGCGGCGCCTACGACGTGATGAGCTCCAAGCACCTGCGGGGAGACGTGAACTTCGCCTGGCCGTCGGCCGAGATCGCCGTGATGGGCCCGAAGGGCGCTGTCGAGATCATCTTCCGGGACGAAAAGAACGACCCCGAAAAGCTGGCGGCGCGCGAGCGCGAGTACCGCGAGAAGTTCGCCAATCCGTTCGTTGCCGGTCACCGCGGCTTCATCGACGACGTGATCCTGCCGCACGAGACGCGCAGACGCCTGTGCCGCTCGCTCGCGATGCTGCGCGAAAAGCGACTCGAGAATCCGTGGCGCAAGCACGGCAACATCCCGCTATAAGCATGTTCAACAAAATCCTGATCGCCAATCGCGGCGAGATCGCCTGCCGCGTGATCCGAACCGCGCAGCGGATGGGAATCCGGACGGTCGCCGTGTATTCCGAGGCCGACCGCAACGCGCGCCACGTGGAGCTGGCCGACGAGGCCGTGGCGATCGGGCCGGCGCCGTCCAGGCAGTCGTACCTGGACACCGATCGGATCCTGGCCGCGTGCAAGCAGACCGGAGCCCAGGCGGTTCACCCGGGCTACGGGTTCCTTTCCGAGAACGCCGCGTTCTGCGCCCGGCTCGAATCGGAGGGCGTCGTGTTCATCGGCCCCAAGGCTCGCTCCATCGAGGCGATGGGTGACAAGATCGCCTCCAAGCGCCTGGCCGAGGCGGCCCGCGTCAACACGATTCCCGGCTACACCGACGTGATCGAGGACGCCGGGCAGGCGCAGAAGATCGCCCGCCGCATCGGCTACCCGGTGATGATCAAGGCGAGCGCCGGCGGCGGCGGCAAAGGCCTGCGGGTCGCGTGGAACGACGCCGAATGCCGCGACGGCTTCGCATCGTGCCGCAACGAGGCGAAAAACGCGTTCGGCGACGATCGGGTGTTCATCGAGAAGTTCATCGTCGAGCCGCGCCACATCGAGATCCAGGTGCTCGGCGACGCTCACGGCCATCTGGTGTACCTGTGGGAGCGCGAGTGCTCGATTCAGCGCCGCCACCAGAAAGTGATCGAGGAGGCCCCCTCGCCCTTCCTGGACGAGGCGACCCGCCGCGCGATGGGCGAGCAGGCCTGCGTGCTGGCGCGCGCCGTCGACTACCAGTCGGCCGGAACCGTCGAGTTCGTGGTCGACAAGGAACGCAAGTTCTATTTCCTGGAGATGAACACGCGGCTGCAGGTCGAGCATCCGGTGACCGAGATGATCACCGGGCTGGACCTGGTCGAATGGATGATCCGGATCGCCGCCGGAGAGGCGCTGACGCTCGAGCAGCACGAGTTGAGGCGCGACGGCTGGGCCATCGAATGCAGGATCAATGCCGAGGACCCGTCGCGCGGCTTTCTGCCGTCGACCGGGCGGCTGGTCCGGTTCCTGCCGCCGGCGGAAGCGACCGGCGAGGTGCGGGTCGACACCGGCGTGTACGAGGGCGACGAGATCCCGATCTACTACGACTCGATGATCGCCAAGCTGATCACGCACGGGCCCGACCGCGAGCAGGCGGTGGCACGGATGCGCGAGGCCCTGAACCGTTTCGTGGTGCGCGGCATCTCGACCAACATCGCATTTCAGTCGGCGTTGATGCGCAACAGCCGCTTTCGGGAAGGGCGCCTGCATACGGGGCTGATCGCGGAGGACTATCCGGGCGGCTTTGACCCGTCGAGCGCAGTGCATCCGCGCCCGCTGCTGATGGCGGCGGTGGCCGCCTATGCGCGCTGGCGTTACGTGGACCGGGCCCGCAAGATCACCGGCCAGCTGCGCGGACACGGCCGCAAGATCGGTTCGGAGTGGGTCGTGCAGGTCGGCGGCAAATCGATCCGGCTGCAGATCGAGCCGAACGACACCGGTTGCGACGTCGTTCATCTGGCCGAACGTCACACGCTGCGCACCGACTGGCAGATCGGGCAGATCCTGTTCGAGGCCCGCTTCGACCAGGAGCCGGTGTGCCTGCAGTTCGAGCGGGCCGGGCTGCGCTACCGGATCATTCACGACGGCGTGCAGCTGGAAACCGCGGTGCTGTCGCCCCGGGCGGCCGAGCTGCTGGCCCTGATGCCGCACAAGGTGGCACCGGATCTGTCCAAGTTCCTGCTGTCACCGATGCCGGGCCTGCTGGTGGAAGTCGCGGTGAAGCGCGGGCAGGAAGTGAAGGCCGGCCAGCGGCTGGCGACGATCGAAGCGATGAAAATGGAGAACATCCTGCACGCCGAGCGCGATGGCGTGGTCGAGGAGCAGCTCGCCAACGCCGGCGAGAGCGTCGCAGTCGATCAGCCGATTCTGAGGTTCAAATAGACTGGGTCTGTGCCCGGACCTTCACGAGGTCCGGGCCGCCCGCTTGCAGTGCCCGATCCGGGCGGCCCGGCTAGAAGCGGTGGACGATGGCGGCGGCCTTCGCTTGAGTCGGGCTTGAGGCGTTGGCAACGATCGTGACCGCCGGCTTGTTTTGCAGCGCGATCTGATCCATCTGCGACTTGGTCTCGAAAAAGCGAGCGCCGGCAAATATGGCCGGAACAGCGAGCAGAACAAGAAACAGCTTGTCATCGTGGCGGGTGCGGCGGTCGGAGAACATGGTCAGGTCCTTTGGTTGGTCTGGGTTCAAACGCGATCGAGCGTCTGAACGAATGCTGTCCCGTCCGCCGGCAACACTCTATTGACCAAAGTCCATTGGCCGGGCTTTGGCACCGGAGAAATGACCAAAGTCCTGTCTCGGCCGCCGTCCGGCTGCCAATGAATCGATCTGCGCGCCGCAGCATCTCGTTGACGCCGACCATTGCAGCCTATATTCTTGGTAATGAAAACGTATGGCCCACGCGAAAAGCGCCAGGCGCGTAGAAATGGCTCGCTCGCACGGCGTGTACGCATGGGGGGAACGGTGGTCCGGTCGGCAATCTTCTCAGTGGCGACCGCGGTGTTGTTCGGTGGTCCGCCGGCATGGGCCGCCGAGCCCGTCGGCGTGGTCACGATCCTCGAAGGCGATGCGCTCGCGATTCGGGGGCTGTCTAAACTCGTGCTGGCCGAAGGCGTCCGGATCGCAGGCGACGACCTGGTCGAGACAGGCAAGGGCACTTTCCTTCGCATTGAATTCACCGACGGAGCGGTCGTCGACCTCGGGCCGGGCACGCGCGCTCAGTTGAATCGCCCTTCGCTGAAGCGAGTCGACCGCCCTGCCCTTTATCTGCTTTCCGGCTGGCTCAAATTGAGCGCCGGCAAGCTCCCCGCCGCCACGAAAGGGTCGTTCGCTTCGCCCCAATTTGATGCACTCGGGGCTGTCGGCGAGGTCGTCGCGCGGGTGGAAGACAGTTCGAGCAAGGTCTTCGCCGAAGACGGGCCGCTCCAGATCCTGAACCGCCGCGCGGGCGCCAAAGCGCCGATCACGATCAAATGGCGTTCCGGCAGAAGCTGGACGGCGGGCTGGCACGGCATCCCGAGTGGGAGCGGATTCTTTACCCGGAACGATTCGAACCGAAGCCTCCGCCGCCGGTTGCTTCGGTGCCGGCGCCCGCCGCTGGCGGCTCGGTCCCCGTTAATCCGTCTGTACCTTCAGCCACGCCCGCGAAGGGCGCTGAGGAGGCTGGCGCGCCCGGACATTGAAGCCGGCGGGCCGGACACGACCCCATGAAGCTGCTGTTCAAGTTCAACCTGGTGTTCCTGCTGCTGTTCCTGCTGGGCATCGCCGCCTGCGGGTACATCAGCCGCGGCTTGCTGCAGCGCAACGCGCAAGAGGAAATCGCCGACAACGCGCGGTTGCTGATGGCCAACGCCCTGGCGGTGCGGGCCTACACGAACAGCCAGATCAAGCCGCTGCTCGAGACCCAGATGAAATACACGTTCCTGCCGCAGACGGTGCCGGCGTATTCCGCGACCGAGGTGCTGAACGCTCTTCGCAAGAAATATCCGGAGTACTCGTACAAGGAGGCGATGCTGAACCCCACCAACCCGCGCGACCGCGCGGTCGACTGGGAAGCAGACCTGATCAACCAGTTTCGCAATGGATCCGCCAGTGTCGAAATCCTAGGTGAGCGCCAGACGCCGAGCGGGCGGTCGCTGTTTTTCGCGCAGCCGCTGAAGATTACCGACCCGGCCTGCCTTCTGTGCCACAACGCCGTGGAGATCGCCCCGCGCACGATGGTCGACAAGTACGGGCCGGCCAACGGTTTCGGGTGGAACCTGAACGAGGTCGTCGGCGCGCAGGTGGTTTCGGTACCGACGGCGGTCTCCTTGGCACGCGCGCAGAAAGCATTCAACACGTTCATGCTTTCGCTGGCGGCTGTGCTGGCCGCCATCGGCTTCGTTCTGAACCTGCTCCTGTACTGGATGTTCATCCGCCCGGTCACCCGGATCTCGGCGCTGGCGGACCGGGTCAGCCTGGGCGAGCTCGACGCCGTGGACCTGAACGTGCGCAGCGGCGACGAAATACAGACGCTCGCCGAGTCGCTGGCGCGCATGCGCAAGAGCATGGCGCAGGCGCTGCAGCTGCTCGGAAGCTGAGCCCGTCCGGGAGAGCGACGATCAAGCCCCCTGCCGACGCCCCAGGCGGACAGCGGCCGCCCCAGAGCCTCGGGAAATATCCGATCCTGGGGCAGCTGGGCAAGGGCGCCATGGGGATCGTCTACAAGTCGTTCGACCCCGTGATACGGCGCTCGATCGCGCTGAAGACCATCCGCAAGGAGCTCCTGAACGACGAGGACGAAGCGGCCGCATTCGCGGCCCGCTTCCGCAACGAGGCACAGGCGGCCGGGCGACTGCTGCATCCCGGAATCGTCGCCGTGTACGAATACGGGGAAGACGAGGAGTTCGCCTTCATCGCGATGGAGTACGTCGAGGGCAGCAGCCTGAGGCAGTACTTCGAGCGCAAGGTCCGGTTCGAGGAACGCGATGTGGTCAGCGTGATGGCGCAGCTGCTCGACGCCCTGCAGTACGCGCACGACCAGGGCGTGTGGCACCGCGACATCAAGCCGGCCAACATCATCATCATGAACAACGGGCGCATCAAGGTGGCCGATTTCGGCATTGCGCGGGTCGAAAGCTCGACGCTGACGCAGGTCGGTGTCGTGATGGGCACGCCGGGTTTCATCGCCCCCGAGCAGTATCTGGGCAAGGAGGTCGATCACCGGGTCGACCTGTTCGCGGCGGGCGTGGTGCTGTACGAGCTGCTGACCGGAGAGACGCCGTTCGCCGGTTCCAAGGAAGGCGTGATGTACAAGGTCTGCCACGAGGCCGCCCAGCCGCCCTCGACCGCAACTGGCAAACCGGCGCTGGCGCGTTTCGACCCGATCGCGCTGCGGGCGCTCGCCAAGCGTCCCGACGATCGCTACCCGTCCGCCGGCAAGTTCCGCGCGGAGCTGCTGGCGGCCTACGACCAGCCCGTCAGCCCGACCGTTTCGGAGGAAACGCTGATCCGGGACGCCGGAGGAGTGGGCGACTCGGGCGAGGGTTCATCGCCCCGGGGCGGTTCGCGCAAGCCCTTTGCATCCACGCCGGTCACGCCCGCCTTCGGAGCCGGCTCGAGCCGGGCTCAGATCTCCACGATGCCTACCCAGATGCTGGTCGCGGCGGGTTGGAACGTGGACGAGCTTGCCTCGGTCGAGCGCAGCCTGGCGCACTTCGTGGGGCCGATTGCGCGCGTGATGGTGCGCCGCGCTACCCGTGAGGCCACCGACTTCGCATCCCTGGTTCAGAAGCTCGCCGACCAACTGACTTCACCCGCGGAGAGGTCCAAGTTTCTTCAACAAAACGCCCGTATCGCAGCAACCGGGACCGGGCCATCGAAAATGAAGCAGCCCGTGGATGACGATGCGACCGTGATCCCGGGCGCCAATGACGCCCAGTCGACTTCACCGGGGCCCACTGCCGAGGAGATCGCAAGAGCCGCTCGACTGCTCGCGGTCCACCTGGGTCCGATCGCACCGATTCTGGTCCGTAAGGCAGCCTTGCCGGGCGTGCCGCGAGCGGCCTTTTTGGCCCGGCTGACCGAACGGCTGAGCGACGCCGAGAAAGAGCGCTTCCTGATCGATTTCGAGCGGTCGCGTTAGCCTGGTGGTCCGCGAGAGGGTGGGAGGATCGAAAACGATGGAGGCCGTCCAAAAAAGGGTCCTGCTGGTCGAGGATCACGAGCTGATTCGTCTGGGTACCGGACTGCTGCTGGAGTCGCTGGGCGAAGTGCGCTGCGACATCAAGCCCTGTCGCTCGCTCGACGAGGCGCGCGCCGCCTGTCGCGATGACGGACCGTTCGACCTGGTCCTGCTGGATCTGAATCTGGTCGACTCCAAGGGCTTGCAGGGCCTGCGCACGCTGCGCAACGAGTTCCCGGACCTGGCGATCGCCGTCTTGACCGGCACCCAGGACGAGTTCGTGGTGCGCCAGGCGCAGGCGATGGGAGCGATCGGTTATCTGCTGAAGTCCTGGACGCCCGAGCAGGTCAAGGCTGCCCTGCTTTCGCTGCTTCGCCCGCCAGCCTCCGCGTCCCGGGCCACCATTTCGGAGCGTTTCCCGAAACTGGCCGGCACCCCGCACTACGACCGGGTGGCGGAGCTGGGGCCGCGGCATCTGCAGATCCTCGAGCTGATCCTCGAGGGTTGCAACAACCAGGAGATCAGCACGTCCACGGGCCTGTCACTGGGCACGGTGAAGAATTACGTTTCGGCCATTTTGCTGGCGCTGGACGTTGAAAGCCGGGCCCACCTGATCAGCCTGTTCCATTGAGCGACTTGCCGACACCGGCGCGTGTCGATGGGCGCGTCGACGCCGAGTTGTATCGGAGCGCCTATGCGGCCGACCGGCGTGGCGCGCTGGCCGGAATGCTGGCTGCCTTGTTCGCGGCTTCGGCGCTGCAGCATCGGGGCGCCCCTGCCAGCGTGTGGCTCTGGGCAGGCGCCTACGTTGTCCTGGCGCTGTCGCGCTTGCTGCTGCTCGCTCGGGCAAAGGCCGAGCGCGCCGGGCTGGACCATCGGCGCGGACGCGCATTTCGCCAAACCTGGCTGGCGCTGCTGACGGTATCGGCTGCGATCTGGGGCGCCGGGCCGCCGCTGTTTCTCGCCAAGGATTTCGCCAGCGGCGGTTTGCTCACCGGAATCTGGCTGGCCGCGGCCGGCCTGTCCGCACCGCTGGTGGCCGCGGCCCGGCCAGCCATCTACCTGTGGCTGCTGCCGGCCTTGGTGCCGCTGCTTTTCGCGCTCGCGCTGTACGGGTCCGGCGAGGCGCTGGTGCTGGCCGTGCTGGGATCGGTCTTTCTGCTGGTGCTTCTGCGGCTCGTGCTCGAACAGAACGAATCGCTGGCGGCAGGGCTGGCGGCGCGGTTTCAGAACGAGGACCTGGTCGAACAGCTGCGGGCCCAGGTCGAGGTGGCCGCCCGCGCCAACCAGGAAAAGACGCGCTTCCTGGCCTCGGCAGTGCACGATCTGCGC
The DNA here is from genome assembly GCA_005882215.1 of Betaproteobacteria bacterium. GTDB lineage: Bacteria > Pseudomonadota > Gammaproteobacteria > Burkholderiales > Burkholderiaceae_F > VBCK01. The sequence continues at coordinate 18,188 of VBCK01000095.1, read as the reverse complement.
CAGCCGTTGCATGCTCTGGGCCTGTTTTGCGCGGCACTGGACCAGCGGCTGCAAAACATCCCCGAGCGGCCTTTGATCAAGAACATGATGGCCTCGATCGAAGCGCTGGAGACCTCGTTCGGCGCAATGCTGGACATATCCCGCCTGGACGCCGGCATCGTTCGTGCGTCCCCGCAGTCGTTTCCGGTGCGGGACGTTTTCCGGCGCCTGTACCAGCAATTCGGCGGCGACGCCGAAGCGAGCGACATCTCGCTGCGATTCCGCGCGGCGCGCCGGGTCGTGCTGAGCGATCCGCAACTGCTCGAGCGGGTGCTTGCCAATCTGGTGCAGAACGCGCTGCGATACACGCGCCAAGGCGGGGTTCTGGTGGCGGCACGGCGGCGCGCACCCGGCGTGGCGCTCGAGGTGTGGGACACCGGCGTCGGTATCCCGGCCGAACAGCTCGAGCTGATCTTCGAGGAGTTCTATCAGATCGACAACCCGGAACGGGACCGCAGCCGTGGCCTCGGCATGGGACTGGCGATCGTGCGGCGGCTGTGCAACCTTCTCGCGCACCCCTTGGAGGTGCGTTCCAGGCCCGGACGGGGCACGATGTTCCGGGTCGTCGTGCCCGCCGGCGACGAGCGCGACCGCACGCAGCCGGCGCTGGAGGCCGAGACGCTGCCGCCGCGCACCGACGTGCGCGTGACCGTGCTGCTGATCGACGACGAACGTGCGATCCGGGACGCCACGCGCGAATTGCTCCGCCCCCTGCAGGTCGATGTGCTGGTCGCGGCGACGATCGCCGAAGCGGTCGAACAGGCGCGGCAGGCCACGGCCCGGATCGACATGATCCTGTCGGACTGGAGGCTGCGCGGCACCGAAACCGGGGTGGAGGCGGTGCGCGCGGTGCGCCGGATCTGCGGCGAGGCAACGCCCGCGGTGCTGGTGACGGGCGATACGTCGGCCGACGTGCTGACGATGGCGCACGAAAACGGGCTGGTCATCCTGCACAAACCGTTGCAGCCGCGTGAATTGTTGCGCCTGATCGGACGCTTGGAGCGATAGACGATGCTGCGGTGCAACCAGCCGGATCGCTTTCCAACGCGGCTGACGTTATGACTTTGGTCACTAGCGCACTGCGCTGCCAACGCGATGTACTGGAACCCACGCAGCTGCCGTGGTGTCCCGGGCGCCCTTTACGGTCTTGCCCGGCAGGGATCGCGTCGACCGACCCAATCGGTGCATTGCAAACATGACTCTGGTGCTGCGAGGACTGTCACTCAATGAAAAGCCGTTGAGCAACCCGTTGGTTGGCCGTTTCGACGACCGCGGCGGGGCAATCGGTCGATCGGATAACGCGACCTTCACGCTGCCCGATCCCGAACGCCTGATCTCTCGCGTGCATGCACGCATTTCACACGCCGAGCAGACCTACTGGGTCGAGAACGTCAGCGCGGCCGGGCCGATTCTGCACAACGGGCGCCCGCTGAGCTCCGGCATGCGGGTGAGCCTGAGCGACGGCGATGAGCTGCGCATCGGCGGCTATCGGCTCGCGGTCGCTTTCGAGAGCAACGAGACCAGTGCAACCATTCTGCGAGGCCGTACGACGGGCCAGGCGCCGTTGAAGGCGGTCCCCGCCGCACCGCCGCCACCAGCCGCCGCCCCTGCGGGTCGAGTCGCAGCTGCGGCTGCAGCGCGCCCGCCGGTCGCGCCAGCGCCCGAGCGGGTCGCGGCCGTCGCTCCGGCGCCGGCCGCGGTCGCAACGCCCGCCCCGGTGCCCGCCGCCGTCGTCGCGCCCGCCCCGTTGCCCGCCGCCGTTGCGACCCCCGCTCCCGCGCCCGCCCGCAGCGCCCGGTCGGCGCGCACCCGGCCGGCCGTAGAGTCGTCCACCGGCGGCGACGCGCTGTGGCGTGGCTTTCAAGACGGTGTCGGCATCGATCTGCCGCTACCGAACGGGCCGTCTCCAGAACTGTTCAGCGCGGTCGGCGCGATGCTGCGGATCGCGATCAACGGGATCCACCGTCTGATCGCGATGCGGACGGTTGCCAAGACCGAAATGCACGCCGATCTGACGATGATCCAGGTCCGCGGCAACAACCCGTTGAAATTCTCTCCGGAGGCGGCGGTCGCGCTGAAGATGCTGCTGCAGCCGCCGCTACAAGGGTTCCTGTCCGGACCCTCGGCGCTGCGCGACGCCGTGATCGACCTGCAATCGCACCAGGTCGGCGTGATGGCGGGGATGCGGGCGGCTCTGGCGACCGTGCTCGAGCGGTTCGATCCGGTCCAACTGGAAAGCCACCTCAGCTCCCGCTCGGTGATCGATGCGCTGATTCCGTCGCACCGGCGCGCCAAGCTCTGGGAGCTGTATGTCGAGCACTATCGCGCCCTGAAAGATGAGGCGGAGGAAGACTTCGGCCGCCTTTTCGGCGAGGCGTTCCGGGAGGCCTACAACGCCCAGGTGCGCAGTCTGGAAGCGGCCGGCGACGAGGCCGGCGTATCCGTGGCCTCCTATCCACCCTCACCAAAGGCCGGCTGATGCTGTCCGTTCGAATCTCGCAACGCTCGTGCACCGGGTCGCGCGACCACAACGAGGACTGCGTCGGAGTCGAGCACGTCGGCCATCACTGGTGCCTGGTCCTGTCCGACGGGGCGGGAGGGCACCGCGACGGCGCGCTCGCCTCGAGGCTGGTGGTCGACCGTATCCTGACGGGCTTTCGAAGTCGTCCGCCCGTGGACGCTCCGGATCTGGGCGAGCTGATGCTCGACGCGCACGACGGCGTCATCGCCGCGCAGCGCTCGCGGGGCGTGACGGATCGGGCCGGCGCGATGCACGCGACCGTAGTGGTGCTGCTGGTCGACGCCAGCAGGAAGGTGGCCCTGTGGGGCCACGTCGGCGACTCCAGGCTGTACCTGCTGCGCGACCAGCGCGCATCGGCGCTGACGCGCGACGACAGCGTATTGCAATGGATGGTCGACGCTGGACTCTGGCAGGCCGATCAGCTGCACCAGCATCCGCAGCGCAACCAGCTGATGGCGGCGCTCGGAGCCGACGAGGGGGTCGAGCCGCACCTCAGCGCCGACCCGTTCGAGCTGCACGACGGCGACGCGTTCCTGCTGTGCAGCGACGGCTGGTGGGCCAGCGTCAGCGACGGCGAAATCGAGCGCTTGCGCGCCGGGGCCGCAACGCCCGACCAGTGGCTCGACGCGATGATCGCTTGCGCGACGGCACGGGCCGATCCGCGCCAGGACAATTTTTCGGCAATCGGCTGCTGGGTCGGCAACAAGGCGCCATGAGGATCTGGCGGCCGCTCCGTTCGCAATGCGTGCGTCGGGCGGCGTACGCCATTGCCGCGGGCGTTCTGCTCGCGTCGACCGAGCCAGTTGCGTTGGCGGCGGACCCCGGGCCGGCGGCGCCCGCGGCACCTGAACCCTTTTCGATCGAAGCCACGCTGGTCGGCGGGCCGAACCTTAACCCGAATCTGGAAGGCCGGCCCTCGCCCGTGGTCGTGCGAGTGTTCGAGCTGAAGCGGGCAGCCGCTTTTGAAGCGGCGAATTTCACCGCGCTGTTCGAACAGTCGCGGGAGGCACTCGGCGGCGACCTGGTCGCGCAACAGGAGTTCATCCTGCGACCCGGCGAAATCCGTCACTACGACCGCTCCGGCGGCCCCAAGGTCGCCACGCTCGGCCTGGCGGCCGCGTTCCGCACTCCGGAAAAAAACAGCTGGCGACTGCTCGTGCCTCTTGCGCCGGGCGTGCACAACCTGTTATTGATCGACTTCGACAACAACCAGATCCGGGTGCCGTCTGTACCCGGCAAGTCGGACGGCCGTTGAAACGCCCGATTGGACGATCGATCGGATTCCGATGCCCCTCACCCCGTCGCCCGGCCCGATCGATCCCGACACCGACACGATGTTCGGCACCCGGATATCGGTCCGGCCCGATCCGCCGCGGGATTCATCCAGGCGGCCCGACGCGGGAGCCGCATCGGGCCCCAACCCGCTGATCGCGGAGGCCGACGCGCTGCTTGCGCTGGTGCCGCAGTTGCGCTCGTCGGCGCAGATCAGCGACCTGGCGCAATTGCGGGTCCGAATGGTCGGCCTGCTGAGCCAGTTCGACGAGCGTCTGCGCCGGCGCGGCGTCGGCCCGGGTCAAGGCCAGAAGGCGCACTTCGTTCTGTGCGGGCTGATCGACGAGGTGGTCGAAACGATGCCCTGGGGCACGGGCGGGCGCTGGGAGCGGCTCGATCCCTCGAAGGCGACCCACGGTGCGCACTCGGTCGACGCCACGCTGCGGCAGTTCGCACAGCTGGCCGAGCACGCCGCCGCCAATCGGGATCTGCGCGAGCTGATCTATGTTGCTCTCGCGCTCGGGTTCGACGAGCGCGGACGTGGCTCGTCCGCAGGCGGCGGCGAGGCCGATCGGATGCGCTCGCGGCTGGCTGCACTGCTCAAGCGCGAAGGGGACGCGGGCGCGCGACCGTTGTCGGTGCGCTGGCAGCCCGCCGTGGGTCGCGCCAGTGCGCTCGGCAGCTGGCTTCCGCTGTGGGTCGGCACATTCATCGTGGCCGGCCTGCTGGCCGCGCTGTACTTCTCGCTGGCGCTGTCGCTCGCATCGAAGTCCGACCGTGTGTTTGCTCAGATCGCTGCGCTGCGCCTGCCGGCACCGGCCGCGAGCGCCGCCAAGCCCGCCCCGGCCCCGCAGCCGCGGCTGCTGCCTTTGCTGGACGCGGCCGCCGGACAAGGCTTGCAGGTGCGCGACGAGATCGACCGCAGCATCATCACGCTGCGCGATGACGCACTGTTCGAGGCCGCAAGCGCCGGCCTTCTGCGCGCGGGGGCCGACACGTTGCGGCCCGTGGCGCAGGCGCTGCGAGGCACGGCCGGCCAGGTGCTGGTTCTGGGTCACACGGACAGCCATGCGGAGCGCTCAGCGAGATTTCCCTCCAACTGGGAGCTGTCGGTCGAGCGCGCGCGCGCCGTGCACGATGCGCTGCTCCTGTTCGGCGTTGCGCCGGCCCGGCTGCGCTACGACGGGCGGGCCGACACCGAGCCGCTTGCCGCCGGCGGCGCGAATCAGCCGCCTGTGCACAGCGGTCGCATCGAAATCGTGCTGCTGGTGGGACGATGAGAATCCACCCCTGGCTGCTCGCTGTGCTGGGCCTGACCGCCTTCGGGCTGCTGGTGTGGTTCGCCGGACCGCTGGCATCGATCGGCAATTCGACTCCGCTGGCGAGCGATGATGCGCGCATCGCGCTGATCGCGGCGTTCGCGCTTCAGTATCTCGTACACAAGGGCTGGTCCGCCTGGAGCGCCAGACGCCGCAACGAGCGCGTGGTCGACCAGCTCGCGCCCGCGGCGAGCGGCGCAGAGCCGGCCGAGCTGGCGCAGCTGCGCAAGCGATTCTCGGCCGCCCTGGCCACGCTGCGACGCACCCGGTTCGGCTCGCGCGGCGGATTCTGGTCGTCCCTGTCGTGGAAATTCGGGCGCCAGTATCTGTACCAGCTGCCCTGGTACCTGATCATCGGTGCCCCAGGCGCCGGGAAGACCACGGCGCTGTTGAACTCCGGCCTGAAGTTTCCGCTCGCCGGCGAATTCGGGCGCGGCTCCATCAAGGGCGTTGGCGGCACGCGAAATTGCGACTGGTGGTTCACCGACCGAGCGGTGCTGCTGGACACGGCTGGGCGCTACACGACGCACGAGGCCGATCGCGTGGCCGACCGCCGGGCGTGGGAGGGCTTCCTCGCCCTGTTGAAGCGCGGGCGGCCGCGGCAGCCGTTGAACGGCGCGCTGGTCGCGGTCTCGGTCACCGATCTGCTGGTGTTCGACCCGATACAGCGCGCACAGCATGCAGCCACATTGCGCGCGCGCCTTGACGAGATTCGCGCGGCCATCGGCATCCGGCTGCCCGTTTACCTGTTGCTGACCAAGTGCGATCTGCTCCCGGGTTTCCTTGACTCGTTTCTTGCCTTCGAGAAGCGCACCCGCGACCAGGTCTGGGGCACGACGTTCGACTTCGACGCATCGAACAAAGGTCGCGCGGCCGATCAATTTCCAGCGGCCTTCGAGCAGCTCGTGGAACGGCTGCACGAGAACCTGATCGAGCGCATGCAGGGCGAGCGCGACCCGCAACGGCGGGCGCGGATCTTCGCATTTCCGCGCCAGTTCGTCAGCCTGAGGGAGCCGCTGGACGACCTGGTTCGACGCGTATTCGGCGTGGGCACATCGTCCGCCGTCGATGGCACCCCCTGCCTTCGGGGCGTCTACTTCACCAGCGGGACGCAGGAAGGCACGCCGATCGACCGCACGCTGTCGGCGCTGGGACGCGAGCTCGGCCTCGAGCGGCAGATACTGCCGCCGAACCAGAGCACCGGAAAGAGCTTCTTCCTGGCCGGCTTGCTGCGCGACGTCGTGTTCCCGGAGGCCGAAATCGCCGGCCGCTCGCCTCGTCTTGAGCGCTGGCGCGCCCGTGCGATCACCGCCCTGCTGGTGGCGATGCAGTGCGCCGGCGCCCTGCTCGCGGCGTACTGGGCGACCAGTTATACCCGCAGCTCCGGCGAAGCGGAGCAGATCGCCGGCAATGTGGCCGCCACGCGCACCCAGATCGAGGCGAGCGACGTGCGGCCGGGCAGCGACCCGCGGCCGTTGTTGCCGGCGTTGAACGCGATGCGGGACCTGATCGTGTCGACCTCGCCGGCCGCCGGCGAGCCCGGCGCGCCGATGGCCGCATTTCGCCGACACCAGCGCGTCAAGCTCGCCGCTGCCGCCCACCAGGCCTACGAGCGGATGCTGCTCGACTCGCTGCTGGTTCGCATCATCGCGCGCTGCGAGGAGCAGATGCGAAGCGGGGTCGATCCCAACCTGCAATACGAAGCGCTGAAGGCATATACGATGCTGCACGAGGCCGCACACTTCGACGCCGCTTCGCTGAAGGCCTTCGTCACCTACGACTGGGACAGCGGGCTGGAGCCGCCGCTCGCCCGCGAGGACCGGGCTCAGCTGGTACAGCACCTGGACGCGCTGCTCGACGCCGGAGCGGCCGGAGCGGCAACGACCGCCGACCCGCGGCTGGTCGAGTCGGTCCGGGCGCGGCTTGCCGGTCAGCCCATCTCGCAGAGGATCGCAACGCGCCTGAAAGCCCTGCTGGGCACCCGCTCGTATCCGGAGTTCGCGGTCGCCTCGCTGGGCGGTCCGGCCTCCGCGCTTTTCGTCGGCAGGGATGGCCACTCGGCGCCTCGCAGCGTGTCGGGGCGCTACACGCTGCAGGCGTATCGCGATGGTGTTCTGACGACGCTGCCGGCCGCTGCATCCGAACTTGCGACCGAAGCCGCGTGGGTGCTCGCCTCGGCGCAGCCGGCGGTCGCAGCCACCCATGCAGCGACCGCCGGGCGCGCCGGCGCCGAGGCGCTGGCCGTGTATCTGGACGACTATGCACGCAACTGGTCCGACTTCGTGGACGACCTGCGGTTGAAGCGCGCGGCCGGCGGCGACGCGATACGCCAGGCACAGTTGCTGGCAGAGCACGACGGACCGCTCGCGGCTCTGGTGCGGACCGTCGCGCAACAGACCTCCCTGCACCAGGCGTCCGCCGCGAGCAGCCTGGGCGATGCGCTCGCGCCGCTGGAGCGGCTCGTCGAGGATCGCTTCGCGGCGCTGCGGGAATTGACACTGGCAGGCGCCGACGGGCGCCGCCCGCTGGATGCGGTCCTGGCCGACTTCAATGAATTGCACGTGCTGCGGGCGCTGGCCGGCTCCAGCGCCGCTTCAAGCGATGCCGCGGCAACGTCGCTCGAACGTCTCGAACGCATTCGGGCCGATTCACGGCGCTTGCCCGAACCGGTCCGATCGATGCTGCTGGCGCTCGCCGCCGCGCCGACCCAGGCGGCGTATGAATCGGTCCCGACCGCGAGAACGCCGGCCGCGCCGGCGCAGGCGCGGCAGACGGGCACCCAGCTGGCCGACGCATGCGATCAGGCCGTACCGGGTCGCTTTCCCTTCAACCGTGGCAGCCCGCGCGAGATCGCGATCTCGGACTTCAACCGCCTTTTCGGACCCTCTGGGATCTTCGACAGTGCTGCGGCCAGGCTGCTCGGCCCGCGGGCCGGCGACGAGCCGGACAGCTGGACGCTGAGCGAGGCAGGCGGCCGGGCCGGGCTCGATGACAAGACGCTGGGCCGGCTGCGCTCGGCGGCGCGTATTCGCGACGTCTTCTTCGCCGGCAAGCGCGCCGATACCTCGCTGCGACTGACGTTCCGGCCGCACGACATGGACGAGACGATCGATCGATTCCTGCTGGAGATCGACGGCCAACCCGTCCGCTACGCGCACGGCCCCGCCACCGCGACCGTGATCACGTGGCCTGGACCGAAGCCGGGCGCGCGGGCCGAGGTGACGCCGCCGGTGGAAGGACAGCCTCCGCTCGAGTTCAGCGGTACCTGGGCCCTGTTCAGGCTGCTCGACCGCGTTCCGGTCGAGTCGATCGCGCCGGGGAAGTTTCGAGTCGTGTTCAATCTGGGCGAGCGGCGCGCCAGTTTCGACGTCGAAACCGAAAGCGGCGCCAACCCGTTCCGGATGCCCGAACTGGAGCGGTTCGACTGCCCCGCTCGGTCGTGAGCACGTTACCGCCTGCCGGTTCCACGGCGGTCAGCGCGCCGCCGCCGGCGGGCTGGTTCGGAAAGATTCCGGCGCTGGGCGACTTCGTCAGCCGAAGGCTCCCTCCGGAATTCATCGAGGCCTGGGATGTCTGGCTGTCCGAAGAGCTTTTTGAGGCCCGGGAGAAGCTCGGTGAAACCTGGCTCGAGTCCTACCTGAACGCGCCGATCTGGCGCTTCGCGCTGATGCCCGGCGCGCTCGACGCACGCCCCTGGTTCGGGGTGCTGATGCCGAGCGTCGATCGGGTCGGACGCCAGTTTCCGCTGACGTTCGCCGCGAGTTTTGCGGCCGGGCCCGGGATCTTGCATCCATGGTGGAGCAGGTTGGTTGGCGTTGCGATGCAGGCCAAGAAGCCCGATTGCGATGCGGAAGCGCTGGAAGTTGCGCTGCTTAGTGCGCCGGGCAATTTGGAACCCGAACCATCCGTGGAGCTCTTCGAAACCCGGATCGCTCCCTCACTGGCGACCGCCGCGGCGGGAACGAGCGTCTGGTGGTCCTGGCGTCAGGGGGCTCCAGAGGACGGGACCCTGTCGGTGGTCGAAGGCCTGCCGCGAAGCGACCGATTTCTTCAGTTGATCGGCGGGCAGCTCGCGGGTTCCATCGGAACGTGAAATTCGATTTGCGCGACGATCATTTTTTCCAGGCCGGCGTCTGCATCTGCACGGTCGCGTAAGAAACGATCGGCACGCGGCCTTTGCTGTAATAGTCCGAACAGTCGCTGCTCGTGCCATAACTCGTATCGCCGCGGCCGAAGGCATTGATTCCGCTGTCAACGCCGCACATCACCGCGTTGAACACGGCCTTCATCAGCGGCACTTTGAGCTCGTATCCGTAGGTCACCTTGACCTTCAGCGCATTGGCATCTTGGATCGACATGCCGGATTTCGGCCCTTGCGTGCTGTGTGGCCGGTACTCCAGGTTGTCGTTGGGAATGTAGATATGGTTTTGCATCGATTTGCTGGTAATGCCGAAATCGTCGAACGCCGCGTCCGTCGGATTGAGCCTTTCCACCTTCAGAAAGCATTGCACGAACGGGATGCATACCGTATCGACAAACGCGCGTCCGTAAGCCACCGCCAGTCGAGTCGCATCATTCTTTTGTGTGAGGTCCTGGTAGAACGGCGCCAGGGCCTTCACCATCTCCGAGTTCATCGCGTCGACCTGAGCGTTTTGAACAGATCCCGCTCGCGCCGCCATGAACGCCGCCTCGTTGACGATCTCCTTGGCGGTGTACATCAAACCCAGCTGAATGATGCCCAACACCAGCAGCAGCGCAAACGGAAAGGCGACCGCGAATTCCGCCATCGTCGCGCCTCGTTGCCTGCGTGACCTGCCTTGCCAAACGGCACCACGCAGTGCCGGGAATCGGAGTCGGGGTTTCATCTTCGGTTTCCCTTCAAATTTACGGTTCAACGGGATGTTGCCTCGCCGCCCGGCGCACCAACGAGCAAACGGACCTGACCCGCGAGCTCATCGGCCTGCCGCCGCTCTGCCGAGCCGGCTGGAAGGTGCGCGCTCGCCGAGACGAGGGCCGCCTGGGCCTGCGCCAGACGGGCGAGTGCCAGATTCAGGGCCGCCTTTCCGTGGCCTGGATCGAAAGCCAGGGCGTTTTGCAGGGCCGCGGCCGCGTCGTCGTAGTTTCCCTGCTTCATCATCGTGTTGCCGTACCGGAACCAGATCTCGGCATTGCGCGGGTAGGTGCGGGTCAGCTGCTCGAAGGCCGCCTGCGCCTCCTTCAGGCGGCCGCTCAGATAGAGCGCCTCGGCCTGCTGCAGGGCTCGAACGCGCTGTTCGCGTTGGCCTTCCGACATGGCGGCGGCCGTGCCCGGCTCGGCGGAGGCACGGACCGCGGGGTTGGAGCTGGAACACCCGCCCAGCGCCACGCAGGCCGCAAGGATCCCCAGGATCGGCGGCGCGATGAAACGTGCCACTGCCAAACGGCCCGTCCGCTCTTCAATCATTCGATTCGTCCTCTCGCAGGCGCGGATCACGATGCTCGGCGCCCGCAATCCGACCTCGCGCACAGCATAGTGCGGCATCCGCTTCTTGTGGGCGAGGATCGACAGGACTTTAGTCAATAGGCAAGCGCAACCGATTCCGGGACGATGCGCTCCGACGGGTTTCGGTTCTTCGCGAACGCGGCCCGCCCACCCAACCGAAACTTCATGGAGGACATATATGCAACTCATCAACCTGAGCAAGCGCATCGGCCGCAAGACCCAGTTCGGTCAAGGCATGACCGAGTACATCATCATGGTCGCGTTGATCGCCATCGGCGCCATCTCCGCTTTCACGTTCTTCAGCCACTCGGTGCAGAGCGGGATCGCCGAAGTCGCCAACGGCATCGCGGGCAACACCAGCGGCGTCAGCAAGTCGGCGACGGACTCGACCAATGCCGGCAACAGCGCCAACACGGCTGCGGAAGCCAAAGTCGGCCTGGACAACTACGGCACGCAGAATGTCAAGCAGCAGTAAGGGATCAGATCGGTTCAGGCGGCGGCTACGAGCCGCCGTTTTTTTTGGATCGCAATTCCGCGTGCGGGGGTGCTCGCAGGCCTGCGCGTCCCGTGACTTTGGTCAATAGGCAGCCACCGCCCTTTCCGGGACCATCCGGTCCAAAGGACCCGAGCGTCTCCGCAGAGGAGCATCCCATGAGCTTGATACACCGCTTGTCCAATCGAACCAGGCAGCGCGGCCAGGCGATCCTGTGGTTCCTGACCACCGCCGCCGCATGCTGCGCCGTGTTCGCCCTCGTCTACAACGTCGGGCAGGTCACCAACGAGAAGGAGAAGACCGTCAACGCGGCCGACGCGTCCGCGATCAGCGGCGCCCTGACCGAGGCGCGCATCCTGAACTTCGAGGCCTACACCAACCGGGCCCTGATCGCCAACGAAGTGTCGATCGCTCAGCTGGTCAGCCTGGATTCCTGGTTCGAATACAACTACGAGATCACGCAGTGGCTGGACAACTACTTCGGATGGATCCCGTACGTGGGCGAGGTGCTGAACACGATCGCCACCGGCATGCAGGAAGCCGCCTCCGCGATCAAAACGTATCTCGTGCCCCCTGGGATCTACGCCATCGAGGCAATGAACACCGGACTGGAGTCGGCGCGCGATTTAGAAAACGCGGTCGGAGCGTTCGCCGCCAACGGCATCGCGGCCGGCGTCGCCAACGCCAACCAAACCACCTTCGGCAACCGCTACGACGAACAGCCCGAGATTGTCAGCGGCTTCAGCCTCATAGCCGCTGGGGCCAACGAATACGCCTGGTACAAGTTCACGGACCCCTACGCGGGCGACCAGCGCAAGGATGCCAAGAAGGTGATCCTGAATTCGCGCGACCCGTTTTCCACGCACCGGGGCAATGGCTTGCTGTTCTCCATCATCGACACCGCGTCGGCAATTGCATCAGGCGGGGGATGGATCGCGCCCTACCTGAGCATCGACAAGACGTCGGGTTCCTCGGACCTGAAGGACTACAGCGATTGGGAAGCGCAGGACTCGGCGGATCTGACGCTCCATCACCTGGGCGTTTGCGGGACGTTCCCCTTCAACTATCCGTGCGTGCAGTCGGACGCGTTGCCCGCGCCGTTCGGCTACGGACGCGCCGATGCGGACTCGGATAGCAGCACCGGAGACAATCTGTGCTGGGTGTCGCCAAGCACCGCCAACTGTGACCTGGCAATGCAGAACTCGGACAACTTCTCCTGGCAGGGGCCGTTCGTCCAAATCTCGGGAGACACCGGCCTTCCCGACATCCGTGATCTCTCGCAGGGGCTGGCCAAGGATGGCCCGTGCTCGAAGAACAACGGCAGTGACGGCCCGTCGCTGACCTTCCTCAGCGCGGTGCAGAAGAAGGGCGCCGCGACGATGACGACGCCGCGGCTGGGCATGGACGTCGATACGCCGGGCCCGTTGGGCTCCGTGAAGGTGGTCGACAACCTGCAGAACAGCGACAAGCTGACCTCGATCGCCACGGCCTGCACGTTCTTCCTTCGGCCCGACTTGAACCAGAATGACCGCACGCAGGGCAGCCTCGCCCGAGTGGACGGCGTGCATGAATTCGCGAGCCTGTACAACCCGTACTGGCAGGCGCGCCTGGGCACGACCGACTCCGCGATGAAAGCCGTGCTGTACGGCGTGATCGGCGCGAACCCGTTCGTGGCCCTGGTGACGCCATGACGATGCCCACCACGACGAACCGCTTCGAGCCGACCAGGAGCACAACCATGAATGCGCGGGTGATCGGGAAGCAGCGCGGACAGGCGATGAGCGAATTCGTTGTCGCGATGATCGCGTTTGTACCGCTGGTGCTGGGCGTGATCTACATCGGCAAGTACTCCGACATCAAGCACCAGGCAATCCAGGCCAGCCGCTACGCGGCCTTCGAGCGCGCGCTCGATCCGCACAAGCACGAGGGCGGCACCACGGTCCAGGACGAAACCGTTGCCCGCTTCTTCAGGGACGGCGGACAGCACACGATCGGTTTCCAAGACAAGGCGACCGGATCGACGCGATCCATGGAATGCGGGCGGAGCGCAGGACGTCGCCAACCATTTCCCTTCCAGTCTGCAGCTGCCGCCGCCCGCGATCCCTCAGCGGGTGGCTGGAGCCCTGCAAAGCCTCCCTATCGCCGGCTCGTTGCTGAACTTCATCTTCAAGCTCTTCGTCGACACCGGCCCGCCCCAGCTCGGCTGCGTGAAGCCGGACGTCGTGCCGGACTCGGTCGCGCCCGGGGCCAAATACGACCCCATGAACGGCAGCGGCGTCAACCAGTGCTACTAGCATGAAAGGCTGCCCGATGAACCGGCAAACTCCCTCCCAACCGGCCGCGCTTGTGCTGTGGCTCACGCTGCTCCCGTTCCCGGCGGCCCTGCTGGCGGGCGCCGCGCCGGGGCTGCTGCGGGCCGTTTCCATCGCTCTGCTGGCCGTGGGAAGCGCGCAGGCCACCGAAAACTGGCCCGAGCTCCCGCTTCCGCCGAAGGCCGATGTCCAGTGGGTCGCGCAGAGCATGCGCGTCAACGGCATCCCGACCCGCGTGCTGCAGTTCCAGTCACGGGCGAACCGCGCGGAGATCGTCGAGTACTACCGGGCGCACTGGACAGGCGGCTACCCGCTGAAGCCGTCGGTCAAGGTGGTGAAGGATTCGACGGTGGTTGGCCAGAAACATGGCCCCTATCTGATGACCGTCACGGTGCGGGACGCGCCGCGCGACGGCAGCCGGGGGCTGATTGCGGTTGCGCAGGTTGCCGGATCGAAGGTCGACCTGGACCCGGGCGAGCTGCCGATGATGCCGGGCGCCCATGTCATCAGAGTCGTCGAGTCGGACGACCCGGGAAAGCACAGCCGCGAGCTGGTGGTGATCGCTCCGCAGCCGGCCCAGTCGGTGGTGCATTTCTATCAGGCGCACTTCCAGAACGCCGGCTGGCACCAGCTGCAGCTCAACGACATCCCGCCCACGGAGCACGCCGAGGGCGGCACCTTAATGGTGTTCGCGCAGGGCGAGGCCGAGATGCAGATGACCGCCATCAGGGGTGCGAACGGCAAGGGCAGCTGGCTGATCGCCAACCGGGTGACCAAAGACACTGGGCCCTGATCGTTCGGACAGGCAAAGTGCCGCCCAGACCGATTCACGGAGAGAACAAGATGAAAGCGCCTTTCGGCATGTCAGGCCAGTCGATGACCGAATACGCGGTGATTTGCGCCGCGCTGGCGGCCGCGCTGCTTCTGCCGATGCCGGGCTCCCAGGAAACGGTGAGCCAGTTCCTGTGCGATTCGATCCGCGAGTTCTACTCCTCGCTGACCCTGTTCATTTCCCTGCCCTAAGGAGCCATCATGGCATTGCCGAACTTTCCGCTGAACCGCAACTGGCTGATGCTCGCCGGCGCGCTCGCCCTGGGCGCCCTCGCGATGGGCCTCAGCCACAAGATGCTGAGCGACCGGATGGCGCAGATCGATCGGGAAGCGCGCGCCCACCAAACGCTCGTCAACGTCGTCGTCGCCAAGCAGGATCTGCCCCGCGGAGCCAGGATCTCGCCGGAGGGGTTCGCCGTGCGGCCGATTCCCACCGAGTATCTGCACGCCTCGGCCTTGCATCCCGACCAGTTCGCGCAGTACGTCGGACAGCGCCTGGCTGCAGGGTTGAAACAGGGCGAACCCGTGCTGGAGTTACACCTGGAATCGAACAGCTTGGTGTTTTCGTCGACGCTGGCCAAGGGCAACCGGGCTCTGACGACCGAGGTCGACGAAGTCAATTCGATTTCGGGAATGCTCAGGCCGTCCGATCACATCGACCTGATGGTCACGGCGCGCGGTACCAACGTCAGTGCGACCGAGACGACTTTCCCGCTGATGTCGAACGTCGAAGTGCTGGCCACAGGCCAGATCATCCGAAAGCGCGACGGTACGAACCAGCCCAAGACGTACACGACCATCACGCTGTCGGTCAGTCCCGAGGACGCCGAACGCATCGTGGTGGCAAAGAACTCCGGCAAGCTCACCGCGGTGTTGCGGAACCCGGAGGACGAGCGGGCCAATTCGACGACGGCACTGAACATCGACGACCTGATGCCCAAGAAGGTCAAGAAGGGTCTGTCGGTGCAGTACATCGTCGGAGGCCGCTCGTAATCCCGCGGTCGCAGTCCCGCGGTCGTTATCCTGGTCTGACGGCCGATCCAGGCAGCGCCGGGGGCAGCGCCCGGTGGTGTGGACGTGCGCTGCCCTGCCGTTGCGCGACGTTTGTGGCAATTCAATATGTCTTTGGTCATGTCCGTTTCGCAACACCCGTTCCGACATGCCATTGGTCACTTTCGGGCGGGGCGGACACCCCGGATGATTGCTCCATTCAACGAACCAAACCGTCGCCGACTCCAACAGGAAATCCAAATGAGAACGACACTGCCTGCAAAGTTCGCCGCGGTCACCATGGTGGCCCTTTGCGGCTCCCTGCCGATGGCGGCCATGTCAGCCGGCACAGCGCAGAACGCCGAATACGCCAGCCCGGTGCAGGCTGTCACCCCGCCGATGGTCACGCTTCAGCTGCACGACGAGGCGCCGAACGCGACTGCCGCGGGAACACCGGCGGTCCTGCTGTATGCGGGTCAGGTGCAGGTCCTCGACGTGCCGAATGTGTCGCGTATCGCGGTCGGCAACGGCGGCGTGCTGAAGGCGCAGGTGATCGAGTCGGGCCAGGTGGTGCTGATCGGCCAATCCGCCGGCACGACAACGCTGCGGGTCTGGACCCGCGCCGGCAACCAGCAGGCCTACGAGGTGACGGTGCGCAACAATGAAGCCGTGCGGGCGGCCCGCGACATCCAGGACATCCTTGCCGCCGAAGCGGGCCTGAAGGTCAGCCAGTACGACGGCCATGTGCTGATCGAGGGCGATTACAAGGACCCGGCGACGTCGCGCAAGCTGGAAGCGATCGCCAAGATGTATCCGCAGATCGTCGTCAGCATGGTGCCCGACCACAAGATCCAGATGCCGGTGCCGCTGGAAAAGATGGTCTACCTTGACGTGCGGCTGGTGGAGGTACGCAGGAACGCCCTCGACCAGCTCGGGATCCAATGGGCGAGTCCCGTGACCGGACCCAGCTTCAAATTGAGCGGCAACGTCGTGCCGCACGCGGCGCGCAGCTGGACCACCGCGTTCGGCATCGCCACCGATCTGACCTCGATGCTGAACATCCTCGAGAACAACGGCGACAGCTGGACGCTGGCCGAGCCGCGTGTGAGCTGCAAGAGCGGCGGCGATGCCAAGTTCGTCGTCGGAGGCGAGATCCCGATTCCGGTGGTGAGCGGCCTTGGTCAGACCAGCGTCATCTACAAGCAGTACGGAGTGATCCTGGAGTTTCATCCGGTCGCCGACGACCAGGGCAACGTGAGCTCCAAGATCGTGGCGGAGGTCAGCCAGCCCGACCAGCAGTTCACGAACCAAGGCTTCATCGCTTTCCGCCAGAACCGTACCGAGACTCAAGTGTCGCTGAAGGAAAACGAGACTCTGGTGATTTCCGGGTTGCTGCAGAACGCAGGCTCCAAAGCGGTCACGGGCATCCCCGGCATCAGCGAGTTGCCGGTTCTCGGCGCGCTTTTCCGCTCGAAGGAATTCCAGAACGAGCGCACCGAGCTCATCGTGATGGTGACGCCGCGTGCGGCCACGCCGCAGTCCGAGACGAGCGTGGCGATGGCCAGACGCTCCGCTGAGCAGTTCACTGCGGTCAAGAGCGTCATCGCAACGAAGATGGCCGAATAAGACTCGAACGCCGACATAGCGGGGGGATTCACATGTGGACGATCGATCTGAGCAATGGCGACGGCGCGTCGACACAGCTCAAGCGCACCGGAAGCAGGGTTCGAATCGGCCGGGACGCGGATAGCGACGTGCGTCTGAATGGCTGGCGGGTCAGCCGCCGCCACGCCGAGATCTTCGTGTCCAACGGCAACGCATTTATCCGTGACCTGGACTCCAGCGGCGGCACATCCGTCAACGGCGCCCGCGTCAAGACGCATGGCCCCCTTCTGCCCTCGGACCGGATCGAAGTCGGCGCCTACGCGTTGCAAGTGCAATGGTTGTCCCGGGCCGCCGCGACGCACCACCCGGAACCGGAAGCGACGCTCGGCGGCGCTGCGCGATCAGTCCTGATGCAGCGGCCGTGCGCAGCGCTCACCGCTGCGGAACCAAAGACCCGGCCCGTTCAAGCGCACGCTCCGTCGCAGGCCGCGCGGGAAGCCGAGCCCGCCGCCGCCGCTCCCCCGCCCGCCGACCCGACATTCCAATGGCGCCGGGTCCTGCACGAGCGCCTGCTCGAGGCCTTCGACGTGCGGCGGGTGGACGTGCACCGGATGTCGGACGCGGAATTGCGCACTCGTACCGAGAACCTGATCGGCGAATTGATCGAACGCTTGCCGGAGATGCCCTCCACGATCGATCGACAGGCATTGCTCGCCGCAGTGCGGGACGAGGCGATCGGCCTGGGATTGCTCGAGCCGTTGCTGGCCGACCCATCGGTCACCGAGATCATGGTCAACCGCGCCGACGAAGTATTCGTCGAGCGTGCAGGCGTGCTGGAGCGCTTCCCGCTCTCCTTCACGAGCGACCGGGCGGTTACCGGCATCATCGAGCGGATCGTGGCGCCGATCGGCCGGCGCATCGACGAAAGCTCGCCGATGGTCGACGCCCGCCTGAAGGACGGCTCGCGCGTGAACGCGGTAATCCCTCCACTGTCGCTGAAGGGCCCGAGCATCACGATCCGCAAGTTTGCTAAGCGCAAGCTGGTCGCCGAAGACCTGCTCCGGTTCGGGTCGGCCAGCCCGGAGATGGTCGAATTCATGAGAGTAGCCGTCGAGCACCGCAAGAACGTGGTGATTTCGGGGGGAACCGGATCGGGCAAGACGACCCTGCTCAACATCCTGTCGAATTTCATTCCGCGCGGCGAACGCATCGTCACCATCGAGGACGCCGCCGAGTTGCAACTGCACCACCCGAACCTCGTCTCGCTCGAATCGCGCCCGGCAAACATCGAAGGCAAGGGCCAGGTTGCGATCCGCGACCTGGT
>VBCK01000105.1 GCA_005882215.1 Betaproteobacteria bacterium | reverse complement strand
TGCCAAGCTCACCGAAGGCGTGGACCTGGCCTGGTCTCGGACTTACTACGGGCGGGAGACATCGGTGGGAACAGATGCTCCGCTAGAAAATCCACGAATACTCTAACTTTGGGAGCCAGATATCGGCTCGTCGGCCATAAGGCTCGGAATATGCCCGAATGGTCTATATGTTTCCCCAGCACAATCGCCAAAGATCCATCGGCGACCTGCCGCCGGACCGCGAAATCCGGGACGCACGTAATGCCGACGCCCTGCTCGGCCAGGGCAACCAAGGCCTCCACCGTGGTCGCGACCGCCGTCATGGGTAAGGCGACATCGACACCGGTTGCCGATCTCGCAAACGGCCAGCGCTGGATCTTGCCGGAGGTCGGATACCTGTGATGCAGGCAAGCGTGCGTAACAAGGTCTTCAGGTGTCGAAGGCGTTCCCGCGCGCTTGAAATACTTTGGGGAGCCGACCACTTCAAGCCGGTATGTTCCCAGCTTGCGTGCCTTCAGGCGTGAATCGACGCCGTGTCCGGTGCGGACCACCACGTCATAGCCACCCTCGATGATGTCAACCAGATGGTCACTGAATTCCATATCCAGTTCAATTTGCGGATACGCCAGCATGAACCGGCTCAGCGTCGGAATCATGAGCATCCCGACAAGCGGCAGACTCACC
The DNA here is from genome assembly GCA_005882215.1 of Betaproteobacteria bacterium. GTDB lineage: Bacteria > Pseudomonadota > Gammaproteobacteria > Burkholderiales > Burkholderiaceae_F > VBCK01. The sequence continues at coordinate 4,787 of VBCK01000105.1, read as the reverse complement.
CGCAGCTTGCCCCTCGGAGCGCCCTTCGTTTGCGCGAATTCAAGCTCGACCTTCTCCATCTCAGAAAAGATCCGACGGCAGCTTTCAAGGAAGAGCTTGCCTTCCTGAGTCAGCGTGACGCTACGGGTGCTTCGATGAAAGAGGCGGATGCCGAGGCGCGCTTCAAGCCGGGCGACGGTCTTGCCTATCGCCGATGACGACAACCCAAGCTGTCTGCCGGCGTCGGTGAAGCTGCGCGCCTCGGCGGCCCGAACAAAGGTGCTCATGGCCCCAAGACTCTCCGAAACCTCGCGCCCCCTCATTTGAGACATAGATGTCCGAAAAGTTTGGAACTATAGCCCATGGATACTTCGGTTCAAACCGGGTTAAATGCGCGCGAGGCGATGGGTGCCCCAATTGATGTCGGCTGCGGCCTTACTCGCCAGCAACCCGAACCCGAACGACGCCGACATCGATGCTGCGATGTCCGGCAACATCTGCCGCTGCGGCACCTACCCGCGCATCCGCGCTGCCATCAAGCAGGCGGCCCGGGCGATTGCAAGAGCACGCGAGGAGGGCTGAGATGATTTTCGACCACATCGCCGAAGACACCGTGCGAGGCGCCGCCGGTCCTTCAGGCGGAACGCTTTCCCGGCGCACTTTCCTCATGGCGGGCGCAGCCGTCGGCGGCGGGCTGCTGATCGGTGTCGGCTTCGGCGCGGCGGCCACAGCCCCGGCCAAGGCGGCCGGCGTTGTGGGCTCGGCTGCCTTCTCTCCGAACGCCTTCGTGCGCGTTGACCCGGACGGCCAGGTCACGGTCACCATGGGCTACGTCGAGATGGGGCAAGGCACCTACACCTCGGTGCCGATGCTGATCGCCGAGGAGCTCGAGGTCGACCTGGCCTCAGTGCGTTTCGAGCACGCTCCGCCGAACGACAAGCTCTACGCGAACCCATTGCTCGGCCTCCAGGTGACGGGCGGCTCGACGACAGTCCGGGCCTCGTGGGAGCCGATGCGCCGTGCCGGCGCCACCGCCCGCGTGATGCTCGTCACCGCGGCGGCCGGCGCCTGGAAGGTCGACCCCGCGAGCTGCCATGCCGAAAAGGGCGAGGTGATCCACGCGACGAGCGGCCGCCGGATCAAGTACGGTGCACTCGTCGCCGCCGCGGCGAAGTTGCCTGTGCCCGAACAGGTCCCGCTGAAACGGCCTCAGGACTTCAAGCTCATCGGCACGCCGGCCAAGCGCCTGGACACGCCGGCCAAGGTCAACGGGACGTCGCGCTACGGCATCGACGCCCGTGTGGCGGGAATGAAGATCGCGACCCTGGTGAGCTCGCCGGTTTTCGGAGGCAAGCTGCTCAGCGTCGACGACAGCAAGGCGCTCGCGGTGCGCGGCGTGCGCAAAGTGGTTCGCTTGGACGATGCAGTGGCGGTGATCGCAGACCACATGGGTGCTGCGAAGAAAGGCCTGGCTGCGCTCAATATCCAGTGGGATGACGGCCCCAATGCCAAGCTACAGACGGCCGACATCGTCCGCGAGCTGGAAGAAGCTGCCAACACCAAGGCCGGCGCGGTGGCACGCAATGAAGGCGACGCCGACAGGGCCTTGGCCAGCGCAGTGACCCGGGTCGAGGCCGCGTACGAGGTGCCTTTCCTGGCTCACGCCACGATGGAACCGATGAATTGTACGGTCGACCTGCGTGCCGATCGCTGCGAGCTCTGGCTCGGCAGCCAGGTGCTGGCGCGCGCCCAGGCCGCCGCCGCGCAGACTGCCGGGCTGCCACTGGAAAAGGTGACTGTGCACAACCACCTGCTCGGCGGCGGCTTTGGCCGGCGCCTGGAGGTTGATTACGTGATCCGTGCAGTGCAGATCGCTAAGCAGGCCGGCGGCCCGGTCAAGGTCATCTGGACCCGCGAGGAAGACATGCAGCACGGCATGTACCGCCCGTATTTCTACTTTCGCTTTGCCGCCGGGCTCGATGCCGAAGGGCAACCCGTGGGGTGGAAGAGTCGGCTTGTCGGCTCCTCGGTCATCGCGCGATGGGCCCCGGCGCTCCTCAAGAACGGGGTCGACCGCGACACCTTGCAGTGCATCGCCGAGCCTCCGTACGCGCTGCCGAACATCTTCGTCGACTACGTGCAACAGGAGCCGCCGGGTATCCCGACGGCGTTCTGGCGCGGCGTCGGGCCGACGCGAAACGTCTTCGCCGTGGAGAGCTTTATCGACGAACTCGCAACCGCGGCGAAGCAGGACCCCGTCGCGTACCGGCGCGGTCTTCTCTCGAAGAATCCGCGCGCCAAGGCCGTGCTGGAACTGGCCGCCGAACAGTCCGGCTGGGGACAGGCGCTGCCCAAGGGGCGAGGCCGGGGCGTGTCCGTCCAGTTCGCGTTTGGAAGCTACATGGCGCAGGTAGCGGAGGTGGAGGTCGGCAAGGACGGTGACGTGCGCGTGCGCCGCGTCGTGTGCGCGGTGGACTGTGGCACGGTGGTCAATCCCGACACGGTACGCGCTCAAATCGAAAGCGGCATCATCTTCGGCATCAGCGCGGCGCTGCATGGTGCCATCACGCTGAAGGATGGCCGCGTCGAGCAATCCAATTTCAACAACTATCCGGTCGTGCGCATGAACGAGGCGCCGGTGATCGACATTCACATCGTCAAGAGCGGCGAAGCGCCCGGTGGGATGGGCGAGCCGGGCACCTCGGCGCTCGCGCCGGCAGTGACGAACGCGATCTACGCCGCCGCCGGCAAGCGCCTGCGCAAACTGCCGGTCGACCCGGCAGAGCTTAAACATGCGTGAGCCGTGGCCGGAGGGCTCCGATGAGTGAACTCGATCGTATCCTTCACGCGTACCAAAGGGCTTCGGCGGCCGGGTCTGCTCACAAGAGTGCCTAGAAGTTGAAGCTTGCGCCGATCGTTGGATCGATCGTCCAGCTGTTCAGGTAGCCAGCAGCCAGACCGTCGGCGACGTGGGACCACATGAAACCGGCGTAAGCGTCGAAGCGCCGGTCAGGTGGCAGAGAAATTCCGGCCTGGGTGCGTATACCAACGCCTGCGGCCGGGTGCAGGTACCTACATCGGGCAGGCCTGGCGCCGCTACCTGCGAATCCGTAAGTCTGACGTTACTGCCTGTCCGGCAGCGTCCGCTCGTGCCCCCAGGGATCCAGCCCCGTGCGCAATACGGAGCGGAGCGTGTTGCGGAGCTCGTCGGCGTGCGCTGCACCGAAGCGCGACTCGAACTGCTGTTGCGCCTGCTGCCAGAGCGGATAGGCCGCCTCGAGCTTCTTTCGACCCGTCGCCGTAAGCTCGACCAGCCGTTCACGGCCATCGGGGCCGGGGCGATAGCGGACCAATCCATCCCGCTCGAGAAGCTTCAGGTTGCGGCCAACCGTCGTGCGGTCCATTGCCATGAGGGCCGACAACTCTGTTATGGCTTGGGTTCCGCGCGCAGCGAGCTTAAATAGGATCGAGAACTGAGTGGTCCGAAGGCCGCTGTCCGCCAGCAGCTGGTCGTAGGCTGCAGTCAGGTAGCGGGCAGCCTGCCGCAGGGCGCCGCAGTTGCAAAGCCCTTCGTCGCGCATGCTTAACTTGGCCATGAATCTCTCACTGGATACAAGCGGGAAACGCCCTCGCGCGCTCTCCGCGCTGATCACCGCACCCCGTGCGACACACATTACGCGTATATGCTCCTAGGTGCAAGGACTTCCCAAAGGCTTTTTCTTCGCTCTCTCAGCGAACGTGCACTTCGAGATTCTTTCCGTTGTACCGTGCCCATACAGGCGTAGATACGCTTATAAAACAACTGATCGCATTGCAGCGGAACTGGAGTACCTCTTGACACATCATATTACGCGTATATACTCCTACTAGGAGGGCTGTCACTGCTTCCTGGGACAGGAGTCCAGTCTGATGCCGCCTGACCATCGCATGCTCGCTGCACTACCGGATAGTTCGTCGCACTGGCTGCACAGCTACCCAGCGCACCTGTCCCAAACCTGGACACTGCCGTCGGGTCAATCGGTGGTTGTGCGCCCGGTCCGCCACGACGACGGCGATCGGGAACTGGCGTTCGTCTCCGCGCTCTCCCTAAAATCCCGCTACCAACGCTTGCTGAGCGGCGGCGTCAACGTGACGCCCGAGTGGATCGACTTCATGACGCGCATCGATTACCGCCGCCACATGGCCTTTGCCGTGACCATGCCAGGCGATGGTACCGAGCAATTCGTCGGAGTCGGTCGCTATGTCGTCGATTCACCAGGGTCCAGCGCGGAGGTAGCGCTCGTACTCGCGGATGCATGGCAGGGCAAGGGGCTCGGCCGCCGGCTTCTGGAGACGCTGCTGGAACACGCCGCTAGCGCAGGGGTACGTGAAGCAGTTGGCCTTGTCCTCGCGGAAAACGTTGCCATGCTAAGCCTGGCCCGTTCGATGGGCTTCGCCATTCGCTTAGAGCCGACAGATGCCAGGCTGAAACGCATCAGCCGGCATTTGCCAGCTGTGATCGCTCGACAACATTGAACGAAGGCGGCTTCTCGTGCAAGCGCGAGAGCTCGTACTGTGCCACCCAGCGCAATCGTTTTTTTATTTTACTGCGCGTATCCACGCCTTTTGCTTGCACAACAAATCCTTCCGCACTTGCAAACGGAGAAAATGGCAATGAACAGAATGCGTGTTGAGGATAAGAGCCTCCCGCAGGCGGAGCTCGCCACATTTGCCCGGGAAGCGCACGAGAAGATCTGTCCTTACTCGCATGCCACGCGAGGCAACGTGGACGTGACGCTCGAAGTCATTGGCGCTTAGTGCCGGCGAAG
>VBCK01000094.1 GCA_005882215.1 Betaproteobacteria bacterium | reverse complement strand
CGACGTAGAGCGCCAGCCAGACCGGCGTGATTCGGCGGATACGGGATCCGCGAAGCCCCGTATGGATCGGCGCTCTGCGGCGCTTGGGTGCACGGCGTTCGCTCGCCGTCCCTTCCATCCCCGGTAAGCGGCCCAGAAGTCGGTCGTCGCGTAATGCTTCAAAGCGGCGTCGTTCGCCCCGAGGCATGCTCCGCGAGCGCGCGCTCGGCGAGCTTGTCCAGCCGTCCGGCCGCGACATCCGTTTCCAGTTGGCGATCCCAATGCGCCGCATCGAACTCCGCGAACCAGCCGCGAAACCTTTCGAGCTCAGCCGCAGAGAGAGCTTTGATGGCGCTTTCGATCTGCTCGACTTTCCCCATGATCCGAACCCTTGCCGATCGCAATATTTTACGCCCCGCCCGAGAGCAGTGGCTACCGGGAGCGGTCGCCGGAGCGACCGGTATGGAGGAAATCAGACCTGTGAGGCGAACCGCCGCTCCTGGCTGTCACCGCCGAAATCGGCATGTGTCCCGTCGATTCTGCCACCGGGCGCGATGTGCCGCATACCCGACTTCGCGACTTCGGGCAATCGTGGCGACTCCTTCCGGTTCTACTGTGGACCAGGCGTCGCCGCGCCGTCAGCGACAACATTTCCGCGTTCGCGACCCTGAGCAGTACTACGCCGATTCGAAAAGGAGCCATTCGCCCGCCCCATCAGCTATCTCTGTTCGTCTTCGTTGGCTCCGGGCAGCTTTCCGGTTGCCAAAAAGTTCAGCTCCTCGTCGGTCGGCGGCAATTGCGCAACAACCCAGCGCGCGCGATGCGCGAGACTGCGGTGAACGAAGACCCAATACTCTGCTTCTCGGCCGCTCTCCAAGGATCGGGTTTCAACCCTTGCCGGAACGCTCTCGCGCATCAGCCAGGCGCACATCACGTTCGCGGAGCCTTGGTCCGCGTATTTACGGAACGGTACCCAGTCGTCAGAGGTCCCTGTCATGCTCGGCCCGGTGGCCGGTACGGCTCGACTCTTGCCAAGCGTGGGCCGCCCTGCGAATTGCCGCAATGTGCCGTGCCGCGCACATCGTGCCACGCTGCCGACAGAGGCTGCCTTTAGACGGCCCCCGACCCCTTGTGGAAGTTCGCGAGGGGAGATTTACTGCCGAAAAGCGCACTTCCAGTTGGCGATCGACGCGCACGCGCTGAAGGTGGCGAAGAGGGGGCAAGAAGGGCTCCGCCGCCGCGCGCAACGACGCTCATGCGAATCTTGCAGAAGGCGGTGCGTCTCGGCTGTGGCGACACGAACTCGTCACGAGCCGAGCAGCAGCAAGCGCGATTTCCCGAGCAGGATGAGACCGACCTGGCAGGTTGCTATCCGCCGCTCCTTTTCTTCATGGCTGTTGCGCAGACCATTAGCAATAGCGATGTCGACCAAACCAGCGTTCGTTTCATCCAATTTTCCTCCTATCGACGCCAACAGCTTTCGGGCGATTACCGCACACGCCCCTTTTACTCGTCTTATGGCGTACCAACGTTTCCCGGCGGCCTGCTGTGCCAAACGCTGAAGGATGCTAGAAGGGCGAGTTCAGCCGACGGGCGAACGGCGGAGATGTGTCTGAGCAAAGGGTGCGGGCCCTTAGGCCAGCTACTTCGCGAAAGGACTCGTACACCACTGTTGCTCACAGGGTACGCCGTCGTTGTTGCCATCCATCTTTGCGCCTGAGCAGTTCTTGAGGAAGAACTTCGCTTCAGCGCACGACGTCATCTGAGAGCAGTAGGTTCTTCCGTCACACCGGAAGTTGACCGTGGTGGCTTGCGCTGCATCCACCGAAGCGTCTGTCGGCATTGCTACCTGCAGCCCGCGCGCCCGTGCAGCATGTTGGTCGTACTGGCGGTAACCAAACGCCGCGAGACTACTGGCGATGAGGAGGGAGATCAGCGGCATGGTGATGGAACGCCTCGAGCTACGCGGCTCGCTTGTGCGGTGCCGCTCGGCGCTCGGCTGATCGATTGCCTGCCGGAGCACATTGATTGCCTGCGGTTTTCCGTCCCGGCCACGACCCAGCTCATAGGTCAGGCTCTCGCCGACCGTTGGACGCGTTCGGTCTCGCGGCAGAGCGCTTACATGGACGAAGATCTCTGCTCCACCGCGCTTCGGGGCGATGAAGCCATAGCCCCGTTCATCGTTCCATGACTTCAGGATGCCGGACAAACGCATGTCGGGGACAAACGGGAATCGATTTGGCTTTCGTGCAATCGTTGGACGCTACCTCCAACTTGCTTCCCAGGCAAATGCGATGTCCGCTTACGGGCAATCTCCTTGGGCAATCCCGATGCATACGCACCAGGCAAATCCTCACGTACACGTGCTGGTGCGGGCCGAGTCGGATCTCGGTGCACGGCTGAATCCACGCAAGGCGGACTTGCACGAGTGGAGGATGGAGTTTGCTGCTGAGCTGCGGCAGCGCGGCATTGCGGCGGCGGCATCGCACCAGGCTGCGCGCGGCGTTGCCAAGAACTACCTGAATATCTGGCAGGTCAAGGCACAAGGGGAAGGCCGACTCAGAAATCAGCGGCGCAGGCACAAGAACAGCCAAGTGGCGCGCGATACGCGGGCGGACGCACTGCGAGCATGGAACGGGGCTGCCGCAGTTTTGGCTCAATCGGACAAATGGGAGGACCGAAATTTGGCGAGGCAAGTGTTGCAGTTCGTGAATACCATGCCCCTTGAGCGCGAGCCAGCAATTCTGGCGCAGCGCGGCACGGCGCCGCGGGAGCGGGGGCTGGAGCGGTAGGGCCCGGAGCCAACTGAGAATACTCAAGCTGACGTTCCTCTGATGTTCAGCTGATGACTCGCGGAGGTGGGTTTTACGCACTGAACGGTCCGAAAGGGTCCCTTGTCGGCCGCCAAGCTATAGCAGATCATGGTCCGCATGGGGTCCATCCATGAGTCCCGGGAGTCAAACGGGCGGCGCTTGATCGCGGGCGGACGGCGATGACGCCATGACCCCGCCCGCTTTGCTCGCCATCAGGGCCGTTGCACATCGACTCTCGGTCTCGGCCTCGACGGTCGAACGTCTGATCGCCTCGGGCGAACTCGAAGCGGTCCGCGTGCGGCGCTCGATTCGTGTGACACCGGCCGCGCTCGACGCGTATATTTCTGCCTTGAAGCCATGCCGATCCGCAAAAGACACGACCGCTGGGAAGTGCGAGTCCAGATCGATGGGCGGCGCATCGAAGAAACTCTACCGGCCGGCGCCACGCGCGCCGATGCAAAGCAAGTCGAAGCTCGTTATCGTCGATCTATCGTCGATCAGAGGGTAGGGCGCAAGCCGCAACGCACGATCGCGGACGCTCTGGACGAGTGGGAGGCAACCGGCGCGCGCGCGCTGCGCAGTTGGGCGACAGACTTGCGATACCGCGCGAACGCAGTCCGTGTCCTTGCCGGCAGTCGACCGCTAGAAGACCTCCCGGCCCTGGCTTCCGAGATTCGACAGCGGGGCCTCGCGGCGAAGTCCTCTCCCGCGAACGTCAACCGTCACCTCACCATTTGCAAGCGCCTGGCGAATCTCGCGGTCAAATGGCAGTGGACCGATAGCGCGTTGGGCCAGCGGATCGATATGGTCCCGGGCGAGCGCTCGCGCGATCTAAGGCTGACGCGGGAGCAAGTCCGCAAGCTGATGAGCAAAGCCGAACCGCGGCTCGCTGATTTCGTCCTTTTTCTCGCGTTGACCGGCCTTCGGCGCAGCGAAGCGCTGAGACTGACGCCGGACGACATCGTCAACGGCTGCGTCCGCGTGGACACCCGCAGCAAGTCGGCAAGGCTTCGAATGGTGCCGCTCGCGCCCGAGGCTGCGAAGATCGCCCGCAGAGCTATCCCGTTCGATCTGACAATCGATTCAATCGAGGGGATGTGGGGCAGGGCGCGCGAGGCGGCCGGAATGCCGGACGTGTGGCTCACTGACCTCAGGCACTTCTTCGGAACTCAGCTTGTCGCGCGCGGCGCCGATGCCGCGACCGTCCGCGATTTGATGGGGCACTCGAGCCTGGCTGTGACATCCCGCTACGTTCAGGCAGTGCCGGCGGCGGCCGTACGAGCAGTCAAAGGGCTGTTCGTGCGGGGCCATAGTGGGGCTGTAAAATCGACTCGTCATCAAAAATCTCGTATAAGTCGTTGATTTAAATCAACAGGAGGAGCAACGTCCCCGGTGGGACGGCCGGGCTTCAAACCCGGTGGGTGGCGCCAAGCGCCGCCGGGTGGGTTCGACTCCCGCGCTCCTCCGCCAGTGAGCTGCGCTCCACTCCTTTACGCTGCACCGCCTCGGGTCAGAGCGGCTACCGCGTACTGTTTTCGCGTGCGTTTTCCACCTGGGTCAACGAAACCCAATGTGGAGCGATCCCCGTGTTGTAGGGGATTGTGTCGATTCCCCAGAAGACTACGCTGGGTGGTGAGGGGTTCTCTGCAATCGCGTTTCTGTCATGACGACAAGCCAACCACCGAAAGAGACCGCTCGACACGCGTCCACCGGCTATGGCTTCGTCATTCCCGGAGTCGAAGTGGTGCGCCATGGCCGGGTGGAGCCATTCCTGCATGCTCGCCCCACGCTAACGAGCACGGCCGCTCAGTGGGCGGGCCTTGCCCTCGAGGGTTTCAGCGTTCCGGCGTGCGTCATTCCACGCCACGAGCACATCGAGAATTTCCTGCACGTGGTCTTGAGTGGGCCCGTCAAATACGAGGTGCTCACCCGAGGCAAGGCACTCCGCTTTGGTGCGGTCCCGGGTACGACCTTTGTTCTGCCTCGAGGCACCGTCGACGAGCTGCGGTGGGAAGGACCGACGCGTCGCATCGCCGTCGCGATCCACCCCAGCCTGTTGATCAACGCGCTGGACGAAACCGCTCACGCGAGCGATGTCGAGTTGGCTGAACAGTGGAATGTGACCGACCGGCACATCATGGCCGTGCTGCTTGCCATGACTGCCGACCTCGACGAGGGCTCGCCTGCAGGACGCCTCTATGGCGAATCGCTGGCGAATGCCCTGGCGGTGTATCTGGTCAACCGCTATGCGACGCGGCCGTACGCAACGACGGTCTACAAGAGAGGCCTGCCCGGATATCGTCTCAGGCGTGTGCTGGACTATATCGGCGACAACCTGACGGAAGATCTCAGCCTGTCGCAGCTCGCCGCGCTGGCCGGCATGAGCCCTCATTACTTCGCCGAGCTGTTCGGGCGGAGCACGGGTTGTGCTCCACATCGCTACGTTTTGTTGCAGAGGATCGAGCGCGCCAAGCAAGCGCTTCAGGATTCAAGCCGTACCGTCATCGAGGCCGGAGTTGACGCGGGTTTTAAGAACCCGAGTCATTTCGCCCGCATGTTTCGCAAGTTCGTCGGCGTCAGTCCTTCAAGATTCAAGTTCGATCGGACCCATTGATCTCCTAAAAATACTTAGACTCGATGGCTCGACAGCGCCGATAGCGTCGGACAAGCAGGCAGCATTGGCTCCACCCCGCCTGACGGACCACTTCGACTCGGGGAAAAATCGGAAGATTTGCACAAAGCCGGTTCTTCGGAACCGCACCGACGGGGGCGCGCTGCTAGCGTGACAGCGTCGCAGCACTCCCGTAGTGCGCCTGTCTGGGATTTATTCGATTGGTTTGCACCTGATCGACGCAGCTGACACCGAACGGCGGCGTGAACAACCAGCCACCCCCTCGCCATGAAGCTTGGCCATGCAACGATCGTCACCGAGGACCCCGAATCCGCGCGGCGTTTCCTTTGCGCCATCGTTGGCCTGAGCGAGGGTCCGCGTCCACCATTTAGCGTGAACGGCCACTGGCTGTACGCAAATGGGCAGCCGGTCATCCACCTGATCGAGGAGCCTGGCGCCTCGCGGGCAACATCGGCTTCCTCTCGCATCGACCATGTCGGATTGCCCGTCAACACTGCTCAGGAATGGTCGGCGTTGCTCGACCGCATACAGGTCAGCCGCGTTCCTTACGAGATCAGAGAAGTGCCGCTCTGCGGCGAACGCCAGCTCTTCGTGCTTGTGGCGAGACTGGTTCAAGACCATGTCAGCCCATCACCTGCTCAGGCTTTCTCGCGTATCGCACAGGAAGGACTGGATCGACGCAGACTGTCCCGCGTGTTGGACTACATACAGGCTCACTTGGAAAGCGATCTTACGGTAGATCAACTGGCAGGGATCGCGTGCCTGAGCCGTTTCCATTTCGCACGAGCATTCAAGGCCTCCATAGGTCAATCTCCTCACCGATACGTCAGCGCGAAGCGTCTCGAGCGCGCCAAAGCGCTGTTGATACGAGGAGATCGTTCCTTGATCGATATTGCTCTCACACTGAGCTTTTCCTGCCAGGCCAATTTCACACGGGCATTTCGTCGGGCAACCGGTCGGACACCTGGTCAGTACCGGCGCAGTTTCAGGTCCAGCGACGAAAGCCGTCGCGAGCCCCTGGTGGTCGGCCGCTTTTTAGAATTCGGTCGTGACGGCGAGCCAGTCGTCACCTGATCGATTCCTCGTTGTCTCTAGTGCCCGCAATAAATGACAAAAACGTAGCAACCGGCGCGGAGACACGGCCCGTCGAGTTGATCATCATTTCTGTCGGATAGGCCGCCTCGGCCCGTTGTTCCACCGCTCATCGCTAGGCGGTGTGTGCTGCGGGTTGTCCGGCCTGCCCTGGTTCGGCGCTCCAGCGCTCCTTTCCTGGAAGTGGAGATTACCTCCACCCAAGTCGGTCTACTGCGGCGAATTGGGTTGAGATAGAGTGAATTCATTGCCCGGAGGGAAGCCATGGAGCATTCTTTGGGTGGATCCTTCTCACCCAGTCGTCGCGGGACCCTGCAAACCATCGGCGCGACCGCCATGCTGGCAGTCGCCTCCGGCACCGCCAACCTAACAGGCTCTGCCGAAGCTGCTACGCAAGCGGGCAGCGAGCCCGACCGCGTAGGATCCGCTTTCTGGCCGAACGGCGCACGATTGGCTGTGAGCTTTTCGCTCATGTTCGAGGGTGGCGGCCAGCCGATCTCCGGCGCGAGAGGCGCGATCCCGGATCCCATCGAGAAGGGCGTTCCCGACCTGCCGACCAACGCTTTCTTCGCCTACGGTCACTATGAGGGCATCCCCCGGCTGCTTGACCTGATGGACAAGCATGGGATCAAGCTGAGCTCGTTCATGATTGGGAAGGCTGTGGAAACCTCCCCCGACATCGCCCGGGAAATAGTGCGGCGCGGTCACGAGGCTGCCGCGCACGGACGGGTGTGGGACAACTCATACCCGCTTCCACGGGATGACGAGAAGCGCTTCATCGCGGACAGCGTCGAAGCAATCCAACGGGTCACCGGGCAGAAACCGATCGGCTGGAACGCGTATTGGATGCGCAACTCCATCTACATTCTGGAGACCCTGCAGGATCTCGGCTTTCTCTATCACATCGACGAACCGAGCCGAGACGAGCCGTTCATCGTTCCGGTACGTGGACGGGATTTCGTCACCGTTCCGTATACCTTCCACATGAACGACATTGTGGCCTTCCCATTCGAGGGCTGGAACGCCACCGCCTACGAGCAGGCGCTGCGGGACGAGTTTGATCAGCTTTACGAGGAAGGCAAGCATCGTCGCCGCATGATGGTCGTCAGCCTGCACGATCGCATCTCCGGCCATGCGAACCGGGTACGGAGTCTCGACCGGTTCCTGACCTACGCCAAGAGCAAGCCGGATGTCTGGTTTGCGCGAAAGGACGAAATCGCGCGATGGGCTCTCGCCAATCGAAGCGCAACGCCGATTGTGAAACGTGGTTCGCCGACGGTCACCGGCTTGCCCGGTCCGGCGGCCTAGCGTTCGCGCAAGTTTCCGACGGCGCGCCGAGCGCGATAGGTTCACAGGTAAGGCCGGCATGAAGCGTTTCTATCTCGAGGAACCGATGTAATGCGTATCGATGACTATGCGCGCTGGCTGAGCCGTGTGACACTGGCCACCGCAGTCGTAATGATCGGATGGGGCTTAAGCGTCATCCTTAGCCAACCTGTCACCGCGTGGTTTGCCACCTCGGCCACGATTTGGATGGCGGTGCTGGTGGTATCCGCTTTTTGGCAGCTAAGTGGCTCCTTGACGGCCATTGCGGCCCTGGCACTGGCCACCGCGGTGGTTTCGCGCTTGTTCAGCATTCTGCGTTTGAACCCGCCGGCCAGCCTCGCCGGTTTGAACCCGCAGGATCTTGACCTGCTGGTTGCGACGGGCCCGGGCGTGCCGGGGTTTGAGCTTCTGGGTTGGTTCCTGGGCGCTCTTGTGTTCGCGCGATTTATCCTGCGGGCTGCATCGCTCGCAGCATCGGCCGATTCGAGAGAAGCAGCGATCAATGCCTCGGCACTGACGTTCATCAGAGTCTATGTCGGCCTGATGTTCGTGCCTCATTTCGGAAGTCACGTCCTCGGCGGGCCCGATCAATTCAAGATCTACGTGCTCTATTTTGAAAGCCTGGGGCTTCATATGCCCGCCATTCAGGTTGTACTCGCCGGAGGGATCGAGCTCATTTGCGCCATCGGACTCACATTGGGACTCTTCACGCGCCCGGTTGCCTTGCTCGGATCGGTGTATTTGCTGATGTCGATGCTGTGGGGCGGACATTTTCAGATCGGCTACGTATGGGCGTTGCCGGAAGGCGGTTACGAATTCGGCGTGGTTTGGGCCGCCATGATCGCGGTGTTCGCGGTGGTCGGTGGCGGACCGCATTCGGTCGACCGCATCGCGCGGCAAAGCGATTTTCAGAACCGGTGGCCGTGGCTCCGTCCGGCGCGCCTTCTGTTCCTCTAGTGGACGACTTGCTCCGAGCGTCTCGATGGGTGCCTGTTGCCTCGGCGCTGGGACTCGCGATGCTGCTCTCGGCTACAGTGCCCCTGGCGGCGCGGGAGGTACGCGTTGGCGTCCTGATCGATGGCCCTTCGGCACGGGAAGGCATCAGTGCCGAGGCTCTCGAGCAGGCAGCCAGCGCGGTTTATGGCGAGGGCCTTACGCTAACCGTCCCGCCCCCAATGCGGCTGACTGGCCATTGGAGCGTATCGGCGCTGAACGCGGCACTCGATCGACTCGAAGCCGATCCCCAGGTCGACGTCGTCGTCACGTTGGGGTTTGCGGCAAGCCACTTGATCGCGCACCGAACTCAGTTGCCGAAACCCACGATTGCGGCCTCCGTCCTGGACCCTGTGCTTCAGACCTTTCCAATGAAGAGCGGCACGAGCGGCCGTCACAATTTCACCTACGTCAGTACGTTCAATAGGGTCGAGGACCAGGTCGCCACGTTTCATCGCATCATCGGGTTCTCACACCTGACGGTGCTGGTAGATCCGCTGGCGCTTCAGGTTGTACGTGAACTTCAGCTCAAAGCCACGGAGCTCCAGGCTGCCACCGGTGCAACCATTGTGCTGCTCCCGACCGCCAACCTCACCGATGGCACCGCCCGTCTCCCGCCAGACACAGACGCCGTATATGTCGCACCGCTGATGCGGCTGTCCAGCGATGACCTCCGGTCGCTCGCGGATCAACTGGCTCAACGGAAACTGCCGAGCTTTTCGCTGCTTGGTCGAAGCGAGGTCGAGCAGGGAATTCTGCTGGCAACTTCGTCCGACACGGAACGCACTGAACGTCTTGCGCGCCGGGTCGCGCTCAACATTCAACGAATCGTCGAGGGCGATGACGCGGCCAACATCGAGGTCTCCTTTCCCAGCGAAGGGCGCCTCGTCGTCAACATGCACACCGCCCAGGTCATCGGCTTCTCCCCGCACTGGGACGATCTCACCGATGCAGTTCAGCTGGCCGCCGAAAGCATGCCAGACCAACGGTCGATCAGCTTACTTCAGGCCCTGGATGCGTCGATCCACAGGAATCCGACTCTTCGTGCAGCACAGCTTGGAGCCGACATTGCCACAGACCAAATCTTGATCGCGCGCAGCGCCTTGTTGCCCAGTCTTGCGGCGGACATTTCCCACACGCAGATTGACGCAAGCCACGCCAGTCCGCTGCTATTGGCCCAGCGCACCAGCGAGGCCGGGGTAACCGCGCAACTACCGCTTTACAAGGACAGTGCCTGGGCCGGCTGGTCGGTGTCGCGGCACCTCGCGGCCGCGGCCAGCGAGCAGGCGCGTCAGGAACTGTTGGATACGCTCCAACAGACCGCTACCTCATATTTCGGCTTGCTGCGCGCGAAGTCAGTCGAGAGCGTACGCCGGCAGAATGTGGAGAACACGCGTCAAAATCTCGAGACCGCGCGTGCGCGCGAGGCTGTCGGCCTGTCGACGCGATCCGACTATCTGCGGTGGGTGGCCCAAATGGCCAGTGCCCGCCAGGACCTGCTCATGGCCGAGGCCAACGAGCGGCAGGCCGCGGTAGAGTTGGGTCGGCTCATCCACTACGAGTCGTCGGAGCCAGTGGTGGTCGCTGAGGCGGGAATCGACGAACCCCTCAAATGGATCGCCAGCCCACATACCAGAAAATATCTCGATACCCCGGTGAACTGGAAGCTCTTTCGGGAATTCATACTCAGCCAGGCGCGTGACTATTCACCCGAGCTGAAGCGGGTCGATGAACTGATCGGCGGACAGCAGCGCGAGGTGACCTCGGCGCGCCGCGCATTCTTTATTCCGGATCTGGTTGCTGTCGGCACGGTCTCAAACGAGTTCAGCCGCAGTGGCGCCGGGTCGGAGCGCACCGCTTTGACGCCCAATAGCACCGGTTGGTTCGTCGGGATTCAGGCGACGATACCCGTCTTCTCCGGAGGCGCACTCCAGGCGAAGCTCTCAGAGAGCCGACATCAGCTCCGACAGCTCGATGCCCAGCGGCACGCCACCACGGATGCTGTCGATGCACGCGCGCGGTCAGTGCTTGCACGCCTTCCGTCTTCGTATCCGGCGATTGCCCTCTCACGCGAGGCCGCCGCTGCAGCGCGTGAGAACTACGCAAAGGTTGCGGATGCATACACACGCGGTGTGGTATCGATTACTGATCTGATCAGCGCTCAGGATGCCTCACTCAGTGCGGAGCTGTCGCAGGCTCAGGCGACCTTCACCTTCCTGATCGATTTTGCCGACACGCTGAGGGTGTCCAACAGCTTTGATGTATTGCTCGATCCGCAGACGCGTGAACCTTGGTACAACGCGGTCGATGCGTGGTTTATAGCTCACGGAACACCGATCACGACGCACTGATGGTGCACCGAGATGACGCCTAAACGGATTGCCTCTAACAGCGGATTCGTGGCCCTGGTCGCGTTGCTCGCCGCCTGCCACGGCAAGCCGGACACGAGCGCGGACATTCGCCCCGTGCGGACCGCGGTCGTTGGGACTGGGCAGCTTGGCGACAGGCTCGCCTACACGGGTGAAATTCGCGCACGCCACGAGTCCGATCTCGGCTTCCAGGTTGCCGGCAAGTTGATTGCGCGTCCGGCCGAGATCGGTGCGAACGTAACTGCGGGCACGGTGCTTGCTCAGCTCGACCCCGCCGATGAAAAAGTGGCGGTGAATTCGGCGCAGAGTGCCGTGAGCGCGGCACAGGCCGAACTGGCCCGTGCCACGTCGGAAGAGGCGAGTTATCGCAGTCTGCTCGAGCGCGGTCTGACGACACGCACGGCGTATATAGAGCAGCAGACGGCGGCCAAGACCGCGCAAGCACGATTACAACAGGCCACGGCGGAGTTGGATCTGCGGCGCCGCCAGCTGAACTACACGACCTTGCGTGCGGGCGCGGCCGGCGTCATCACGCGCGTCGCCGCAGATGTTGGCGCAGTACTCGCCCAGGGGCAGGCGGTGGTGACGCTCGCTCAGCCGTCCGAGCTGGACGTGGTGTTCGACGTGGCGGATACGCAGGTCGACACAGTTCGGAACTCGAAGACGGTCGCCGCCGCCCTTTTGTCGGCGCGCGACAAGCCGCTTACAGCATACGTGCGCGAGGTCTCACCCAGCGCCGATCCGATCACGCGCACTTACCGGGTGAAGTGCACTCTGCCCGGTCAGCCGCCCGGTTGGCACCTGGGCTTGAACGTGATCGTCACGCTCGAGGCCGGGCACGCACCTCAAGGCATCCGAATTCCCTCCACAGCTCTGTACGAAAAGGATCGCAAGAGCGCGGTGTGGATCGTCAGGGATGATCAAACCATCGAACTGCGTCCGATCGTCGTGGCCCGTTACGACACAGATAGTGTGGAGGTGGCGAGTGGACTTCGGAGTGGAGAGCGCATCGTCACGGCCGGCGTGCACAAGCTGCTGGTGGGGCAAAAGGTACGGCTGCTGTCGGACTCCGGGAAATGAAGCATTTCAACGCCTCCGCTTGGGCGCTTGAGCACAAGTCATTCGTCGGATTCCTGATGGTCGTGCTTTCTCTGGCCGGTCTGCTTTCTTACGAACAGCTCGGGCGGGACGAGGATCCGCCGTTCACCATCAAAGTGATGGTTGTGCGCGCCCTCTGGCCCGGCGCCACCGCGGAGGACACGGCACGCCAGGTAACGGATCGGATGGAAAAGGCCCTGCAGTCACTGCAGTGGATCGACTACATCTCGAGCTATACCAAGCCCGGCGAAGCCACACTGATGGTGCAGCTGAAGGATCAGACTCCTCCTGCGGCGGTGCCGGACCAGTGGTATCAGGTCCGCAAGAAAATCTCGGATATTCGACAGACTCTGCCGCTGGGTACTCGGGGCCCGTTCTTCAATGATGAATTCGGCGATGTCTATGCGGTCATCTACGCCTTCACGAGCGATGGCTTCAGTTACCGGGAACTGCGTGACACCGTGGAATCGGTCCGGTCGGAGCTTTTGCGCGTTCCGAATGTCGGCAAGGTAGACCTGATCGGCGTGCAGAACGAAGTCGTGTACGTTGACTTTTCGACGCGCGAGCTGGCCGGCCGCGGCATCAATCCCGATCAGCTGGCGGAGTCGCTGCGTGCGCAGAACGCCGTCAATGCGTCCGGTGTCCTCGAAACCTCGAGCGATCGAGTGGCCGTGCGCGTGAGCGGCCAGCTCAATACCACCGCGAATATCGAGCAGTTGAGCATTAACGCGAATGGCCGGCTTGTGCCGTTGCGCGATCTTGCAAGAGTTACCCGCAGCTACGAAGACCCGCCCTCTACGCTTTTCCGCTACGACGGCCAGCCCGCAATCGGTCTGGCCGTGGGAATGGTGAAGGGCGGCAACATTCTGGAAGTCGGCAAGGGCATCGCGGCCAGTATGCGTCGGATTGAAGCGGATTTGCCGGTGGGAATCGATCCGCATCTGGTCGCGAACCAACCGCAGGTGGTGCAGGAGTCGGTAGGTCACTTCACTCGCGCACTCGGCGAGGCCGTTTTAATCGTGTTGCTCGTCAGCTTCGTCAGCCTCGGAGTGCGCGCCGGTGTGGTCGTCGCGGTGTGCATCCCGTTGGTGCTCGCGATCACATTCCTGGCCATGAACCTCGAGGGCATCAGCCTGCAACGCATCTCACTCGGTGCGCTGGTAATCGCGCTCGGCCTTCTGGTCGACGATGCGATGATCGCGGTAGAAATGATGATTCGCAAGCTCGAGGAAGGCTTCGATCGCTTCAAGGCCGCCACATTCGCGTACACGTCCACGGCGTTTCCGATGCTGACCGGCACGCTGGTGACGGTCATTGGATTTCTACCGGTCGGCTTCGCAAGAAGTGCAGCGGGAGAATACTGTTTCACCCTGTTCGCCGTGGTCGCGATTGCGCTGCTGGTGTCTTGGATTGTTGCCATTGTCTTCATACCCTACCTCGGCAATCTGATTCTGACAGAACGACCCACACAGGAGGCCCCTCATCAAGAGAGCCGGATGACAGCCCTGTTTCGCAAGCAACTCGTTTGGGCGCTGGGACGGCGGCGCTGGGTGGTCGCTGGAACGGCGGCACTGTTCTTCGTCTCGCTCGCAGCATTCACGTTGGTGGAGCAGCAGTTTTTCCCGGCTGCAGACCGGGACGAGCTGCTGGTGAGTCTCACGTTACCGCACAGTGGGTCCATCGCGGGCACTCAAAGCGAGGTCGCGCGCCTGGAGAAGGTCCTGCTCGAGGACCCGGGCGTCGCGCATCACAGCTTTTATGTCGGGGCCGGCGCAGTGCGATTTTATTTGCCGCTTGATGTGCAGCTCGAGAACGCCAATTTCGCTCAGGCCGTGGTGGTAACCAGGAGCTACGACGTGCGGGACATGGTACGCGACCGGTTACAGAAAGCGCTCGACGAACAGTTTCCGTCGGTGCTGTCGCGGGTTGAGCCGCTCCAGCTCGGACCGCCCGTTGACTGGCCCATTCAGTACCGGGTCGGCGGGTCGGACATCGGTAAGGTTCGGGCACTCGCAGACCAGGTATCTGCAGTGCTGCGAGCGAATCCGAACACTCGCACCATTAACTTCAACTGGTACGACATGGGTCGATCCGTGCTTGCCACCGTTGACCAAGAGAAAGCGCGGCTGGTGGGAATGACATCGGAGCAGGTTGCGGGATCATTGAATGATGTCCTGTCAGGGCGAACAGTCACACAATTGCGAGATGATATCTATCTGATCGACGTGCGTGGGCGTGCAGTGGATCAGGATCGCAGGGATCTTGGAGCGCTTCGCGATCTTCAGATTCGACTGCCCAATGGCAACTCCGCGCCGATTGCGCAAATCGCCAGCTTTTCCTACGGGCTGGAGGAACCTGTGGTCTGGCGCCGGGATCGGCTGCCCACCATCACTGTGCAGGCGGATATCGTTCCGGGGATTCAAGCCGCGACCGTCGATCAGCAACTGGCCGGCGCCGTTGGGAGGGTTCGCGCATCGATGCCGCCGGGCTATCGACTGGAAGAGGGCGGAGCCGTGGAGCAAAGCGCCAAGGGCCAACGGTCGGTACTGGCGGTGATCCCTGTAATGTTCATTTTGATGCTGTTCATCCTGATGGTCCAGCTGCAGAGCGTGCAGAAGCTCGCGATCGTCATGCTCACCGCACCACTGGGACTCATCGGCGTCACGCTGGCGCTGCTGCTCTCGCACAAGCCCTTCGGGTTCGTTGCGATGCTTGGAGTTTTTGCGCTCACTGGCATGATCATTCGGAATTCGGTCGTGCTGATCGCGCAGATCCAGGCGAACGAAAGCGAGGGGATGGACCGTTGGCAGGCAATCATCGAGGCCACGGTGCACAGACTCCGTCCCATCCTGCTGACGGCGGCGGCAGCGGTTCTGGGGCTGATTCCGATCGCCGGGGAAGTGTTCTGGGGACCGATGGCCTACGCGATGATGGGGGGCCTTCTTATCGCAACGGTCCTGACGCTGTTCTTCCTGCCTTCGCTATACGCGACGTGGTATCGCGTTCGAGCCGATGCGACTCAGACGTGATGGTCGCCTAACACCGGGAGCCTGAGCATGATCACTAAACCCTTGAGCCTTGGGCTCTTGGCTGCGCTGAATCTCTCCTTGTCGGCGGTGGCCGTTGCCGCCGACAGCATGAAGATCAACGACATCGTGATCGCCGGGCCGCTGCGGGCGGCGCAGCGCGAGGCAGCCCTGAAAGCCGTCCGCGCCTTCTACGAGTTCTGGAACACCGGCGACGCAGCCTTGCTGAAGCAGGCCGTCGCGGAAAACTTTACCGACCGCACCCTGCCGCCGGGCCGTCCGCAGGGACCGGAGGGGCCGGCCTTCGCCTCGCGCCGCTTCCGCGTTGCCGTGCCGGACCTCAAGGTGACGGTGGAAAAGATGATCGTCGCTGGCGAATACGTCACTGTGCATATGAGCTTCACGGGACACTTCACCGGCTCCTTCGGGCAGACGCAGGGTAAGGGACAGCCGATCGCCTTCATCGCGACCGATCTCGTCAAGGTCGAGAACGGCCGCATCACCGACAACTGGCACATCGAGGACAATCTGACGCTGCTGCAACAGATGGGTGTCGCAAAGCTTGGCTCGTGATCCGGCAGGAAATCCGATCTTTACAACGAAGCTCGCTACGGTCGAAGGAGGCTAGCGGTTGGAGCGGCCGTCGGCTCGAGATCCGTGGAGATGCTCAGGTCCTTCCACTTTCTGTCGGAATCCATCTTCGCCAGGTCATTCTGTTCCACGAAACGCACTGCGTCGCTGCCGAGCAGCAAGCGGAGCGGCGGATCGGTCAGGCTTGCGATGTGGAGAACGGCGGCAGCCGCTTTGGCGGGATCGCCCGGCTGCTCGCCGTTATAGGTGCGCTGGAATCGGGCCGCCTTACCTACGGTTGCATCGTACTCGGGACGTCCTTCGCGGATCTCGGTGGAGGAGCCTGCGAAGTCGGTGCGGAAACCACCCGGCTCGATGATCGTCACTTTGATTCCGAGCGGCCCGACCTCTTTGGAAAGCACTTCGGAGAAGCCTTCAACGCCCCACTTTGCGGCTGCATAGGGGGCTCGGCCCACTGGCCCTATTCGACCTCCAACCGAGGAGAACTGGAGGATATGACCGGCACCTTGCTCACGCATTAGAGGGAGCGCGGCCTTGGTGACGTTGATGACGCCGAAGAGATTCGTCTCAATCTGGGCACGAAACTCGTCGAGGCTCGTATCTTCGATCGGGCTGACGTTGCCATATCCGGCATTATTGGCGAGCACGTCGAGCCGTCCGAAGGCCTCTTTCGCTACGGCGACGGCGTGGGCAGCAGCCTGCTCGTTCGTCACATCCAGCGCGACAGTACGCACCTGGTTGCCATACCGCTTTACGAGATCAGCGAGCTGCGCCGGATTGCGCGCCGTTGCAACGAGCTCGTGTCCTGCACCGAGTACTGCTTCGGCAAGCGCGCGTCCAAGGCCCCGAGAACTGCCTGTAATCAGCCATACCTTTGGCATCCGAAGCTCCTTTGGATTGAGCGTTGGCCGACGAAATCGTCGCCGCCGCGTTCGCGTCACTTGGGTGGGGTGCCTGCCTGGCTGCGATAGGTCGGCGTCTGCGCGTATTGTGCTGGAACTTCCCACATGCGCGCGGCGTACCACACGGCCCAGGCCACCACGAACAGCGACATCACCCACACCCACACCGGAATCGACGAGCGCGCCTCGGCGTGACGCGGGTCAAATGGATCGTCCGAGCTGAACGCGTCGACCGAGAAGCGCACCTCACCGCCCCGCACCGAGTTCGGGCGCAGGCCGGACACGACGATGCCCGGCCCGTTATGCACGTGAAACGCAAACTCCTCGAAGCCTTCGCGCCCGCTCTGGTCCCGGGCACGGAGCCGCAGCCGATGCGGCCCATCCTCGAGCGTGCGGGTGTCCAGGGTGACGTCGGCCGGCAGTTCCTGATCGACGATCGGGGTCGGGTTGTCATCGAGGTAAATACGAACGCGCGGCTTGTCCACCCGGTGCACCTCGCTTCAGCGATCGTCACGCAAAATCACGTCGGCGTCGCTGAGGGCGGCGCCGAACGGCGGCATCGGGCTCGAGTAGACGACGCCACCCACCCTGGCGCCCTGCAGGCCGTGCAGCACCGCATGCAGCTGCTCGGTCGGATCGGCGTCGTTGACCACGTCGTCTGCCTTCAGCGAGGGGAACGCGCCCGGCAGTCCCTCCCCATTGGCCTGATGGCAGGCGGCGCAATTGGCGGTGAACAGGGCCTTGCCCTTGGCCAGATCGCCACCTCCCGTGGCGGGCACCGGACCGGCGGATGGCGCGCCCGCCGCGGTGCTGGCGACGCCGGCCGGGGATGCGCTGCTGACGCCGGGCGTTGCGCTGCCGCCGTCATGGGTGGCCAGATCCGGCAGGGCGGGCTGCTTCAGGGACAGCAGATAGGCCACCAGCGCCTCGGCCTGATGCGCAGGCACCACGACGCCCTTGGCCGGCGCGTACGCCTTGGGCAGCGGCACCGGCGTCGTCCCCGCAGGAGCCTGCTCGAGCACTTTGAACATCCAGTCGAACGCCGGCATGATCGATTCGGGCACCACCGCGCGCGGGTTGTACAGGTGGATGAACTGCCACACCGTGCTGGGCTGACGCACCCCGGCGTTGGTGAGGTCCGGCCCGGTGCGCTCCGAGCCCAGCAGCTCCGGTGTCTGGTAGGCAAAGTCTCCCGGCGCCGACGCACGGCCGAAGATCTTATCCTGCGGCAGCGGCCGCACCTGCTGGGTATGACAGTAACTGCAGCCATTGGCGACGTAGACGTCGCGTCCTTCGGCCTGCAACGGCGTCAGCGGTTCAACCCCCGGTCCGGCCGGCGTCCGGGACAGCTCGATGCCGGGCAGCACCCCCATCAACAGGGCGAGGCCCGCGTAAACCAGCGCTGAGCCGCCCGCGATCAGCACCAGCTTGTTCATACGGCGGCCCCCTCAGCGGGCAGCGGCGCCGCCTCGACCGACGCACCGAAGCACATGCGCCAGACGTTCCAGGCGAACACGATGTGGCTCAGGAACATCAGCGCGCCGCCCACGCCGCGCCACACCCAGTAGGACTGGATGTCCACCACCGGCTGGATGAACGGCGCGCCGCGCATCCAGTCCAGGCCCTGAATGGTGCCGCCGATCGACAGCGAAATGACGTAAATGAAGCTGCCCACCACGGCCATCCAGAAATGCAGGCTCAGGCCGAGCGGGCCGGGCGCCTTGCCGGTGGCCAGCGGCAGCAGCGCGTACACCCCGCCCCAGATCGCGAAATTGACAAAGCCGTACATGGTCAGGTGCGAATGGCCGACCGTGAAATTGGTCAGGTGCCACACCTCCTGCAGCGAGCGGAACGCCTCGAAGGTGCCCTGGGTCGAGCCGACCACGTAGCCGATCACGCCGACGAAGATGAACATCAGCGGGTAGGAGTGCACCAGGTCGCGCAATCGCCCGCGCATCGTCAGCAGAAAATTGCTGCTGCCGCCCCACACCGGCACCAGCATCGCCACGCTGAAGACGATGGCGGTGGTCTGCAGCCACCACGGCAGCGGGCTGAACAGGAAGTGGTGCGAACCGATGATCGGGTAGAACACCAGGTTGGTCCAGAA
>VBCK01000114.1 GCA_005882215.1 Betaproteobacteria bacterium | reverse complement strand
GCCGGCAGATGCCGAGGAGGTCAGCGCGTTCTTCAGGCGCAAGGGCGCCTACAGCCGCCTGAAGATCCTTCTCGCCGATCGAGGTGTGCTCCAGCAGTGGTACGAGTTCGAGCAAGCCGAAACGAGCACAGCGCTGCGTGCGTGGTGCCAGGAAAACGAAATCGAACTCGCCGATTCCGGCGGCACACAGGCTCGCGGATAGAAGGGCGTCATCGACGTTTACGTCGCGGGCGGGGTGCCGGCCGCCACTGCGAGGCAGGAGCCGACCGCGCCTATCGGCGGCTCAGGTTCCCTTGGCCCGGGCCCGGCGGTGGCGCGAGTTCCGCTGGCTCAGACGAGGTCCACCGTAGCACGTTATAAATCAAGTGCATACGTTACCTTCCCAATTTGCCCACGTAGTGTCCCATGCAGGCAGAGGGATTGCGCCTCTACTGCCGGTAATCACACCCCCGGTATGGTGATCTTGGCCTCGACGAGTAGGAACTTGAACTACTAGTAGACAGATCTGTCTACGGGCCATGAGCGTACGTCAGTCGAGCCGCAAGCCTGCCAATGCGCGAGAGCAAATAGACCGGGCCGCCTACGAGCTGTTTTCCCAGTACGGTGTTCGTGCGGTTGGCGTTGACACGCTCGCGGCACGAGCCGGCGTCGCGAAGAGAACGCTGTACAAGTACTACCCGTCCAAGAACGAGCTTGTTCTTGCCTTCCTTCGCCGACGAGAGGAGCTGTGGACCCGATCCTGGCTCCAGGGAGGCATCGAGCGCGCTGCCGTAACGCCCGCGCAGAAGCTACTCGCGATTTTCGATGTCTTCGACGAGTGGTTTCGCCGCCCGGATTTCGAGGCCTGTTCGTTCATCAAGGTGCTTCTTGAGCATGCGGAAAGCGGGCATCCGCTTCGGAAGGCATCGCAGCGGCACATCGATACCATTCGGTTGTTCATAAGGGGCTTAGCCGTGGAAGCGCAAGTGCCCGATCGCGAAGAATTCGCGAAGCAGTGGCAGATCCTGATGATGGGATCGATCGTCGCGGCCTATGCGGGCGATCTTGATGCCGCACGTCGGACCAAGGCGGTGGGCGCGCTGCTGCTCGCGCGCAACGGGATCGATGCTCGACCAGGAACTCGCAAGTGACGCAAAATTCCATCGAGCCACAGGCCTGGTCTGAGCTTCTGGAATGCCAGCGCCGGGTCCTCGAACGTGTTGCGAATAGGGCCTCACTTGCCGAAATCTTCGAGACGCTGGTCCAGCTGATCGAGGATCAGACTCGAGACATGCGCTGTGCCGTGTTGCTGACGGATTCCGATGGTCAGAGGCTCCATTTTGTCGCAGCCCCGAACATTCCGGAAGACTACAAGCGGAACATCGGACCGTTCCTGCGAATTGCGCCCAACATGGGTTCGTGCGGCACCGCCGCTTTTCGCCGCGAGCCGGTTTATACGCGAGACACTAGAAACGACCCGCTCTGGAAAGACGCCGACCACATCGCGGTCCGCAACGGCCTGCGCGCGATCTGGTCCACGCCGATTTTATCGGACGATAACGCGGTTCTGGGAACCTTTGCTATGTATTACAGCAAACCGCGTCTACCGTCCCCGCAGCATATTCAACTGATCGACATGGCGGTGCAGCTGGCGCGCGTGGCGATCGAAGCGAAGCGCAGCGAAGATGCACTTCGCAAGAGCGAGGACCGCCTTCGCCTTGTCATCGACACAATTCCGGCGATGGCCTGGAGCGTTCTGCCTGACGGCACCGTCGATTTCCTGAACCAGCGTTGGTTGAACTATGCAGGCGTCTCCATGGAGGAATATATTGAAGCGCCAACGAGCGCGATTCATCCCGACGACACTCCAAGGATCTTGGAGAAATGGCGCGCAGCGATGACGGCTGGGGAGCCGTACGAAGATGAAATGCGTTTGCGCCGCGCTGACGGGCAATACCGCTGGTTCCTGATCCGCACGGTGCCGCTTCGCGATGAGCAGGGAAACATCGTCAAGTGGTACGGAACGAGTACCGATATCGAGGAGCTGAAGCAGGCCGAAGATACGCTGCGGCGGAACCAGGCCTTCTTTGCGGCTGAGGCGCAACGCATCGGTGGGTTGCTCAAGACGGCGACCGGCCATGGGCACGAACGTTTGACAGGCGACGAGGTCGTAGCCACAACTCAGAGGGGCGCCGCAGGAAAGTCGCCGCCTGGCGAAGGTGCGGCCGAGAGAACCATTCCTCAGAACCAACGACTCATCGCTGAACGCCAAGCGATCGAATCGCTCACATCCAACGAGCGCTCAATCATACGGTTGATCACCGAAGGCAACTCGAATGCAGAGGTCGCGGAGCTGATGCATCTGTCGCCAAGGACGGTCGAGACGTATCGCTCCCGACTGATGGAAAAGCTGCAGCTCGAAGACCTGGTTGCCTTGGTCAAATTTGCGATTCGGAATGGAATGAGCTCGGTCGACTAGCACGCGGCTGGCGGTGCACTCCTTCTATCGTGAGTTTCCGACGTAGTTTCACAATATGCAATTCTGGCCTTAGAAGTTAGCATGCACCAGCACACCTTGACCGTCAGCTACGAACGGGCAAGTGAGATGAAATCCCGCATCAACATCGGCGACCTGCAAGTTGGCATGCCGCTGCGATTTGACGTTTTCGACTCCAACGACCGATTGCTGCTAGGCCGCGGCAACCGGATCACGAGCGAGGGGCAGCTCGGGCGCCTGATCAAGGAAGGAGTCTTTTACCACGCGCCGAGTGACAGGGAAGACGCCCGGTCTGAGGACAGTACCCGACTCGCGCCGGACGAGAACCGTGTCGCGCGCGAAGTTTCCACTTTCAAAATACTCGACGACTGCAGCCATCGAACTCGACGCGCTGCTCGATCGACCGTCGCGCACTTCTGAGACGGACAGTTTTGTCGATGAGATCATGACCCTGGTCAGGCGGGTTCAGCGTTGCTGCCAGTTCGACGGCGATGCAGCTCTCGCGTACGTTCTGCTCGGCCGGGCGCCGCGCTACACCGTGCGGCAGCATATGAATGTTGCGATTCTTACGGCCTTGATGCTTTCGCGTATGGCTTCGGTGCGTGCGCAGGCCGCGCTAGCCGCAGCGCTTACGATGAATATCGGAATGCTGGCATTGCAGGAAGAGCTCTACTGGACCAGCAACCCGCTCGGGCAGGATCAGCGCGCTGCCCTGCGGCAGCATCCGGATATGAGCGTGCTGGCGCTGCGGGAGCGCGGCGTCGGTGATCCCGCTTGGCTCGAAATCGTAGCGCAGCACCACGAGGCACTCGACGGATCAGGGTATCCGCGCGGGATCGGGGGTGTCGAGATCCGCCGCGAAGCGCGGGTTATCGTGCTAGCGGACCGCTATAACGGCATGGTGATGAACCGGGCATATCGCCCTGGCGTAGCGCCGGATCAGGCACTGAAGGTACTGGCTCGCCGGGACGCGAGCGCCCTTGATCCGGAAATGCTCGCCGTGCTGATCAAGGCAATCGGGGTCTATCCGCCGGGCACGGTGGTCGCCTTGGTCAACAAGGAAGTCGGCGTCGTGACCAACCGCCTGCTCGATCTGAAGCATCCGATCGTGCGCACCTTTTTCTTGGAGTCTCGATGGCCTAACGACAAGCCGCTTAAGCGCCTTACCTCCAGGATGCCGCAGTTTGCAATTGCGAAGGTTCTGCCGCGCGATGCGCTCAAGTCTCCGATTGAGCCGGAGCGACTGTGGCCGCCGAGTCCTTTCGTCGAGTCCGACGACGAGGGGATATAGAACTCCTCGGGAAAACGGTGAGGTCCTGGCTGGCGCGCCGCTCGACGATGGCAACGTCGACGCCCGCCAACGCCAGCTCGCCCGCCAACATCAGCCCTGTCGGACCTCCTCCGGCGATCACCACCGCACGCTCGGTCATCGCCACACTTCGATCGGCACCAGCGGCACGCCGACACGGGCCAGCAGCTCCGCGCGGTCCGGCGGCGCGCACACCCGCACCTCCGCGCCGAGGGTCCGCAACTGCACCGCGAGTCCCGCCATCGGTTTGAGGTCCCCGCGCGACCCATACGTCGACAACACACGCATTTCGCAACTCCCATTTCCGCCGGTTCTGGCATCGGCCGGCGATGCTGCAGCACGACCCGGGCCTTACCGCAAGCCCCCCGGCTCGCCAAACGCCTGCTCGGGAAAATCACGCCACGCCACCCCGGTGCGATAGCGGAAAACGATCCCCTCGACCTTTCCGAGTCCGGCAACCCCAGCAGTGGGTCGCCGGCTGCGTATGGAGCGTAATCCCCCCCTTTAGAACCGCGAACGGCTGCCGATGGACAGTTTGAAACGCTGCGCCGGCGCGGCTCGCCGGCAGATCGTCCCGAACCCGATCGCGGAAACACATGACCCACACCGAAGACGACTCTAACTGGCAGTTCAGCCTCAACGTCGACACAGACGACGGTGAGGTGTTGGACTATTCGAAACTCCTGTCGCGCGAATCGAATTCCGCGGCGGCCAGCGAAGCCCCGCGCCGAAGGGAGCTAAGGCGACCGCTGGCGCGACTGCTCGCAGGGCGTTTCGGCTGAGACAGGTAGAGCTAAGTAGACGCGGTCATCGGCCGGGACAGCTATGACGCGCGGCGCAAAGCGAACAGGCCCAGCCTCGTCTACTGCGGCGACGACGCGCGCGGAAAGAAGCTGGCCGCCTCGCTCATCCGCGACGTCGGCTTCGATCCGGTGGATGCAGGGGCTCTGCGGATCGCCCGGTACACAGAGCCCTTCGCGCTCCTCATCGGAGAGCTGGCTTACGGAGGGCGCGGCAGTCCCGCGCTGGCGTACCGATTGGAGCGCTTCCAGGAGTTGTGAGGAGGAACGCAGATGAAGACCGACAAGCCCGAGACCGCCGCGCAGAAGGCCCTCGCCGAGATCGCACCGAAGTTGGCCGAGCTCACCGATCAGGTGCTGTTCGGAGACGTCTGGGAGCGGCCGCAGCTCTCCAAGCGCGACCGCAGCCTGATCACTTGCGCCGCGCTCGTCGCGACGGGCAAGACCGAGCAGATGAGCTTCCACTTCCCGCGCGCGATCGAGAACGGCGTGACGCGGGAAGAGCTCGTCGAGCTCAT
>VBCK01000113.1 GCA_005882215.1 Betaproteobacteria bacterium | reverse complement strand
CGGCCCGCAGCAGGGTCGCCTGATGAGGCGGCTCGACCTCGACCTCGAGAACATGCTCGCGGCGCACGCTTGGTGCGACCGACTTGCCGGCGGGGGTGAACGGGACCTGCGGCTCGTCACGGGGCTTTTCAGATACTGGCTCAATGCTCTGCTCTCGCTTGGCTACCGCGTGACGCAGGAAGCGCTGCGCCGGCCCGGCGCCGGAGGCCGCGACCGCCTGCGCGGCGAAGCACTCACTCAGGCCGGCGAGCTGGGCGCTCGAACGGGCCTGTTCGAGCAGGCCATGCAGGCACACGACGAGGCCATCGCGATCGCCCGCGAGCTCGGCGCACCGGACATCCTGGCTCACGCGTTGACTCTGTCGGGCTTGTCGCGCGTGGAACAGGGGGACCTGGTCGGTGCGCGCGTGCAGTTGGAAGAGGCACTTGGTCTGTCGCGGGAGGTGGGAAGTGAAAGCGGACCGTTTGGCAAAGCGGCTCTGGCGCTGGGTGAGCTCGAGCGACTCGAGGGCAACTGGACTCGGGCGCAGTCGCTGTACGAGGCGGCACTGGCACAGACCAGGCAGCAGGGCGATCTGCGTCTGATCGCGTTCTGCTTGAACAACCTCGTCATGACCGCGATCGCCCAGGGAAGCACCGCCGGGGTACGCGAGCGGCTGCTCCAGGCGGTGGCGTTGGACGAGGAAACCTTCGACATCAACCGCTATGGGCGGGTGTTCCCGCTATTCGTGTCCGCGGGCTTGCGGCCTTGCGAGGCGACTGGGAACGATCTGCCCGATTCGAAGGCGCGGCGACCTTCCACTTTGCTCAGCTTGGATGGCCGCTGGATCCGGCGGACAAGGCCTACGTGAAGTCCGTCAGCGCCCGCACGCGCGCGGCTCTCGGCGACGCAAGGTTTGAGCAACTGCTCGCGACCGGGCGCGAGTTGGCTCTCGATGAAGCGCTCGCGCAGATGCAGCAGTACGTCAAAGAGGAACCCTGAATCCGCAAGCGCCGGTAGCACTAAATATGCTTACAGCTCAATGGCTTACAAGGCGTACTTAAGGTCATTTCTCCTGGTTGTCCGATTCGACGCTTCGGACGAGATCGACCTGGTCGGCGGGCCGCCTTGTTTCGCCTCTACGGGAACGTCGCGTCGGTCACGACGCCGGCGTCGGTTATCAGCGTCACGTTGACGGGCATCTTCAGCAGAACCTCGCAACCCAACAAGGCATAGGACGCCACGTAGCGTTGCGCCATGAACGTGAACAGGGTGTTCGCCATCACCGGGAACGGCGACGGGCGAGCAGCGAGCAGGCTTCGGTCCAGCGCAAGCCTGGCCGGATGGATCGAGCGCAGGTTCGAGCAGTACGCGGACGGATCCGCGTCCTTGTGGGACCGCGCCAGCGGCTGGTCGACGCCGCGCCGGTAGGCATTGACCTTGACGAGGCTGTCGGCGCCGTTGTCCAGTGCCATCGGATCGTTCAAGGGCACCAGCGCGACCGGAGCGGGCTGGAACGCGTGTGCCTGCAGCTCGTTCAAGGGCAGCGCCGGGACGTCGACGCCGGGATTGCTCAACTCCGGCGCGGTCCACGGGGTGCATTTGAGCGCCGGATAAAGCAACAGGTCCACGAGCCTGTTGTCGCTGGGGTTGCCGAACTTCGCTGCGCCGGTCAGGGCCGCGAAGTTGGCCGCGTTGTACTGCGCGACCTGACCGTTGAAGGCGAGGTAGTTCGTCGGCACGTTGTCGCTCTGGTCCTGGTCGACAACCGTGAAACTGCGCACCGACGGGCACAGCTGGCCGTCGACGCCTGTCCCCAGCGGAGGAATCACCAGCTTGCCGGCGGCGACGGCCGTGTTGGCCGCCTCGAAGAACTCGACCGCATTGCAGTACGAGAACTGACTGAACAGGCTGCCCCGGTGGCCGTTGACGCAATGATTTTCCGCCAATGGCGCCTCGTCGTCCCATGCGTCGGTCCGGCCACCGCTCGCCTTCAGCTTCAGATTGTCGCCGTTGAAGCCGAACCAAAGCGCGACGACCGCGTTCGGCGGCAGCACCGGAACGATCGGCGCGACCGCGGGCTTCGTGCCCTTGTCGACGACCAGTGGAGCATAGATCGATATTTGGCCGGAATGCGGATCGAGGATCGCCGCCTGCACGAACGCGGACTGGTTCGGGTCGAGCTCGTGGCAGACCTCGCCGGCGTGCAGGTTCGTGAGCTGGAACGGCGTTGACAGCCCCTCCGCGGTCAGCGGATTCCTCGGCAGAATCAACTTGCAGTCGGTCGCGGGCGTCTGCGCGTGGCCGGTAAGTGCAGTCGATGCTGCCAGCGCTGCGACGAACATCGAGAGTCTGTTCATGAACGGATCTCCTCCGCGGGCGCGCCTTGCAAGGGAACCGGTTCATCGGGCACCGCGCAGACCCATCGACCGCGGAGGATTATGCGTTGCAACTATGGGTCGCGAAATCATGCCGATTACCGACGCGCCTGACGTCCAGAGGGTCGTCAGGATCATCCGTATTCATTGCGGAAGCCGCAGGCTGCGCGACGGCTCCGTGCATTCAACCGCAGCAAGTTGCGGTTCTCAAAGAGATTCCTGAAAGGTGGATACGTTATCGATACTCCGCGCAATAAGTCAACCCGATTGAAGGACTGGCCGCACGACTCGGTCGAAGCAGCGCAAGCACCGAACCTTGCTCTGGATGTCGCTGAAGCGCTTTGACGCTATGCCGCGAGCTTGCCGTGTGCGAGCATCGCCGGGTTTTGAGTCAGCGAGCGATCACCTGGCGCAGAACGTTCAAGGAGTGCAACAAAGTCCTTTGCGGGGACGGCAGGGCTGAAGTAGTAGCCCTGGTACTGATCGCACCCCAGGGTCTTGAGGAACTCCAGCTGTTCGGCGGTTTCGACACCCTCGGCAACGACCTTCAGACGCAGGCTGTGCGCGAGGGAGACGATGGCTCGGACGATGGAAGCATCGTCCGGACGTGACATGACTTCGCGGATGAACTCACGATCAATCTTCAGCTTGGCGACAGGCAGTCGTCTCAGGTAACTCATGCTCGAGTACCCGGTACCAAAGTCGTCCACCGACACCAGAACACCCATCTGGCTCAACTGCTCGAGAATGGTGACGGACGTTTCGGGTTCAGTCATCACCGCGCTCTCGGTGAGCTCCACTTCAAGAAAGCGGGCTTCGAGACCAGCGTCGTCCAGGGCGTGCCGGATCGTCGCGAGCAAATTACCGTGGCGAAACTGGGTGGGCGAAAGATTGACGGCGATGCGGATGGGCGGGAGCCCGGCGTCTTGCCAGGCCCGTCCCTGGCGGCACGCTTCGCGCACCACCCAGTCGCCGATCGGGCCGATCAGTCCGCACTCCTCCGCGATCGGAATGAAGTCCGCCGGGGGTACCAGCCCGCGGTCTGGATGGCGCCACCGGATGAGGGCCTCGGCGCTGTCGACTTCTCCGGTCGCCGTGTCGACTTTGGGCTGATAGTGAAGCTCGAGCTGTCCCAGCCGCAGTGCGCTCTCCAGTTCGCTCTCGACCCTGAGCTTCTCCTGCGTCATGGCGTTCATACCCGACGCGAAGCACTGGACGTTGTTGCGTCCACGCTGCTTCGCGCAGTACATCGCGACGTCCGCGTGGTTCAGAAGCAGCGCCATGGAATCGCCATCCTTCGGATGAAAGGCGATTCCGATGCTGGTGGAGGCGTGAAGTTCGACTCCTTGGATGCGGATCGAGGGGGCCAACGCGGCAAGTGCGCGTTCCGCCACCCGCAGGCACTCCTCACGCTCCATTACGGACTGCAGTACCAGGACGAATTCGTCGCCGCCGAGACGCGCGACCGTGTCGACTCCGCGGACGACGCTGCGCAGCCTTTGCGCAACTTCCTTCAGCAGTTCATCGCCCGCACGATGGCCCATGGAGTCATTGACGGATTTGAATCGATCGAGATCCAACAGCATCAATGCGAAGGGCTGGCGCCTCCCGTCGGCAAGCGTCATCGCCTGGCTGATCCGGTCCTCCAGCAGGGCGCGATTCGGCAGTCCGGTGAGCGCGTCATGGGTGGCAAGGTAGCGCAGCTGCGCGTTCGCGGCCTCGAGTCCCTCGGTGCGATCCGTGACGACTTTTTCGAGCGTCTCGACCTGGCGGCGAACGACCCACTCGTTTTGCCACTTGCGGGTCAGCGCGTTGGCGCATTGCAACACCTCGATCGGCTCGAAGGGCTTCTTGACGACCAGCAATTTGTCCGCGTGCCCGAGCCGGACGACGAGCTCCGTCCAGTCATAGCCAGCATGTGCTGAGCAGATGACAACCTGCACGTCGGGGTCGACTCTCCACAGTCGCTCGATGGTTTCGAGCCCGTCCCACCCGGGCGGCATCTGCATGTCGACGATCGCCATTGCATACGGGCGGCCCACGCGCAGCGCTTCGCGCACGCGCTCCACACCCTCCTGCCCCTGCAGCGCCGAGTCAACCTCGAAGTGGGGGCGAGTGGACGCCAACGCGGGTGCCCCGAAAAGCGCCTGCTCGTCGGCCTCGAGAGCCGCGGGCTCGTCGAGCCCCGCGCCCAGTACCTTGCGGAAATCTTTGTGAATGGCCGGATTGTCGTCGATGACGAGGACTCGGCGGTTCACAATCGCGGCGGATTCACCCATGGCCGGCCTGCGCGGGTGTCAACGGTAGATCGAGAGTGAAGATCGCGCCCTGCTCGCACCCACCGCTTTCGACTCGCAATTCGCCACCGAGCTCGCGGGCAGTCAGCGCCCCGCTGTGCAATCCGAATCCATGCCCTTGCTTCTTCGTGGTAAATCCGTGACTGAATATACGAGTCAGGTTCTCGGCAAGGATACCGACGCCGTTGTCTCTCACGCTGACTTGTACACCCAGCCCGCTCGTGGTGACCCGCACGGTCACCATCTTCTCGGCGCAATCGGACTCTTCGCAGGCCTGCTTGGCGTTGCGGATGAGGTTAACCAGTATCTGCAACACCCTGTGTTTGTCGACGACGATCGTCGGCACATCCTCGAATTCGCGACGAAGGGCGATGCCGTGACGCGTCAGCGCAGCTTCATTGAAGCGCAGACTGTCTTCCACGAGACTGGTCACGTTGATGACGTCCGCGACGCCACCGAGCCTCGCGTAGTCTTGTTGCATCGCCACGATGTCCTTGATGTGGTCGATACCGTTCTTCAGTTCTGCGAGCTCCGCCAGGACCTGCTCCTGATCCACACGAGTTGCTTGTGTAGCGCCTCAAGCTCGGCCTGAGCCCGCTTGAGCTCGTTCACGTCCGTGATCGTACCGACAAATCCACTGATGCCCTGGGCGGTCACTGCAACGACGTGTTCTGCGAGGTGGCGGATCTCCCCCGAGCTTGCCCGGGTACGGTATTCGAAACGCACCGATGCGGTCCAACGCCGAAAGAACTCGGCCCAAACAGTTTCGATCCGCGATCGATCGGCCGGATGCACGGCCTGTGCCCAATCATCCAGGCTCTGCCCGGGTATCAGTCCGAACATCGCACGATACTGGGGGTTTCCATAGGTGAGATGACCGGCGCCATCGGCATGGTAGATAGCGACCGGGGCGCTGTGGGCCAGAGCCCTGATCAGGTGTATGTCACTCAGGCGCTGCTCGCGTGACACGTCATCCGCAATCGTCGGGCCAGCGTCAGCGCAACCATCGGCTGCGGGCGTATCGGGTCGCGAACTCTGTAGGGGCGTCATGTTTGCCGCGCGGCATCCATCCAGGATGGCAGGTCCACCCCTAAGTTCATCGGCCCGGACTAAGATATCTTGAACCGCGACGGCGCCCAGCGACCCAAGTAACTGCTTGTTTTCCCATAGTTTTCAGACGATCACCGCGTTGCCGGCTGGCCAAAGATCGTGGCTTCGAATCCTGCCGGGCGCGCCAATACAATGCGGCAAATCAAGGGCTTAGGGGGATTGCCATGGCCGGTACGAACCAGGACGCGTGCCAAGGGCGCGCACGAACGGATTGACTAAGCGGCACGTGGCCCCAGGCCGAAGCTCGGGTCCGTCGTTGCGAGGCGCGCTCGTCGGGAGTGCGGCCCTCGCTCCGGAGGACCTGTTCGCGGGCGGCGGCGAGATGAGCGCGCTGATGCGCTCGACGGACTGGTCCAAGACAAAGCTCGGTCCGGTCGAAAACTGGCCGAGAAGTCTAAAAACAATGCTGGGTGTCGTGCTGGGCAGCCGGTTCCCCATGCTGCTTTGGTGGGGCCCTGAACTGCTGCATCTGTACAACGATGCGTATCGCCCAATCTTGAGGGATAAACACCCTGCGTCGCTCGCGGCTCCTGCCGCGCAAGTCTGGTCCGAGGTCTGGGACGTCGCCGGGCCTATGGCCAGGAGTGTCCAAGAGGGAGGGCCAGCCACATGGACCGAGGACCTGCAGCTGTTCATCAGCAGCGGTGGAATGGCCGAAGAGACGTACTTCACCTTCTCGTACAGTCCCGTGCCCGGGGACGACGGAGCGATCGGCGGCCTGCTGAATACCGTGCAGGAAACGACCGCCAAGGTCCAGAGCGAACGCCAGATCCGGATGCTGCACGATCTGTCCGCGCGCGCCGCGGAAGGGAAGACCGAAGAGGAGGCGTATCGCGTTGCCGCCGAGACTCTGTCTGCCAATGAGCTGGATCTCCCATTCGTCCTTTTCTATCTTCTCGACGAAAAAGGCGAGGATGCGCAGCTTGTCGCCGTGAGCGGATGGAAGGACTACCAGGGTCCCGCCAAGCCGGTGCATCTGCCGATTGCGCAGCACATGACCGCGGTTTCGTGGCCCCTGGCCGAGGTGGTCCGGACCCCTCGTGAGCTTGTGGTCGAGGATCTGGCCGCACGCTTCGGGCCGCTGCCGGCCGGCCGCTGGAACGCGCGGCCGAATCAAGCGATCGTCCTGCCGCTCTCCCGCGCGGGCCGCTCTACGCCGTACGCGCTGCTGGTCGCCGGCGTCAGCCCCCATCGCGCCCTCGACAACAGGTATCTGAGATTCTTTCGAGCCACCGCTGCTCAGGTCATGTCGGCCATTGCGACCGCTCGCGCGTATGAGGCGGAGACGAACCGTGCGGAAGCGCTCGCAGAGATCGACCGCGCGAAGACGACATTTTTCAGCAACGTCTCGCACGAATTCCGGACGCCGCTCACACTGCTGCTCGGGCCGCTGGAGATGCTTCTCGCCGAGGCGACGCTGGGCGGAGAGACCCGGGAACGGCTCGGCCAGATGCAGCGAAATGCACTGCGCCTGCTGCGGCTGGTGAACGCGCTGCTCGACTTCTCGCGGATGGAGGCCGGGCGGCACTCAGCACGATTCGTTCCGACCGACCTTGCACGCTACACCGCGGATCTGGCGAGCGCCTTCCACTCCGCGTTCAACAAGGCGGGGCTTTCGTTCGCGGTCGATTGCCGGTCGCTGGCGGCGCCGATCTACGTCGACCGCGACATGTGGGAAAAAATCGTGATGAATCTTCTCTCGAATGCGCTCAAGTTTACGTTCGAGGGTGGAGTCAGCGTGCGACTCGCGCCGGCTGAGGGCGGCGCGCTGCTGATCGTGAAGGACACCGGCATCGGTATCCCCCGGGGTGAGCAATCCAAGCTGTTCCATCGGTTTCACCGGGTCGAAGGCGCGCGGTCGCGCTCGTACGAGGGGACCGGCATAGGTCTTGCGCTCGTGCACGAACTCGTGGCACTGCACGGGGGCACGATTCGCGTCGCCAGCGATGAAGGCAAGGGCACGGAATTTGCGGTCATGCTGCGCGCGGGGCGAGATCACCTGCCGCCCGAGCATGTGGCCGAAGCCTCCGACGCCTCGACGGTGCCCAGAAGCGCGGCCGCCTATCTGGATGAGGCGTTGCAGTGGTTGCCCTACGAATCGCGGGCGGTTGCCTCGCCTCCCGCCAAGTTGAGCGCTCGCGTGCTGGTGGCGGATGACAATAGCGACTTGCGGACGTTCTTAAGCAGCCTGCTCACACCACACTACGAGGTGCAGGCCGTGGTCGATGGGCGCCAGGCGCTTGCCGCCGTGCAGGCGAGAAAACCGGATCTCGTATTGAGCGACGTGATGATGCCCAACCTCGATGGGCTGGGCCTGGTACGCGCGCTGCGCGAGAATCCGGAAACGCGCACGCTGCCGGTGATCCTGCTGTCGGCGCGCGCCGGGCAGGAAGCTTCGCTGGAAGGCCTGGCCGCCGGCGCGGACGACTACCTGGCCAAGCCGTTCACGTCGCAGGAGCTTCTGGCGCGAGTGCGCACGCATCTGACGATGGCACGAGCACGCGATGAGCTGGTCACGAAACTCACGCAGGCCAACGAGGATCTAAGAGCTTTCAACTCCTCGGTGTCACACGACTTGCGAGCGCCGCTGCGGGCGCTGGATGGATTTGCCGGCATTCTCGAGGAAGATCATGCCGCTGAATTGAATGACGAGGCGAGACGCAAGATCAGAATTATTCGAGACTCCGTACAGCGCATGGCAGACATTGTCGACGCCTTGCTCGCCCTTTCTCGAATAGGGTACCAGGTGGTCAAGAAGGAGCGATTCGATACCGGCGCTCTGGTGGCGCGGATCTGCACGGAATTGACCACGTCCGACACGGGCGCGGACGCGGATATTTCGATCGGTAGTTTGCCGCAGACCTTGGCCGACCAGACCTTGCTGCGCCAGGTCTGGGTGAACTTGATATCGAACGCACTGAAGTACAGTTCGACCAGGGTTCGCCCACGCGTGCAGATATCCGGATTCGACAAGGGCGAAGAAAGCGTCTTTTGCATCAAGGACAATGGCGTCGGCTTTGACATGTCCAATATCGACCGGCTGTTCGGCGTGTTCCAACGCTTGCACCGGAGCGAGGAATTTTCCGGCACGGGGATTGGTCTGGCCATCGTCAAGCGTATCGTGGAAAAGCATCTTGGCCGGGTCTGGGCCGAGAGCACATTGAATGAGGGCGCCGCGTTTTTCTTCAGTCTGCCGCGGCAGAACGAGTCGGAGCGTTAGAGGGCATCGCTCAGGCCACGAACCCACATTGCGACGCAGGCGTACGGGTGTCCATGTTCCGGCCGCGGTTCAGGTGGTCGTCGATTTCCGCGGCGCAGCCCAGCATGCGCGGGTACAGGAAGATCGTGAATGCGGCAGTTTCCAGCGCTTTCTCGCTGAAAGCTCCAGAGCGGTAGGGCTGCCACAGGATTTTCAGCAGCAGCGCCGCGATCACCGCGTCGATGTTGACGCAGTAGACGCTACGCGAT
Organism: Betaproteobacteria bacterium; assembly: GCA_005882215.1. Classification (GTDB taxonomy): domain Bacteria; phylum Pseudomonadota; class Gammaproteobacteria; order Burkholderiales; family Burkholderiaceae_F; genus VBCK01. The sequence goes on along the minus strand of VBCK01000113.1, from coordinate 1,256 downwards.
ACGCCGGCGTCGAACAAGGCCTGCACCAGGGCGTGGTAGTACTCGTGGAAAACGTTGTATTCGCCCCGCTTCCGGAACAGCTCGCGTACGTAGGCTTCGCGCGGATCGAAGTTGACCGGCCGATCCTTGAACACCGGGTGATTCACGCCCGGTATCTTCTGAATGTCGAGGCTGCCCACGGCCTTCTTTTTCGATTTGTAGTGCGCATATTCGTCCACATAACGCGTCGCCAGCACCCTGAGGTCGATGCCGTGCTTCGGGTCGGTTGGGTCCCGCAGCCCTGCATCGCGGAATTGATCGAGCAGAAATGCAATGCCCTCGTAGCCGTTGCCGCCATGAGTAAATCCGGAATGGGTTAAGAAACCGACCAGCGCCTTGTTGAGCTGTACCCGCTCGGGCGATTCAGGCCCGTCGGCCGACACCGCGCCCTTTGCGCCTTGAGCCGAAATGGCACCAGGGCCGTTGGTCAGCAGCAGGCCGACCAGCGTCTGGAACGCGAACAGGTTCGCGGCTTCGGGTTCGACTCCCAGCAGCGCAACGTAGGCGACTTCGGTCAGCGAGCGTCTGCCAAGGATGTCCTCCATTGTCATGCTGCAGAAGCGCCTGTCTTCGTGGCGATCGGCGGGCACCGAGGCCGCAATAGCATCGATATCGAACGCCTCGTCCAGTGCACTTTTGAGCCCGGCGACCGCAAACAGGTCGATGAGCGCCGAACACGCTTGGCGCGCGCGCTGCGCGCGAAACGGTCCGACGATGCTGGCTGCTGCGGCGAGAACGCTATTGGGTGCGTTGCCGGCCTCGCGCGCGGCCTGCGCGGCCGCGAGCACGGGGCTTGCATGCAAATTCAGCTCCGCGCCTATCGCGACGTTGATCAGCTTTCTGTCGTTTTCCCCGCCGAGTTCGTGCAAGAGGGCGAGGTTGACGTTAGCCTCGAAGGGGTAATGTGCGGCGTCGAGCATCGATACCTGGTGCAGGCTGGTGATCTGGGTCCCGGCATCCATCTGCGACGCACCGGAGCAATCTTTCATCGATTGCCGGGGCAGGACGGTGCCGATCTGCCGGGCTAAGGCTGCGATCTGCTCGTTGTACGGAGGTGCCGCCTCCACCACCGGGATATCCAGCTCTGGGGCGAGAGAAAGACCCTGGCTCGAGCCGAACCACGGCTTCAACGCCAGGCTGCCTTCGGCGGCAAAATCCGGCCGCGTCGCGTTCTGGAGCATCAGCGCCGTCAACGCCATCGGTATGTGCGCGATGTT
>VBCK01000112.1 GCA_005882215.1 Betaproteobacteria bacterium | reverse complement strand
CTGGCCGCCGTGGCGGCGCGCGAAGGCCCAGCAGAACAGGGCCGTGCGCGCCGTTCCCAGGTGCAGCATCCCGGTGGGGCTGGGAGCGATGCGGGTGCGTACGATGTCGTTCATGGTCGGTCGGAAGGTGCGCGCCGCCCGCGTTCGCGCCCGCCTCCGCACGGCGCGCTCCGGCGGGCGCTTCGGTGGCCGTGGTCAGTGTTCCGGAACGCGCGCGATCCGCAGCAGGTTGGTGGTGCCCGAGATGCCGAACGGCACGCCGGCGGCGATCACCACGTAGTCGCCGGGTGCGGCGAAGCCTTCGCGCAGCGCCGCGTCGCACGCCAGATCGGTCATCGAATTCACATCCATCACCTCGCCCGATTGCACCGAGTGCAGCCCCCACACCAGGCACAGCCGGGCGGCGGTGCGCGGACTCGGGGTCAGCGACAGGATCGGGGCTTCGGGGCGCTCGCGTGCGGCGCGCATCGCCGAGAATCCGGACGAGGTGTACGTGATCGTTGCCTTGGCCGATACGATGTGCGCGGTCTGGCGCAGCGCCGCGCACACGGCGTCGGCCGGATTGGCGCGTGCCACCTCCTGGTTGGCATCGAGCAGCATCCGGTAATGGGCGTCGCCTTCGACCTCGCGGATGATCCGGTCCATCATCGCAACCGACTCCACCGGATACTTGCCGCTGGCCGACTCGGCCGACAGCATCACCGCGTCCACGCCCTGGAAGATCGCGCTCGCCACGTCCGAGACCTCGGCGCGGGTGGGCACGGGATTGGTCGTCATCGACTCGAGCATCTGGGTGGCCACGATCACGGGCTTGCCCTCGCGCCGGCAGGTGCGCACGATGGTCCGCTGCAAGATGGGCACGCGCTCGGGCGGCAGCTCGACTCCCAGGTCGCCGCGCGCCACCATGATCGCATCCGAGCGCTGCACGATCGCATCGAGCCGGTCGATCGCGGCCGGCTTTTCCAGCTTCGACAGCACCATCGCCTGGTCGCCGATCAGCGCGCGCGCCTCCTCGATGTCCTCCGGGCGCTGCACGAACGACAGCGCCACCCAGTCCACGCCCATCGCCAGCGCGAAGCGCAGGTCCTCGCGGTCCTTTTCGGTCAGCGGCGAGATCGGCAGCACCACGCCGGGGACGTTCACGCCCTTGCGATCGCTCAGGCGCCCGCCCACCATCACGCGCGTCACCGCATGGTCCCGCCCGAACGAGTCGACCTTCAGCTGCAGGCGGCCGTCATCGAGCAGTAATGTGGCGTCGCGCTCAAGGGCCGCGAAGATCTCCGGGTGCGGCAGGTTCACGCGCCGGGCGTCGCCTTCGGCTGGATTCAAGTCCAGCCGGAACGGCTCCCCGGGCCGCAGCTCGACCGCGCCGCCGGCGAAGCGCCCGACCCGCAGCTTGGGCCCTTGCAGGTCCGCCAGGATCCCGACCGGGCGCCCGAATTCGCGCCCGATCCGGCGCGCCATCTCGCAGCGCGCCCGGTGCTCGTCGGCCGTGCCGTGGCTGAAATTGAGCCGGAACACGTCAACGCCGGTCTCGAACAGCGTACGGATAGTCTGTTCGGACGAGCTCGCCGGCCCGAGGGTGGCGACGATCTTGGCGTTGCGATTTCTGCGCATGGGACGCTTGCGCCGCAAAAGCGTGCAGTTTATCCGTCATCCGGCACAATACCGGCCGATGGCCTATCAGATCCGGGAGGTTTTCTACACGCTGCAGGGAGAAGGGGCGCAGTGGGGGCGCCCTGCGGTGTTCTGCCGTTTCGCCGGCTGCAACCTGTGGAGCGGGCGCGAGGAAGACCGGGCGACCGCGGTGTGCCGCTTCTGCGATACGCAGTTCGTGGGCACCGACGGCGCGGGCGGCGGGCGCTTCGACTCTGCCGCCGCGCTGGCCCGACACGTCGAATCGTTCTGGCCCGCTGGCGACAGGCGCCACCGCTTCACGGTGCTCACGGGCGGCGAGCCGCTGCTGCAGGTGGACTCGGCGTTGACCGCCGAGCTGCACCAGCGCGGCTTTCAGATCGCGGTGGAGACCAATGGGACGCAGAAGCCGCCGGGCGGGCTCGATTGGATCTGCGTGAGCCCGAAGGCCGGCGCGCAGTGGGTGCTGCGCAGCGGCGACGAGCTCAAGCTGATCTATCCGCAGCCGGGACTGATGCCGGACGACGTCGAGCGTGAAGGCGCCGACTTTCGCCACTGGTGGCTGCAGCCGATGGACGGGCCGCAGCTCGCCGAAAACACGCAGCGGGCCGTGCAGCACTGCCTGCGCGAGCCGCGCTGGCGGCTGAGCCTGCAGACGCACAAGTGGATCGGCATCGCGTGAAGCACCCGATGTTTTCACTTCGCTTGCTGCCGCCATGAGCGTTCTGGACCGGCCCCAGGACTCGTTGCCGCCCGCCCGCGCACAGCCGATGGCGGACGAGCTGCCGCCCGAGTTCAGGCCGCTTCCGGACAGCGCCACCCCCGAGGAAAAGGACCGGCACTGGTACACGAGCGCCTACCAGGGCGACCGCGTACCGCAGCTGACCGTGCGCGCGGTGCTGACCGGCGCCTTGATCGGGATGCTGATGTCGGTGGGCAACCTGTACATGTCCTTGAAGATCGGACTGGTCTTCGGGGTCGCGATCACCTCGTGCGTGCTGTCGTACCTGGCCTGGAGCCTGCTGCGCGCAGGCTCGGGCGGGCGCCTGGGGCAGCTCTCGATCCTGGAGAACAACTGCATGCAGTCGACCGCGTCGGCGGCCGGCTTTTCCACATGTGCCACCTTCTGGGTGCCGTTCGCGGCGATGCTGATGCTCGATCCCGAGCACCGCCATGCGCCCTGGTGGCTGGTGGCCGCCTTCACCTTCACGACCGGATCCATGGGGGTGTTCCTGGCGATCCCGGTCAAGCGAGTGCTGATCAACTACGGGCAGCTGCCGTTTCCGAGCGGCACGGCGGCGGCGGTCACGCTGCGCAGCCTGTACGGCCACGGTGGCGAAGCGTTGAAAAAGGCCTATGCGCTGGTGATCGCGCTGGCCGCCGGAGTGATTTCCGGCGTGCTGACGACAGCCGAGGACCAGCTCGCAACACTGGGACGTTTCTTTGCGTGGATGCGTATCAACCTGTTCGACGTGCATTTCCCGGACCAACTGCCGGCGCAGGGATTTGCACAAATTGCCGGCAAACCGCTGGTGGGCTTCGGGTTCGAACCGGGCGTGGTGATGATCGGCGTCGGAATGATCATCGGCTCGCGCGTGTCGCTGTCGATGCTGGCCGCCTCGGCCGCGCTATATGTATTTATTGCGCCCTGGCTGCACGGCCTGGACGCCGCGAACGCGGGCGTGGCAGGTTACGTCGTCTCGATCCCGGCGGTGGGAGGCGGTGCCATGTTTCACCCGGTGCGCTGGGCGCTGTGGGGCGGAGCCTCGACGCTGGTGTTCGCCAGCCTGACCAGCCTGGCGCTTCAGTGGCGCACCGTGGGCCGGGCCTTCACGATGCTGCGCCGTGCACGTGTTCAACGCCCGCAAAGCGAGCTGGAAAATGCGATGGCGTCGATCGAGGTGCCGGGCTCCTGGATGATCGCCGGCATGATCCCGATCGGGATTGCGATGGTCGCGATCCAGTTCATCGCGTTCGGGGTCGCGTGGTGGGCCGGTTTGATCGCAGTGGCCATGTGCTTTGTTCTGTCGCTGGTTGTTTCGCGTGCCGTTGGCGAGACCGATCTGCAGCCGGTCGGAGCCATGGGCAAGGTGATGCAGCTGCTGTTCGCGCTGATCTCGCCGCCCGGCGCGGCAGGCGTGCAGGCTAGCGTCCTTCAAAACGTGATGTCGGCCGGGATTGCGGCCGGCAGCGCGGAGGCTTCGGCCGAACTGCTGTCGGATTTCAAAACCGGCTACCTGCTGGGAGCGAATCCACGCCGGCAATTCCTGGCGCAGTTCGCCGGGGTGTTCTTCGGCACGCTGGTGTGCGTTCCGGCCTGGTACCTGATGGTGCCCAATATCGCGGCGCTGGAGAAGTATCCGGTGCCGGCCGCGCAGATCTGGGTGGCGGTAGCGCGCGCGCTGACCGGCGGCCTGAACAGCCTGCCGCCCTCGGTGTTGTACGCGATTCTGGTTGGGGCAGCTGTCGGCTTGTTGTTGCCGCTGCTCGAGAAAGCCTTTCCCAAAGCGCGCGGCTACCTGCCGTCGGCCACCGGCCTGGGACTGGGCTGGGTGGTGCCGTTCAGCGTCACGCTGTCGTTTGCGATCGGCGCGATCCTCGTTTCGGTCTGGCGCAGGATCTCGCCTGACACCCAGGAAACCTACAGCATTCCGGTTGCCTCGGGACTGATTGCCGGAGAGTCGATGATCAAGGCGATTCTGGCGATGCTGGCGACCGCGGTGGGATTGATGCGCTAGTGCCCCCACGCTCAGCCCTCTCTGCTCGCGCGAGGCGAGGAGAGGTCAAGCGTCGTCGATCCGCACCGAGCGCGGCGTGCCGCGAACGAACACGACCGTGAAGGCCAGGTGCGCAACCGTCCTGGCGCGGAATCCCAGCTCGAAGCGGGCGTCGGTCAGGGGATGCGGCGGCAAATGGATCAAGGTCAACACCAGGTCATCGACGCCGACCGTGAAGGCAAGCTGAAGCTCCCGCAGCCGTTTGTTGATCAGCGGCGCGCATAGCATCGCATCCTGGACCTGCAGCCGGCGAAACGCCGTCACGCAGGCGGCCTGGTCGGACCCCGGCAGATCGTCGCCTTCGACTTCGCACACGATCTGCAGCGCGAAGCGGCTGTCGGGCATCCGCAGCTCGCCGCGCCAGAAAGACGGCCGGCCCTGCGGCATCCGCGCGAATTCGAGCCGGCCCAGCATCGGGGACTCGTAAATCTCGCCGCAGGAGCGAAGCCGGCGGACCGGTTCGACCCCGGCGATCCGGGGTTCGATGAAGAGCTCGTCGACCTCGCTCGCAGGCGCTGGGAGTTCAGCGTCGAACATCGAACGTACCCAGGTCTTCCTTCAGTTCGCGCGCGACGCGCTCGCGGTCGGAGATGAAGTCGTTCTTGCGGGCCTCGGTGCCCAGATACGCGTCCAGGTTGCCGAACGTGGTTTGAAGGTGCGGTACCAGCTCCAGGAAGAGGTCCGTCAGCTCCGGGTCGAAATGCTTGCCCCGCAGCGAGGCGATTTCGCGCAGAGAGTCGTCTATCGACCAGGCGTCCTTGTAGCAGCGGCGGTGCGTCAGCGCGTCGAACACGTCGGCCAGCGCCGTGACGCGCGCCGCCAGCGGAATCATGTTGCCCTGGCGCCGGTTCGGGTAGCCGTTGCCGTCCCAGCGCTCGTGGTGGTTCAGCGCGATCTCCTGCGCGACGAAAAGCTGCGCCAGGCCGCCTTCGCCGATCAGTTCCCAGCCGTGCTCGCAGTGCTTTTGCATGATCGACCGCTCATCGGGCGTGAAGCGGCCGGGCTTCAGCAGGATCGAGTCCGGCACCCGCAGCTTGCCGATGTCGTGCAGCCGCGCCGACAGGTCGATCAGCGTGCACATCTCCGGGTC
>VBCK01000111.1 GCA_005882215.1 Betaproteobacteria bacterium | reverse complement strand
CGCGCCAACCTTGGTCCATCAACCAATGCCACAGTTCGTCGCTAAGACCCGCTTGCACCGTCATGCGTAGGTCCCCGCAGACGATATGAGCACCAATAGCGGGCTTGGGACCGCGACGAGGAGGGACGCGCTCAGTTCGAAAACGCAAGAAACCATGAACCCGATCGCGCAGTGATTGAATCACAGCGAAACCCTTCTCGAGCAGCCGTCGGATCTGCGAAGTCCCTACCTGGAAGGCTGTATCAGATAGGCAGCAACCAGATACGTTTGTATTGTAGGCTCGAAATGAGACTCATTTATAGAGATAAATAGGGGCTGCACCAATGATCAGGCGATGGCACCATGGAATCTGCCCCCAATTCTTCTCGTTGTCTGGCACAGCCGCTTCGGGTCGACAGTGATCCAACAGAGCGGGGAGGGCGAACGTCCGGTCCTGAGGGGAGCTGACTTATTGCACTGCCTCTCAGCGTTGGGATTCGGCGGAGGGAGCGTCCGTCGAATCCGTCCGCGGGTGTGCAAATCGACTCTCGGTCATTCGCAGGCGAAGTCAAGGGCTCACCGCGGAGACGCCGCGGCGTGTGGTGGGTCGGAGTCCCAAGCAGACGCCGGGGACACCGGTGCTTCATGTTCCACCGCGCTGTGGCACGAGGCGCCCGAATTCCTAAGCGTCTGCACGAGGACAAATCAATTCTCACCGCGACTGGAGCGCCAGACGCGGCGCCCAGTCCTCGCTACTGGCTGCTCACAGGCCCGGGTGCCGGCACCGCGAGCGCCTGAGCCGAGCCCGCATAGGGTGTCGGTTCCAGTTCCGACCAGGTGTCGCCGCCCTCGGAGCGCCCAGATTCGGCGCCCAGGTCCTCGCGCTGCTGGCTGCTCACGGGCCCGAGTGCCGGCACCGGGAGCGCCTGAACCGAGCGCACATACGGTGTCGGTTCCAGTTCCGACCAGGTGTCGCCACCCTCAGAGCTCGCGAACGCCGCGTGTGAACCCAAACCGGCGAACGCTGCTGCCAATACAAGATGCATCTTCATGATGGACTCCTTTACTCGGTTGACGTCGTGCCCACAAACGGTCCGAGATCGCGGAAGGCTTCGAACCTGCGTCGCGGACTGATGACAGATCGTTGAGTGGTATTGGGCGCCGGCGCAGTTTCAACCGGGTTTCGTCGACTGCGCCGCACGTTGCAGCTGCAACGCAGGTGAAGTTTTTGCTCTGGCACGACTTGGCGGCGGTACCCCGGTTCGAAGGCCCGGATTCGACCCGACGCCAGCGTCGCCGCTGCCAGCGTATTTCAGTGGTTCGCGCGGGAGGCCACGGCCGACGTTTCGCGACCGCTCACGAGAAATCTCAGCGTGGCCTGTCGCCTGGCGAATTGCCGGTGAATATGGACTCACCGACTCCGAAGCCGCGATTTGTCGCTGGCTTTGACAGCCCCTTGGGACTCCACCGAGGAACGGCTGGCCCGTTCGATCCGTTACCAGTGTGCACGTTCACTCGGCTATCCGAAATGCCGTCACGGTCGTATTGTCCCCGCCCAACGCGAGCGCGATCGTGTCGAGGTTAATCGAGTTATTGGTCCGGCTCAGCTTGCGCATGCTGTCAGCCTGGGGGCACGTAGTGCCTGCGCGCCTCCTGCACGCGCCGGTGATTTCGCTTAGCCCAACGCACCAGTTCGGAAACTCGCGCCAGCAGCGATTCGCCGAACCGCGTTAACGCGTACTCCACGCGCGGCGGATTCGTTGGACGTACCGTGCGGGATAGGAGTGTCAGAGACGACGGTCAGTAGATCACTTCAACCGGGACGCCGAACAAATACCCGACGCCGCGTTCGGTACAGATGTATTTCGGTTTCGTCGGATCTCCCTCGAGCTTGCGCCGCAGCCGCATGACCTGCGTGTTGACGGACCGGTTGTAGACGTCGTCGTTGTGGAGCCGCGACATGTCGAGGAGCTCGTGGCGTGAAAGAACGCGATTGGGCGCTCCGAGCAACACGACCAGCAGACTGAACTCGCCATTACTGAGCGGCACAGTCTGGCCATTGCGGTTCCTGAGGCGCCGGGTGTTCAGATTCAGTTCCCATCCATCGAAGCGGTAGGCACGGATGCCCTCCGGTCGGCCCTGGCGTACCTCGCGGCGGCAGCGGCGCAACACGGCACGGATCCGTGCGAGCAGTTCGCGCGGGCTGAACGGTTTGGTCAGATAGTCGTCGGCGCCCAATTCCAGACTCATCACCCGGTCCGCTTCTTCGCGCCGACCCGTGAGCATCACGATCGGGATCGCCGACTGGTCACGCAGCCGACGCAACAGCGCAATTCCGTCCTCAGGCCGCAGCATGACGTCTAGCACGATCAGATCGACCGCGTCGTTGGCGAGCACCGCCCGCATCGCGCCCCCGTCGGCGACGGTCGAGACGCGGAACTCGTACTGGCCCAGATAGTCGGTAATCGCCTCCCGGATGGTGGGGTCGTCGTCGACAGCCAGAACATGCACCAGCGCGGCCGCTCGCGCTTGGATATTCATGACTGATTGCGCATGCGCAGCACCGACGACGACGAGCTCAGCCACGGCAATGCTTTTGACCGCGGTGCTCAAATAGTGGCGCTGATCATGGTTGATTTCTGCGGTCATGACATCTCCAATCGAACCGGTTGAACCGGTCGCGACGGAGCGATCACACCAGAGACGTGGAGGCAAGACAATTGGACGATGGTCTCGTCGGTACGTTCGTGTCAGGAAGTTGTTCGCCCGGAACAACAATGAGAGTGCCCACACCGTAGGCCGTGAGCCGGCTTTCGTCGAACTCACCTCTCCCAGGCCGATGTAGAAGGCCCCCGATAGTACGTATAGATGCGATCCTCAGGATGGATCGATACCATCGTCCAATGGTTGTACGTCCACTCAAGTGATGCAATTCGAGGGTGACGCATACTTACGGACGGCATCGAGCTTTCGGACGACTCAGTTCCGATTGTGTGAGTCGTTTGCGCGGCGGCAATAAAGGTCCGCAACAATCCTGCAGGACCGGCCAGACGGGGAGCGACATTCGACGTAGGGAAAGGATCGCACTTGCGGGTGTTCCTAAACGGGCGTCAATCGGTGCTGCCGATGCATGGCGGTGAAATGGAGACCGGCGCTGTGCAGGCCGTCAAGAAACAGCTTGGGATATCGGCGTAAGTTAGCATTCTGGCGATGCCGGCCAATCGCGACAAACAATCGGCGCTCACGGTCACCCTGACTGGACTTGCCGCGTTGGCGTCGGCCATGGGCGTCGGCCGCTTTGGCTTCACGCCTTTGCTCCCGGTGATGCAGGCCGATTCCGGGCTGAGTCTCAGCCAGGCTGCGTGGCTGGCTGGCAGTAACTACATGGGGTATCTCATCGGTGCTCTCGCGTGCAGCGCCGCGCCTCCTGCACCGCGAAACTCCGTGCGCGTGGGTCTGTTGGCGGTCGCGATTTTCACCCTGGCCATGGGAGCGACCGCTAGCTATGGTGCTTGGGTTGCCCTGCGATTAGCGGCCGGAGCGGCTAGTGCCTATGTGCTGGTGGGTATGTCAGCCTGGGCCTTGCACGGCCTCAGCGAACTTGGGCGATCCGCGTGGTCGGGCTGGGTCTTCGCGGGCGTTGGCATTGGCATGGGCGCTGCCGGCTTGGTCGGACTAGTTGCCGGGGTTAGAGGCTACGGAGCAGGGAGCGCCTGGCTCGTCCTCGGAACTGTCAGTGCCACAGTGGCCGCAGTTGTCTGGGCACCCATCAGGCAGGTGGTTCGATTGCGACCTCGAACACGCCTCGGCCGAGCCGGCTCGGCGCCCGAGAGTGGCAATTGGTCTTCTGGTATGGAACCTTTGGCTTCGGCTACATCATCCCCGCCACGTTCCTGCCGGCGATGGCACGCGCCCTGATTGCCGACCCTTCCATCTTCGGCTGGATCTGGCCTGTATTCGGGGCTACCGCGGCGGCATCCACAGCAATCGCCGCCCTGTGGCTTCGGCGCGTGACCGTACGCAACTTGTGGGCAGCGAGTTTGGTGGTCATGGCGGCCGGCGTGCTGGCCCCGGTGCTCGTCCCTAGCGTCGAATCGTTGCTGTTGGCCGCCATGTGTGTCGGGGGCACGTTTATGGTGATCACCATGGCCGGCATGCAGGAGGCACGGCGGCTTGCCGGTGCTGCTGCGCCAAGGTTGATGGCCGCGATGACCACAGCGTTTGCATTGGGTCAGCTCGCTGGCCCGATCATCGTCGGCATGGCCGCGTCGGATCAGGCGATGGGCATCGCAGGCCCGAGCGTGTTCGCTGCGGCACTGTTGTTGGCGGGAGCGTGGACGTTGCGCCGGCCCGAACCCGTGGGCGCTGCCCCTGAGCATGGACACGAAAGGAAGCAAACATGACCACACAGTCCGTTGGCCGCATGCCACCGATTCCCAGGAATCGGATGAGCGATGCGCAGCGGGCGGCTGCCGACGATCTGGCTGCAGGACCCCGCAAAGGGGTTAAGGGCCCGTTCATTGCCCTGCTTCGGAGCCCCGAACTGATGTCGCGGCTGCAGAGGGTGGGGGAGTTCCTGCGATTCCAAAGCTCCCTTCCGGCGCGCGTTTCCGAGTTCGGTAGCCTTGTTTTGTCACGACAATGGACCCAGCAGTTCGAATGGTTTACCCACGTTCCGCTAGCTTTGAAGGCGGGAACCGTTCGCGAGACCATTGATGCACTGCGAGAGGGACGCCGACCCGCGACGATGAGTGCGGACGAGGCACTCGTCTACGATTTCGTCACGGAATTGACACTGAACAAAGGCGTGTGTGATTCGAGCTATCAGGAGTGCATCAACTGTTTGGGAGAGCAGGGCGTGGTGGATCTGGTCGGGCTCGTCGGCTATTTCACATTGATTTCAATGGTGCTCAACGTCGCGAACACGCCCGCGGACGCCGTCGAAGACGTGGCGCCGCTGCCAGCGCTACCTCGCTGAGCCGTTCCCCGTTTCTTGCGCGTGCACTGTAAGGCATAGGCTATATTACGGGGATTAAGGAGGGCTATCACGAATTTCTTATGGTTGGCCCGCGTGTGCCATAGCGGGCGTCCGAATGGCGCCCTGACCAGAAGCATCCATCACAGCTTGGGGGCTGCATGGAATACAAAACGAGAACGTCGCTCCCGGACCATCGTTGGATGCGGCCCATATACGGCCATGATGACTCTCGATGATGGAGCGACTGACGGACAGGCCAATCCCCATACCGTCGCTCTTAGTCGTGTAGAACGCATCGAAGAGCTTGTCCACCGCCTCCGCTTCCAGACCCACCCCCGCATCCTGCACAGTCAGACGGACGCGATCGCCTTCGTCTCGTTCGGTTCTGATCACCAACTGCCGTGGACGGTCCTCGACGTCGCTCATCGCGTCCGAGGCGTTCAGGAACAGGTTCAGCATCACCTGTTGAAGCTGGACACGATCACCTATAACTGACGGGAGGTCTTCGGCAAGGTTTTCCCGCACGATCACCCGGTTTCTCTGAAGTTCACTCAACGACAGCGCAATCACTTCCCGCGTAGCCTCGTTCAGGTCCACCGATTCGTTCGCAGCGGTCCTCTTGGCAAAGAGCGCGCGCAATCGTGTGACAACATCAGCCGCACGACTGCCATCGCGAATCGTGCGCAGCGCGGTTTCACGCGCGCCATCGACGTTTGGCGGAGCGGCGTTCAGCATCCGCAGGCAGGTGGCGGCATTGGTGACGATCCCCGACAGTGGTTGGCTGACTTCGTGCGCGATCGATGCCGTCAACACTCCGAGGCTCGTGACCCTGGCCACGTGCGCGAGTTCCGATCGGACCTTGCCGAGGGTCGCTTCCGAGAGTCGGCGCTGGGTCACGTCCTGAATCGCGCCGATGTACTCTAGTTGGCCGTCCGGGTCTCGGCTCCCGTGCGCGACCATGTGCAGGTACTTGACCGAGTGGTCGGGCATCAGCAGCCGGTGCTCGTATTCAAAGTCGCTGCCGGCACCTCGTGCCCGGTCGATCATCTCATGCACCGCCAGGATGTCTTCCGGGTGGACTCGACTAACGATCAGCTCGATTGTCACGGACACACCCGGGTCAAACTCGAAAATGCGATAGAGCTCCTCCGACCCCGTGATTTGGTCCGTCGCGACGCGCCAGGAAAAGGTGCCCGTCAAACTGAGTCGCTGGCCTTCCGCGAGGAATGCTTCACTCCGCTTGAGCGCCGCCTCGCCCTGCGTACGCTCGATGGCGATGCTCGCAATGTGTGTGACCTGCGCGATGAGATCCTGCTGAAGCGGAGTCGGGCTCGCGGGTTTGCGCTGAAGGATCGCGAAGGTACCCAACACTTGCCCTACCAACGAGTAAATCGGAGTGGACCAACACGATCTCAGACCGTGCGCCAATGCCAGGGTGCGAAATGGGGATGCTTGCCACAGCGGGTCCGATTCCACGTCCACCGTGATCACTTGTGTCTTCAAGTACGCTGCCCTCCCACACGGTCCATTCTCGCAACGCACCGGCAATTCACAGAGCGGATCGTTGAAGGTGGCGGGAAGGCTGGGTGCGACGACCTCTCGGAGTCTCGGGCCGCTCCAGTCGATCAAGTAAACGCCGCAGTGGCATTCGGTGGCAGTCTCTTCGACAAAACGGCATAACGCAGTGAGAACGTCCGAAAGCGCACAGCCCGACGCCACCATCTCCAGGAGTCGTTTCTCACCGGCGAGCTGAATCTCCGCCCGCTTTCGCTCATCGATCGCCAGTTTGCGTTCCGTGATGTCGCGCAGGTAGCCGGTGAAGGACGGCGGTCCGTCCAACGGAATGCGTGTGATCGCGAGCTCGACGGGGAATTCGCTCCCGCCGGCGCGTACCGCCGTCATCTCGATGCGTCTCCCAAGCACTCGCGCCTCGCCGGTGGCCAGGTAGCGAGCCAACCCTCTTCGATGCTCCTCGCGAAGTGACCGCGGGATCATGACGTCGGCCAGGTGCTTACCCATGACCCCGTCCCGACGGTAGCCGAATGTGCGCTCCGCGGCCGGATTGAACTCGGTGATGCGGCCTTCGTGATCGATCGTCACAATGCAGTCGAGCGCCGAGTCCAGGATCGCTGCCTTGCGCGCCTCACTGCGCTTTAGTTCCCTCTCCTCTTGACGTAGCTTGTCTTCCGCCAGCCTGCGTTCGGCAATTTCCTTCTTTAGCTCTTCGTTGGCTGCGGCAAGTTCTCGGGTTCGTTGCGCGACCCGTTGATCGAGTTCGTTGGCGACTCGCTTCTGTTCGCTCAGGAGCCGTGCCTCTTGCAGCCCGATCGCCGCCTGGTTCGCCGCTACGCTCAGAAGAAGTCTCTCGGTCTCCGCCGGGAAGTCCGCTCGCTGAGACCCTGCAATGATTACCCCGATTTCACCCTGCAGCCCCAGTCGCAAGGGCACGATCGAAA
>VBCK01000110.1 GCA_005882215.1 Betaproteobacteria bacterium | reverse complement strand
CCTGAAGATTCCGCCTCGTTCAAACTCGCGGCCAAGACGCTGAAGCTCAAATTAAGTGCGCGAAAAACCGCATTCCTGTTGCAGGGCGACGATCGGGTCGGGGCGATGAGCGAGACGCTGGGCAAGCTCGCCGGCGCCAAGATCAACGTCACCGCGATGGATGCGGTCAGCAGCGGCGCCGGACGCTACGGCGCGATTTTCTGGGTGAAGCCGGAAGCGGTGTCCCGCGCCGCGAAGCTGCTGGGCGCCGTCTGATTTCGCCTCTCGCGTCTCCGAATAACCGTCGGTGGCGCCGGCCACGGGTTGGGTGCGCTTGAACGCGTTATGGTCCGACGCCAGGATGTCGCTGACTGGCAGCAGGTCCGTGAACCTTGTGCCATCGTAGCGATGAACTCCCATGAAACCGATGCTTCGCAAATTCTTCCTGCTTGCCATTCTCGGCTTTGCGGTCGGCACCGCTTTCGCCGATGAGGTGCAGGTCGCCGTCGCCGCCAACTTCATGGCGCCCATGGAGCAGATTGCCGCGGCATTCGAAAAAGACACCGGCCACAAAGTCAAACTCATTTTCGGTTCGACCGGCAAGTTTTACGCCCAGATCAAGAGTGGCGCGCCCTTCGAGGTGTTGCTGGCAGCCGATGCCGCAACGCCGGCGAAGCTGGCCAGCGAAGGCAACGCGGTTGACGCAAGCCGGATGACCTACGCGATTGGTAAGCTCGTACTGTGGTCGGCAAAGCCCGGCCTGGTGGATGACAAGGGCGAAGTACTCAAGCGGGCCGACTTTTCCCACGTCGCCTATAGCAACCCCGCGCTCGCGCCGTACGGCGAGGCAGCTGTCCAGGCCATGAAATCGCTCGGTGTCTTCGACGCGCTCCAGCCGAAGCTGGTGCAGGGTGAAAACATCACGCAGGCTTACCAGTTCGTTGCGTCCGGCAACGCCGAGATCGGCTTTATCGCACTGTCGCAGGTATTCAAGGACGGCAAGATTTCCGAGGGGTCGGCCTGGATCGTGCCCAGCGATCTGTATCAGCCGATCCGCCAAGACGCAGTGATCCTGGAGAAGGGTCGCGGCAAGCCTGCTGCCGAAGCGCTGATGAAGTTCCTGAAGGGCGACAAGGCAAGAGCCATCATCGTGTCTTTCGGCTACGGGCTGTGATCTGCGCCGTCCTTGGGCGCGCCATCGGCGTGCAGCGATATTTTTAGCGCCGCCACGACGGCGCTCGCGACCTCGTCCTGCACTTTGAGTATGTCGTCGTCCAGATTTCGGTCATAGCTCTCCGACCACACCTGATAGCCGTTGTCGGCCTGCACAAGCTGTGCACTGATGCGCAGATGGTTGCCCGACTTGCGCACGCTGCCCTCCAACACGTGCGCAACGCCCAGCGCATGGGAAATGCCGGCGATCGTCGATTGCCTGCCCTTGAAGTAAAACGACGAAGTCCGTGCCGGCACGTGCAGCTCGGGCACCTTCGAAAGCAGATTGAGGATTTCCTCGACCATGCCGTCGGCAAAGTATTCCTGGTCCTTTTTCTCGCTCATGTCGACGAACGGCAGCACCGCGATCGATTTGTCGCTGACGCTCACCGCCCTTGCGCTCGCGTCCTGTGGCATTGGCGTCGGTGCCCCCATCAGCGCCAGACAGCTGGCAGCCAGGACGGCAAGCGCGGCCGCAGCGATGCCGGTGCGGTGCCGCAGCACGGATCGGCCCGTCCGATACAGCAGGCTATCGGGCCGCGCCTCCACCGGCTCGCCGCTCAAGTGCCGCTGCAAGTCGTCGGCCAGCGCTGAGGCCGAGGCGTAGCGCTTCTGCGGCTCCTTGGACAACGCCCTGAGCACGATCGCGTCCAGGTCTCCGCGCAAGCGTCGGGCCAGCTTGTGCTGCGTCGTGGCCCGAGCCGGCCCGGCTTCCACCGCCAGCTGCGTGCTGGGCCGCTCGATGCGGGCCGTTGCGATCGCCTGCTCCAGCTCCACGGCCGACACGCTTGCCTTGATCTGGTGCGGCCGGCTGCCGGTCAACAGTTCGTACAGCACCACCCCCAGCGAGTAGATGTCGCTCACCGTATCGAGCGGCTCCCCGCGCAACAGCTCCGGGCTCGCGTACTCCGGTGTCAGCGCCCGCCCGTACAGCAGCGTGAGCTGCACGTGCTGCTCGTCTTGCCTGGTCAGCAGTTTGGCCACCCCGAAATCGAGCAGCCGCACCTGGCCCGCCGGTGTTACCAGGATGTTCGAGGGCTTCAGGTCCCGGTGGATCACGCGGTGCGCATGCGCGTACTGCACCGCATCCAGCACCTGCTGGAACAGCTTGATGCGCTCCCGTAACCCCAGCCGACGTGCATCGCACCAGTCGGTCAGGGGCTGGCCCGGCACGTACTCCATCGCCAGATACGGCAGGCCATCCGAGGTGACCCCGGCGTCATATAGACGCACGATGTTGACGTGCTCCAGGCTCGCCAGGATCTCGCGCTCGCGCGCAAAGCGCTGCGCCAGATCCGGCCGCAGCCGCAACAGCATCGGCACCTTCAACGCCACCTCGCGCTTGAAGGCGCCGTCGGCGCGCTGCGCCAGCCACACCTCGGCCATGCCACCGGCGCCCAGCAGGCGCACCAGCTGGTACGGGCCGACACGCTCGCTCGGCTTCAGGCCGCTTCCCGACACCGCCTGCGCGCCGGAGCCGGCCCCCATCTTCGGCAGCGTATCCAGCAGGATCGAGCCGGAGCGGGTGTCGTCTTGCGGAAACAGCGCCTGACCGAGCGCCGGTGCCAGCTCTCGGTGTTCCGGGGCGAGCTGCTCCAGCCAGCGGCGCCTTCCTGCCTTATCCAGCGGCAGTGCGTCGTCCAGCAGCCGACTCATCACCACTATCTCGGTGACCGACAGCGCCATCGTCGCCCCACGTCGTTTCGAATCTTCCTCGAACAGATTCAGCCATCCGGAGATGGTTCACCGCAGCTCACATGCGCCTGCAGGGCCACCTGTAATGGCCGAGGTAACCTGCAAAACAGCTTCTTGTTGCCAGTCCGCTCGACGACCGGCGCCAGCCCGGAGGCGTCAAGTTCGAGCCCAAGATGGATGGCCGGCGGGCAGAAGCCGGCCCGATCCACGCGCTTGGCCTTGAACGGTTCAAGCGTTTCGGTGTTCGGTCGATACGTCGAGTTCATGGCTGGCTCCCTATGAGTCCGGTTCCGGCAGGCGCCCTGGGTGCTTTCCAATCGTCGTAGCGCTGCGTATGCGAGGGCCTCAGCGGCCACGACGCTCGGCGTACGCGACGCGCAGCTGCGCCCGCGCGTCGACCGCCGCCAACGCACCTTGACCTTGAGACTGGGCCTGTTCGATCTGGACTATCTGGAGTTCGGACTCGACGTAGCGAGCGCCGGCGAAGACGGCTGGCACCAGCAGGGCGACCACGAACAACAGATCGTCACGGTAACTGCGACGGTTGAAGTTCATCTGGGGCCTCGGCTCGGTGGGTTTGAACACGCAGCCAATGTACAAAGGCGCGCGCAATAGTTCTGTGAACTCGTTCACATTTGCCGTCCGTCCCCTGCGCGGGCTTTGGGCATCTGCCGGCAATCCGGCGATAATTCCGCATCCGCAAATGCGGGGTGCCGTGTCTTGATTCGGCGGCGGCGTGCGCCCCCTCAGTCGCATCCGCGAACAGGTGGATTGATGATCGACGTGCTGGCCGGCGTCCCGCTCTTTGCCGGCCTGAACCGTGCCGAGCTCGCGCCGCTGGCCGCGATGACGGTCGCGCGCAGCTATCCGCGCAACTTAATCGTCGTCAACGAGGGTGACCGTGCCGAAACGCTCTATTTCGTCCTGTCGGGCCGAATCAAGGTGTTCGTCGCCAGCGACGACGGCCGGGAGATGGTGCTGAGCACCCAGGGCCCGGGGACGTATTTCGGCGACATGATGCTGGACGACGGCGTGCGCTCGGCTTCGGTGATGACGCTGGAGCCTTGCAGGCTGGGGGCGCTTTCCCGGGACGCGTTCCGCGACTTCCTCGCGCGCCATCCCGACACGGCATTGGCCCTCATCAAGAACTTGATTCGCAGGACCCGATCAATGAACGACCGGCTCCGGGATCTGGCACTGCTCGACGTCTATGGCCGCGTGGCCAAGCTGCTGCTGTCGCTGGCTCGCGAGGTGGACGGACGTCTGATCATCGAGGAGCGCTTGACCCAGCAGGAAATTGGCGAACACATCGGTGCATCTCGCGAAATGGTCAGCCGCATCCTCAAGGATCTCAAGGCCGGCGGCTATGTCCAGCTGGAGCGCCGGCGCATCGTCATACTTCGCAAGCCGCCGCGGGCCTGGTAGCTCGTCGATCTGCCGCTGCCCCGGCCCAGGGGCCACGGCGCACAGCTTGTAGCTGAAAGGGGGAAGGCTCACGCGTGTGAGCCTTCCCAAAATCTACTTGAGCACCGCTTCGAGAATCCGGCGTGCCTTCTCCCAGTCGCGCTGAACGGTGCGCTCGGTCACTCCCAAAGCCTTGGCGATCTCCCGCTCGCTATAGCCGCCGAAATAGCGCATCTCCACCACCTGCGCCAGGCGAGCGTTGGCCCGCGCCAGCACCTCGAGTGCCTCATGGACCTTCAAGATCGTTTCCCCACCGTCGGCCAGGTCCTCGATCAGCTCGGTGGTGAGCTTCAGCGGGGACACGCCGCCGCCGCGGCATTCAGCCAACCGCTCCCGCGCGCTGTCGACGATGACCGAGCGCATCACCCGCGAGGCATAGCCGAAAAAGGCCTGCCGGTGCTCGATCCGCAGCGCCCCGACTTTGACGAACCTCAGATAGCACTCGTGGACCAGCGAGGTCGTATCCAACAAGGTGTTGCGGCCACCATCACGCAACCGCGACACGGCAAGACGCCGCAGCTCCTCATAAGCGACCGCAAACAGCGCATCACGCGCCGTCTCGTCGCCGGCCTGCATCTTGGCCAGAAGCTGTGTGATCTGTCCCAAGCACACTCCCGATATCGGCGATCCACCCTCTCTTTCTTCTAAACGCATTCACGGGCCGAAAGCCGACATTTACTTGACCGCCCCATCGATCTATCGCGATGTCGGGGAACGCTGGCGAAATGCGTCCTTAGGGATAGGGCGGCTGAAAACCCGCCGCCGCTTAGAAACGATCTCTCATCGGTAGCGGGAGTGATGCCATGATCAACGCGTACGGCAAGTCCCCGTGTTCAAGTGCCGTTTCAGCTGCAACAGCCCTGATTCCGCTCGTCGTCCTTGCAATGGCCGGATCGGTTCTCATCGACGCACTGAGCGGCTCGAGTCCTGCGTCCGCGGTCGCCCAGAACGCCGTCGGTCGCAACGTGTAAAGACGCCTCTCCAACCCTCTCCCCAAAAGGAGCCCCTGATGAACGCGATCCTCAGAACTATTCCATCCCATCGCCTGACCCAGGCTGCAGCCATCTTGCTATCAGTCATACTCGGACTGATGTGGCTCATCGCCTCTATCACTGCACCGTCGATCGCTCCGTTCGAGGGCGAAGGCCGATTCTGAAGCGTCGTCGGCATTAGAGAAGTCGACGCTTCAACCTCACTTGAACAAATTGATAAACCACGCCACTATAAGAAGAAACAGATATTCGACCAAATAGCACGGCCAGCATTTCCCGGGTATGCAGCACATTCTTTGAGGAACAGTCCCTCCTCCTACTCGAAAAGATACGATCCGGTTCGACGTGTCGGGCGGGCGCTTGCTCAAGATGCTCACCTGATGAATCTCCCGCGAAACGTTGTCCAAATCCTCAATCACCAGCGCCTTCCCGTCGGCGCCCAGGTAAAGCGCGAATACGGCTTCCTTCGGTATCTTAGTGAGTGCTTTCATTGTCGTCCCCTCTCTCCTCGGCAACAATCGTAAAATCTCGGCCACCCTTATAGTGCCAGCGTCCATCTCGCGAAGATCAGCCGTCGTGTAGCGATGCGTGGAGTCGCTGCATCGGTTTCCTGAAAGGAAAATCTCCTATCGAACAAATTTCTCCCATCTATCGTTATCAGGCCCAGGCGCCGTGGAGCGCGATAGCTGAGGGCAGCGTCCGTGAGCCAGAACCGCTCGCTGCCGGCAAAGGGATTACCGGCGGCATCTAAAAATTCCCCGCTCTGGCGGATAAAGCTGACGTTTACGCGAGCAGACAAACCACTACTAGAAAACACGCTCACGCCGAGCGGAACACGGTGCATCTTCAGGTCAATTATGTTTTCGTCCCCCGTAAAGGCGACCGGCCTCTCGAAATGCTCATACTGGTACGTTGCCGTGAACGCAACCGATCGACTTGAGGTCCAGTAGAGATACGCTCGGCGCTCTTGTTCTCTCCAGTCGAATTCACCGACGGTAATGAAGGGCACTCTACGCAGGTTGCGGGTGGATAACTCCAGACCCCCAGACAGACTTGCCGACAATCTTTGATCGACTGCACCGCCGATGCGTGTTGAAATCGCTCCATCGAGGTCGTCAAAAAACTGATTGAATCCGGCTACTTGCGTCGGCTCCAGGGTTTGATCGGTGATAAAGGCCCTCTTCACCGATCTGAACGCCGCCGCGCGCACAGTCGTCGTCGGGAGCGGGCTCCACATCACTCCAAACTTCGGGTTAATTTGACCTCGACCGACCTCCAAGTCCCTTAGTCGGTCGTAGCTGAAACCAAGATCGACCGTCGCGTTGTACGGCAGCAATTTCACTTGCCCGTACCCATAAAGATTCGAGTCCGATCCATTCGAACCCGGAACTTCTGACCCGTTAATTTGCAGACTCCTAGCGATCTGATAGTGTCCCGCGCCACTCGTCAGATCCAAACCTCTAGATCGGTACTGATGCTGAATCTCGAAGGCGGCGCTCTTCTCCTTCTGTTCGAGGACAAATGGCGACATCGGGTCGCCCGAATCGAACGATGTATTTGATTCTTGAAAAATCGAGGACACAACAATGTCAGAATTCGAGCTGAAGACGTAATGAGCTCCAAGCCGTGCGCTATCGATTCGCTCATGCGTTCGGCTACTGGTACTGAAATTAGCTGGATCGAAACGCAACGCCAGATCCCCGTTGGTCACTTCAGTGTGCCGAACCTCCAACTGAAGACCTGCGTCAGTCGAAAGCTCGGATTGGACGAATGCGTTATATATATCTTTCCTCAGATCATCATTTTGTCGAAAGCCGTCCGTTCCAAAATGAAACTGCCCGACACTGTAAGAGAGGTTGTCGTGAATTCCCGAGACAACGAGCTGATCACCCAAAGTGTGGTTCCCACCGCCTACGCCACTGAACTGAAGAGCAGACTGGTTGCGATTGAAGAGAGACCCAAATTCGCTGAGTCCGGTCCTGGCAGGCTCTGAGCCGCTCAGTATGAAAGATCTGCCATCTGCCAATTGGGGTTGCCATGGAGCAATGCCCAAAGGCTGCCGCAGCTGCGACTGGAGTAACTCGCTAACCCGTGCGATTTCGAGGCGCGGCGAATCGAAGTAGGCGTCAGCCAGAAACTGGTGGGCAGAGTAATCACCTGGGTCCGTTTCGACTGACTTGTAAGCTTCGATTAGAGCGAGTTGATCGAACCCCAGATCCCTGTATATTCTTGCTAAACTCGCGCTCCGTGCCGCCAGGTCTTGATCGAGTAATAGTCGAGACCGATAAACTGCCCGATTGTCGTTTAGCTCGATCGACTTTTCCAGATCCTGCAGCGCCTCCACGGGTCGATTCTCCGTCTGCTTGCGGATCGCGTCATATAGCCACGGCGTCGGATCGGACGGGTCCCGCTCCTTTGCTTGTCCGAATTGCGTCGCCGCCAGCTTGTCTCGCTTTTCTTCGTAATACGCCTTGCCCAGATAGCTCCTGATGAGCGACTGATTCGGATCGAGACTGGTTGCGATCTCGATCTGCTCGCGCCCCTCCTTGAGGTGGCCTTCCCTGATTCTTGCAAGACCCAGCCCCAGTCGCGGCAACGGATCCGCCGAATCCAGTTCTATCGCCTTCTGGAAGGCTTGCTTGGCTGCATTGATGTCTATTCTTGTCAGGTTGGCAAATCCGAGCACCGACTGTGTCTTCGCGAGCTCAGGATTCAATCCAGTCGCGCGTTTGGCGGCGTCCAGGGCCCGCTCGAGATTATCGGTCGACATTTCGAGCTCGGCCAATCTGGCCCAGGCCAGCGCATTCTGGGGGTCCAGTTCAACGGCTTTCCGGACTGTCGCTAGAGCCTGCTCGATCTCGAAGTGAGCCTGTTGGGCGTACGAGAGCGATATCCTGGCTGCGGGCGACGTCGGATCCAGTGCAACCGCTTTGTCGGCCAGCTGGAGCGCCTCGTCCTTGTCGTTCTGCACGACCGCAATGACCGCCTGCAGCGAGTAGGCGTCACTGTTGCGAGGGTCGAGCGCTATGGCCCGCTCGATATCCGGCTTGGCTTCGTCGAAACGTCCCACCAGGAGAAAGAGCCCGGCACGGTAGACGAAGAGCTGGGGACTGCCCAGCCGTTCCGGCACGTTCTGTAGGCTCGCGATGGCGTCGGCCAGCCTAGCCTTTCGGTAGAGCTCGATGGATTCTCGCAACGCTGGTTCCGCTGGAGCGCTCGCAGCCGCGGCTCCCACGCCGTAATCGAATATCGCCGGAAAGTACAGCGTCCACTGGACCGCATCCCTGGGGTGAACCACGACTTCCTTGCTGGGCGCCGAATCCTTCGCCGCGATGGCTCGCTCGCCGCTGGTGACAGCGACGCTGCCGCGCTCGTTGTCCGCGGTCAGCCGTCCTTCATAGACGGAGACGCTGGCACTCTGCTCTCCGACCGCCACGAGGAATTCGGTTCCTTCGACGTTTGCGTTGACGAACGGCGTTCTGACCTTGAA
>VBCK01000109.1 GCA_005882215.1 Betaproteobacteria bacterium | reverse complement strand
GTTCTTCCACCGGTTCAAGCCACCCGAGGTGCTAAACCACACGCTGCCATCTTTGGCCGATTGAACGGACCCAACGAACGAAGCCGACAACCCTTGTTTGACAGAAATCGTCGGGATGGCGAAGTCGCGAAAGCGGTCGAGGCCATTGGTCGTAGATACCCAAACATTGCCCTCGCGATCCTCAAAAAGTTCAAGAATGTCATCGCCGGAGAGACCGTCAGACTGTGCGAGCACATCCAATCTCCCCCCGTGAAGATGGAAGAGGCCCCGGTCCTGGGTTCCGATCCACAGACTGCCATCGCGGTCTCGGAGCAGACGGGTTGGCTTGAACTGCGGCCGGGTGGCTGGAAGCGGATACATGTCGGTTTTCCCGTCAAGGAACTGCCTGATCCCGCCGGGCATGGAGACTAAGAGCGCGCCGTTGTCACCCTCGGTCAGACTGCTGATCTCCGGGATCGGGTCTGTCATCGGATAGCGTTTCGGGAAACCGGGCTTCCATCGCCACAGTCCCGTTATCGCCCCCGCCCAAATATTGCCTTTGCTGTCCTCCCACAACGAGAGGACGCCGTAGCCAAGACTGCCATTCTCTCCCTGGCAATGAACGCTTCCACCGCGGATCTCGCAGAGTCTCCCAGTCGGTGCCCCAATAGCCCCAGCCCATACCGCTTCTTCACGATCCTCGAGCAGTGCAGCAACGCTTTGTCCAGCCAGCTCGGGGTACTGGATCAGCTTGCCGTCCTTCCAACTTGCAAGGCCATTGAGAGTGCCGATCCAAAGTGTTCCGTCGCGCGCGGCAAGCAGGCCTGTAATGTTGCTGCTGGGGAGTTGCTCGCCCGCCGGCGGCTGCCAAGGCACGTTCTTTTCCCCATCGAAGCGAAGCAAACCGAATTCCGTTCCGAGCCAGAGATAACGGTCAGGCGTCTGAGCGATAGCCAAGATGATGCCCTTGAAAGCCCCCTCGCGGATCTTCCAGGCGGTATGGGCGTACTGACTGATATCGAGCGATGCGTCCAATGCGAAAGCACAACGGCACGAGGCCATCAGAAGGCCCAGGGCGATGGCGGCTCTTCTGTTGGAGGCGCGTTGAATTCTCGGGCGCTCCACTTAGAACTTGACGCTCAGCGAGCCGACAATGGTCCGAGAGGTAGCGGGCTGAACGCTGAACGGATTGTTGATCGTGTAGTAGAACTGGCGATCGAAGAGATTTTTCACATTCAGCTGCGCCCGGTAGCGGCCCCGCTTGTAATAGGTGACCAGATCTGTCTGGGCCCACCCGGGCAGCTGTCCGTTGTTCGTGTTCGTATTTTGCACCTGGCCAGCGAAGAAAATGCCGCCGCCGAGCCCTAGGCCTCTAAGGGCGCCGCCTTGGAATTCGTAGGTGGTGAAGCTGCCCGCGGAGTTGAAAGGGACGCCATAGAGGCGATGCCCGACGTTCAGATTCTTCGGCGCGTCGATGATCCGCGCATCGATATAGGCGTAGTCCAGATTGATGTGCCATCCGGGAATCGGCTCCCCGGCCAGGTCGAACTCGAACCCGCGACTGCGCTGCTCTCCCGAGTTTATCGAGAAAAACGGGTTGCTCGGGTCGGTGCCGACGACGTTGGTCTTGTCGATTTGGAACGCTGCGGTGGTGAGCAGGAGACGCCTCTTCAGCAACTCTGTCTTGGCGCCCGCTTCATAGGCTCGCGATTTTTCCGGGGCCACTACTTCGCCGCTCTGGGTGTGAGCGAGTAGGTTTTGAAACGAGTTCGTTGACCTCGCATACGAAAGGTAGAGCGACAGCGGCTGGCCCGGCTTGATGACCAGGCCTGCCGTCGGATTGAAGGTGAACTGGTCCGGAGAACCGTTGCTGGGCGGGAAAATATTGCTGGGCGGATAAGTTACCGATTGAGACGCCTTGAACCACTCCGACCGACCGCCGACGGAAAGATACGCTCGGTCCCCAATCGAGATGCGATCCAGCAAGAGCAGCGAGTTGGAGTGCGCGGCAACCGTGCCGTCCTGGGGGATCTCAGGCGGAAAGCCCGGAATGAACGGCAAGGGGACATAGCCCGTGTAAACGGGGTTGAATGCGTTAATAGGAGGCAATGCCGAGAAAACTTGAACCGAGTCGTTGGTTTGCCGCTCGTATTCGAAGGAGAGGAGAAGCTGATTCTTCACCGTCGGAAAGGCTCCGTTCCGTACGCTTTTTCCATCCTCTCCGCTGGTTGGCTGCGCGCCACGATAGAGCGTTCCGCTGAAGGTCTGATCCACTCGGACCGTCGTCCCGGTATCGGTGATATCCAAAACGCCCACTGCCCGAGAGATCAAACCGGTCGCTGGGTTCGAGACGAATCCCCCGCTGTTCTGGAGACCTACATAGGCACCGTTAGATTCCGCATACCTGCCGTGAACCGAGATGACCGTCTCGGCCCAATCACTCCACCGGTGGTCGAGTGTGATCAGCCCGCGGAAGGGCTTGTTCGTCCATTCGGTAAAGCTCGGCTCCCCCAAGTAGCGGTCGTAGGGGACTCCGGCGAGCACGCGGCCGTTGAAATATGGCAGCCCGCGATCGGTCGACCGATCGTCCCGGCCATATTCGGTGCGAAGGGTCAGGGTGTTCTTGTCGTCGATCTGGCAGAGGAACGCAGGAGCGAAAAAGTAGCGTTCTCCATGCACGAAATCGCGGAATGAATCGCTGTTCTCGTACGCCGCGTCGAGACGAACAGCCGATTTGTCCGGGACCAGTTGCCAATTGGCGTCCAGGGAAGTGCGATAGAAATCGTAAGACCCGAATCCCTGATCGAGGCTGAAGCCGTTTCCGAAATACGGCGTGCGGGTGATGTAATTGACCACACCGCCGGGCTCCCCGCGTCCAAAGAGAATGGCCGCAGGCCCCTTGAGCACCTCGATTCGGTCCAGGTTGGAAACATCGGTCGGCCCGGTCGCGTTCAAGCTGAATCCAACCGCTTCTCCGTCGCGGAAGCCGTCCTTGAAGATGTCCTGCTGTTGAAAGCCACGAATCGTGAACGCCTCGCCCTCTCCGATGAGTGAGCCCCCGCGCATCACGGCGCTCACGTTTTGAATCGCCTCCTGCGGATCATCGATGGCGCGGTCATCGATGAGCTGGCGGGGCACCACCTGCACGTTGCGTGGCAGGTCGAGGATTGGCTCCAAAGTCCTCGTAGCCGATTGCGCGTATCGACCCTCCGTGACAATCACCTGCTCGGCTTGGGTTTCGTCGCTGGGATCGGCGGCATTCGCGATTGCGCGGCCAAGCACGAGGGCTCCGGCAACCGTTCGCCGCAGCAAAACTGGCGGAACGGAGTGCAGGCGCAGCGTTCCCATTCCTCTCCCCTCGATCTGCTTGTTCGTGACCGCTGGAGATGGATGCAGCGACCGTGGGCAGCATACCCGGCGTCGTCGCCTTGGAACAGAAGACTTTGCAATTCCTGGACGACCCGTTCGGCCCGAGGTTGGACCGGGATGCCCGTTCCACGGGGGTCACTGCTGGACGGAATAGCCCTGAGCTTGCATTTCCTCGATCAGCTTCGCGACCGATTCGCGGCTGGCATCCTTGGCCGTCTTGATTTGGTCCCTCGTGAGGGTGCCTTCGGACGCCATCTTGCGATAGATCTGCTGACACGCCGGAACCATGCGCTTGGCGCTGGTGTCGGCGCCTTTGCGGTCGTCGTTCAGATAGACGCGCATCCTGGCAGCCGCGTCCTGGTACATCGCGTCATGGTCGGCTTCGGGTGCCAGCTTCTCGAAGGCAACGGAAGCCAGGCCTTCAGTCAGACGAATCTGACGCAGAACCTCGATTCCTTGCGGATCGACCGCCTGGCTTTCCTTCGCGTCATCGCGAATGAGCTGGGTAACCTGGAACGCGGACCAGTCGCTTACGACCTCGCATACGAGCGCTTTTTGCGCCTCGCGGGGGATTCCGTTGGAAATCGCCTCGGCCTTGTCGTACCAAGGCTCCTCGGCGGCGCCGACGCCATGGGCAAAAGCGAGGCTCGAGCTTAGGGCGGCCAGGAGGCGGTATAACTTGAGCAATTTGCTATGTCCTATGGGCGGGTTGATGTCAAGCTTCATGGTGTCTCCCCGGTAGCCAGTCCTCAAAACTAATCCGAATGCCTGCGCGATCCGGGCGACTATCGCCAGCACGATCGCGCGGGGCCGCGCGAGCCATCGCTCGACCTGAAGACTCCGGCTATCACCCTCGACGCACCATGCGCAGAAGTGCTCGCAATTGTTGGTCAGGAGCCGATAGGTGTCCTCTCCCAGGCGCGAAAGCGCTCGCCGAACCGCGGGCGGGCCGGCATGGCGAGCCGCCGGTGTCCACCTGACCCACAAACTCTCCCCCGGGGAGAATTCTGAGAGCGATATCACTTCCACCGGCCCACGGCGCCACGACCGCGACAGACCGGCGTAATGCACGACCAATCCGTTCCCCACGTACACCCCGTGATGCATGTATCCCCGCCTGGGAGTCACCAGCCAACAGCCCAACGGCAACTCACCAAGGGAGGGAGAGGTCGGCCTCCCAACCCGCCGAAGCAAGGAATCTTCTGAGAGGTTGCGATAGGAGTTGCGATGCATCACTCCCGCAAGCACTCTCGCGCCACCTGTCATTTCCACTCGTCCACGAAGTCCGCCCGCCGGTTCTCGGCCCAACAGGTCTGCTCGTGGCACAGCGCGCGCGGCTTCTCCTTGCCAAAGCTGATCGTCTCGATGCGCTCCTGTGGGACTCCCAGCAGGATCATCGACTGCTTGACCGCGTCGGCGCGCCGCTGGCATAGGGCGAGGTTGTACTCGCGGCTGCCCCGCTCGTCGCAGTTCCCCTGCAAAGTGACATGGTCGTTCGAGAACGCGATGGCGAGCTTCGAGTGCTCCGAAACCGCCGCTGTCTGGTCAGACTTTATTGCGGACCCCTCGAAATCGAAATAGACGCTGTCTGCGGCCGTCGCGGCGCGAATCCGTTCGAAAGCCGCCATCGGTGACTCAGCCGCTTCAATGCGCGCGGGTTTCAAGACGGCAGACGGCGCAGCCTCAGGTGCGGCCGCTCGAGGTACCAGTGTGGACGCCGGTGGCCGTGGTGGAAGCGGTGTCGAGCAGGCCGTCAGCAGACCGGCCAGGATGGAGAAACAGAAGCGCTTCATCGTTGGGCTCAATTCTTCGGAGTGATCGCCTTCGCGGACGGGCTCTTTATAACGCCGCCAAAGGCGCCCGAGCCGCGCATCGCTCTGTAGCAGAGTCGAAATCAGCTATCGACCGAAAAGCGCGCAGGCTTGCGAAAGCCATGCGGGAAGCGCTTCTTCAAACTCATCCCAGCGAGCTATGCGGTGTGCTCGCACCGCTATCGAAATGGCGAAGGAGTTGCTCAAGCGCATGAACTCGTAACTCAACGCACGAATCCGCAAGATGAGAAATTTCACTCGTGCAACGAT
>VBCK01000093.1 GCA_005882215.1 Betaproteobacteria bacterium | reverse complement strand
CCCAGTCGCGCATTTCGGTAACCAGCGGCACCGTCGTTGAGCGGCGACCGCCGAAGACGAAGGCATCGATCGGAACGCCCATCGGGCTGCCCCAGTCCGGATCGATCGACGGACATTGCGCTGCTGACACGGTGAAGCGCGAATTAGGATGTGAGCACTTCCTTCCGGTAGAAGCCCCTATCTGCGGCGT
Organism: Betaproteobacteria bacterium; assembly: GCA_005882215.1. Classification (GTDB taxonomy): domain Bacteria; phylum Pseudomonadota; class Gammaproteobacteria; order Burkholderiales; family Burkholderiaceae_F; genus VBCK01. The sequence goes on along the minus strand of VBCK01000093.1, from coordinate 18,386 downwards.
CCAGTCGCGACCCTGCCAGTCGATGCAGTGAGCCGGGGGCTCGCTCTGTCCTTCCCACCATACGTCCCGGTCGTCGGTCAGCGCGACATTCGTGAAGATCACATTCGACTGCAGCATCCGCATTGCATTCGGATTGGTCCGAAACCCCGTGCCTGGCGCGACGCCGAACACGCCCGCCTCCGGGTTCAGCGCATAAAGCCGCCCGTCGGCGCCGGGATGAATCCACGCGATGTCCTCCCCGACCGTCGTGACCTTCCAGCCGGCGAAGCCCGCCGGCGGCACCAGCATCGCGAAATTGGTCTTGCCGCAAGCGGAAGGAAAGGCGGCGGCGATGTGGTACTTGCGGCCCTGCGGCGAGGTGACGCCCAGGATCAGCATGTGCTCGGCGAACCAGCCTTGAGCGCGTCCCATCACCGACGCGATCCGCAGCGCCAGGCATTTCTTGCCGAGCAGCGCGTTGCCGCCGTAGCCGGAGCCGAAGCTCCAGATCTCGCGCGACTCGGGAAAGTGCACGATGTACTTGGTGGGATTGCAGGGCCACGGCACATCCGCCTGGCCCGGCGCGAGCGGATGGCCGACCGAGTGCACGCAGGGCACGAAGGGCTCGGATTCGCCCAGCGCCTCCAGCACCGCGGTGCCGAGGCGAGTCATCAAATGCATGTGGACGACCACGTATGGGCTGTCGGTCAATTCGACGCCGATCCTTGCGATCGGGCTGCCCACCGGCCCCATCGAGAACGGAACCACGTACAACGCGCGGCCGCGCATACAGCCCGCGAACAAGGCATCCAGCGTCGCCCGCATCTCGCCCGGCGCGATCCAGTTGTTCGTCGGGCCGGCATCGTCGCGGCGCTCGCTGCAGATGAAGGTGCGGTCTTCGACGCGCGCCACGTCCTGCGGGTCCGAACGCGCCAGGTACGAGTTGGGCCGCTTCACCGGATCGAGCCGAAGCAGCGTTCCGGCGCCGACCATCTGCTCGCACAAGCGGTCATATTCCGCGCGCGAGCCGTCACACCAAATGATCTGTTGCGGCTCGGTCAGCCGGGCGATCCGGTCGACCCACTGAAGCAGCGCCGGATGGCGCACCGCCTCTGGCGCGGACAAAAACGCTTCACGCGAAGGTGCTGCGCTCATCGAGATGTCTCCTCCCGCTTTCTTATAGTCGAAAAAACGCAGCCTCGAAACACAACGGTTGGATGAGGAGACGACATCAGAGCGCCCTGTGATGCGCCTCACCGACCGCAGCGTTCGCGGCTGCGCCGTGTCAAATACGTCCCGGAGCCGGGGCGGCTCTCAGGCCAGAGGGACAATTTCGACGGCTTGCGGCCCTTTTTGGCCCTGCTGGACCTGATACTCGACACGCTGATTTTCCTTCAGCGTTCGAAATCCCTTGGACTTGATGCCGCTGTAGTGGGCGAAGACGTCACTGCCCCCGTCGTCGGGCTTGATGAAGCCGAATCCCTTTGTCTCATTGAACCACTTTACAACGCCTGTGGGCATAGCAAGCTCTTCATTGAATGCGCGGGATGCGCCCGCGGCGCGCCAGCGATGAATCCATGAGACGTTGCGGAATGGCTGGGAGGAAGTACTGCGGCAGAACTTCGGCGTACAGAGCGGGGAAAGCTATACGAGGCTGAGCACCGGGAGCCAGTAAACGCAGCGCGGTCATCGACTGCGCGAAAAACGCTACTCCAATCGGCCGCACCGCGCCAGTGCTTGCCACGTCTCAGGCGACGGACGGTGCCGCTTCGATCCGCGATCGCATGATGTCGCAAAACCGTAATGCTGGATGCCGACATGTCACGGCGTCGGTGTGGTTGATACGGCCTCCTCAACTTGCCCGCAGTGCGTCCACGATGCGCATCCGGGCCGCCTTGGCGGCCGGCAGCACGCCACCAGCCAGTCCCATCAGCAGCGCGAACAACAACGCGCGCACGATCACGCCCGGCGTCAGCTCGAAGGAAAACGCCAACTCGGAGAACGTCTGGAAGTTGGTCGTCGAGATCCGCACTGACTGCAGCAGCGAGGCGGCCGCCAGCCCGACCACGCCACCGGCCAGCGCCAGCAGCATCGATTCGACCAGAAAGGCGGCCAGGATCGAACGCCGCACGAAGCCCAGCGCGCGCAGGGTTCCGATCTCCGCGGTCCGGCTCGCCACCGACGCGTACATCGTGATGGCCGCGCCGATCATCGCGCCGAGCGAAAAGATCACCGACAGCGTCAGGCCGAGTATCCGGATGAAACCGGACATCTGGCGCGACTGATCCTCGTAGTACTGTCGTTCGCGGCGTGCCTCCAGCTGCAGCCGCGGGTCGGCGTCGATCGCGGCGCGCAGCGCGTCGAAGTCGCCTGCCTTGTTGAGTTGCGCGAGCAGCGACGAATAGGCGGTGCGCCGGAACGCCTGCAGCAGTTGCTCGCAGTCGCCCCAGATTTCCGAGTCGAACGCCGTGCGCTGGGCGTCGAAACGACCGACGATCAGCCACTGGCGTTGCGCGAAATTCAGCGTCTGCCCGATGCCGACGCCGCCGAAGTCGTGCGCCACCGAATTGCCCACCACGACCTCGCTCGCCCCCGGGCGGAACATCCGGCCCTCGACGATCCGTACCTGGCTGCGTAGTTGCAGCCCGAGCGGGGAAAGGCCGCGCACCGGAACGTTGGTGCGCTGTCCGGTGCCCCGCTTCCTCAGCGAATCGAGCACGACGACTTCGCGCGATACCAGCGTGGCGCCGTCGGCTCCCCGTGCGACCTGCGGCAAGGTCTCCACCACCGCGGCCGAATCGCGGTCGACCCCGCTTTGCACCTCGGTGTCCGATCCCTTGCGGATGACCACGACGTTCGAATCGCTTCCGCTGGACACCATCGTCGCCTTCAACCCGGCATCGAGCATCAGCACCGCGCTGAAGACGAACACGACCAGCGCCATGCCCCCGGCCGTCAGCACCGTCGTCAGCCGGCGCACCCACAGGTTGCGCGCTACGTAGCTCAGCGGTACCCGCAACCCTCACCCCCTCGAGCACCCCCCGCGGCCTTCACAATCGTCGCGCTTGCCACCACGCGGCCGGGGTGAGGGCTAACCCACATGGCGCAACCCGTCAACGATCCGGATGTGCGAGGCGCGCGCCATCGGCGCCAGCGCGGCGATCAGCCCGACCGCCAGCGCGCAGGCGGCCTGCAGGTGCAGGGTCTCGGGCGATACGTCGAAGCGCGCGAATACCCCGGGAGTTGCGCGGTGGAAGGCGGCTGCCACCGGGCGGGTCAGGATCAGTGCGATCGCCCCGCCGATCGCGCACAGCAGCACGCTTTCGGCCAGGATCAGCCGGGCCACGAAGGCCGGGCCGAATCCAAGCGCTTTCAAGGTGGCGTATTCGGACAACCGTTCGCGCGCGGTCATCGCCATCGTGTTGGCGGTGACGGCCAGGATGATCACGACCACGACATACGACACGCCCGACACGATCCTGACGATGGTGCCGAACATCGACAGGAAGCTCAGCTGGAACGAACGCTCGCTTTCGGTCAGCGTCTCGGCCAGCGAATTGCGAAACTGCGAGTCGATCTCGTGCGCGACGTCGGCCACCCGGTCGGGATCTGCGAGCTCCATCACGAACACGCCGACCCGGTTGGCGCGCGAAGGGGATTTCAGCTTCAGGTATTCATTCAGGTAGTCGAAATGGAAATACATCTGGCGCGTGATCGTGGAGCTGTCGCGCCCGTCATAAATGGCCCGGATGTTGAATTCCCAGTTGCCCGGATAAATGGTGCCTCGGACGGGCAGCCTGTCGCCGACCTTGAATCCGTACAGGTCGGCCAGCTGGCGGCCCACGACGCAGCCCTGGCGGTCGCGCAGGAAGTCGCTGAACTCGCCGGGCTTGAACACGAACTCCGGGTAGATCGGGAAGAAGTTGCCGGCGTCGACCGCGAACTGCGCAAAAAACGACTTTTCGTCGCGCCAGACGCCGCCGAACCACTGGGACGAAGCCACTCGCCGCACCCCTTCGACCGCGCGGATCCGGTCGCGGTAGTACAACGGCAGGGAAAACGTCAGCGAAATCGCGCTGCGCGTGACCACGCGGGTCGCCGACGCCATCTCCACGCCGGCGTTCCATGCACCCACCACCGTTTGCAGCAGCCCGAACGCCACCAGCGCGATCACCGGGCCCAGCAGCGTCAAAATGCTGCGCAGCCGGGCGCGAAAAGCGTTGCGCAGCGCAAGTCGGAGGAAGAACACGGGTCAGTCAGCAGTGAAAGGCGACGTATCGGTGAGCTGTCCCTTGTCCAGGTAGATCAGGTGGTGGGCCGCCTCGGCCGCGCGTGGGTCATGCGTGACCATCGCGATCGTCTTGCCCAGTTCGAGGTTCAGGCGGTCCAACAGCTTCAGGATTTCGGCAGCCGAGAGGCGGTCCAGGTCGCCGGTGGGCTCGTCGGCGATGATCAGCAGCGGGTCGGTCACGAGCGCCCGCGCGATCGCCACGCGCTGCTGCTGGCCACCGGAGAGCTCGTTCGGGTAATGCTCGAGCCGGTCCGACAGGCCGACCAGCTCCAGCATCAACTCGGCGCGCGTGCGCCGCTGCGACCGCGACAGTCCGGTTAGCAGCAACGGCAGTTCGACGTTTTCCAGGGCAGTGAGCACTGGCATCAGGTTGTAGAACTGGAACACGAACCCAACCGTGCGCGCGCGCCAGCCAGCCAGTTCGGTCTCGCCCAGCCGGGTGATGTCCCGGCCGGCCACCAGCAGTTCTCCGCCGTCCGGCTTGTCGATGCCTGCGATCAGGTTCAGCAGCGTCGTCTTGCCAGATCCCGACGGCCCCATCATCGCGACGAAGTCACCGCTCGCGATCGACAGGTTCACGTCGGTCAGAACCGCAACGCGCTGCGAGCCCCGCCGGTAGCTCTTCGACAGGTGCCGGATCTGCACCAGCGGCACCGCGGTGTGGCCGCTCACTCGCCCGGCAACTGTCGTCGCCGCATCGGCGCCCGCCTCCATCTCAGGCCTTCTGCGCCGCCACCAGCGCGCCATCGGCCAGATCGTTGGGCGCCCCGATCACGATCCGGGCACCCGGAGCCACCCCCTGGATGCGCACCAGTTCCCCGATCCGCGATCCGACCTGCACTTCGGTCATCACCGCGTGCCCGGCCACGTCGGAAGCGGGCGCGGACACGACAAACACGTATTTTTTGCCGCCGCGGGTGACGATCGCCTCCGGCCGTACTGCGGCGACCGGGGTCCTTTCCGACGACTCCAGACGACGCGACAGGAAGGCCACCTTGGCGCTCATGTCGGGCAGCAGGCGCGGGTCGGTTTCGTCGAACTGCACTTTGACCAGCAGCGTCGCCTTGCTGCGGTCCACGTCCGGCACGATCCGGTTGACGTGGCCGGCCAGGCGCAGCGCGGGAAACGCATCCAGCTGGACCTCGGCCGGCTGTCCCACCGAGATCTGCGCGATCGAAGACTCCGACACGTCGGCCTCGACCTCCAGCGTGGTCATGTCGGCCATCGTCACTACGGCGCCGGTCGTGCCCGAGGCCGCCGAAAACGGGGTCAGGATGTCGCCCACGTTGGCGTTCTTGGTCAGCACGACGCCGGTGAACGGCGCGCGAATCAGCGTCTGCTCGACCGCCACATCGGCCGCGCGCAGGTTGGCCTCGGCGACCCCGATCTGGGCTCGCAGCGAGGCGAGCGCCGCGGTGGCCTTGTCGTGGCGGGCCACCGCCGAGTCGACCTCGGAAAAGGATATGAAATTGCGCTGTGCCAGGTCGCGTGCGCGCTTCAGCGCCAGTTCGGCCTCGACCAGTTCGGCCTGGCCCTGGGCCAGGTTCGCCTTGGCCGCCTCCACGCTGGCGGCGGCCTGCTCGCGCTGCGCCCGCACGTCCCGGCTTTCCAGCCGCGCAATCACGTCGCCCTTGATCACCCGCTGACCTTCCTGCACCGCCAGCCACTCCAGCCGGCCGGTTCCTTTGCTCGACACCGACGCATGAGTGGCGGCGGCGACATGCCCGGTCGCGCTGAGCACAGCGATCGCTTGCGACGGATAGGCGGCGGCCACGGTGCCCAGTTCGACCGGGACCGGCCGACCGCGTTGCGCGAGCGCCCAGCCGAGCGCCGCCAGTACAACTGCCACGGCCAGCCAGGCCCAGCCGCTTCTCCACCACGGGCGCCGACGGTGCAAGGTCGCAGCCGCCGGATCGCGGTCGATTACCAGCTGGCTGAGCGGCGTGGTCGAGGCGGGCTTGTCCATCGGGTCAATTGGAATCCGGGTAGACGTGCTCGGCGCCGGGAAACGCTCCCGACTGGACCTGCTCCAGGTAGGCGCGCGCCGCTGCCTCCACGCTGCCCGCTTCAGCGAGGAAGTTCTTCACGAAGCGCGGCCGCTTGTCGGTCGCCACGCCGAGCATGTCGTGCAGCACCAGCACCTGGCCGCTGCAGGCGACGCTGGCTCCGATGCCGATCGTCAGCGCCTTGGACTCTGCCGCGATCGCACGCGCGAGCGTCTCCGGCACCGCTTCGATCACGAGCATCTCGGCGCCGGCCTGGACCACGGAGCGCGCGGCCGCGCGTATCCGCGCGGAGGCCTGACCGCGACCTTGAATCCGGTAGCCGCCGAAGCGGTTCACGTGTTGCGGGGTCAGGCCCACGTGCGCGCAGACGGGAATTCCGCGCTCGACCATGAACGCGATCGTGGGCGCCATCTCATCGCCGCCCTCCAGCTTGACCATCTGCGCGCCGGCCTGCAGCAGCCGCACCGCGTTTTCGAATGCCTGCTGCGGACCGACCTGATAGGAGCCGAATGGCATGTCCGCGACGATGAAGGCGCGCTGCGAGCCACGGGCGACCGCACGGGTGTGGTAGGCGACGTCCTCGACGGTCACCGGCAAGGTCGAATCGTGCCCCTGCACCACCATGCCGAGCGAATCGCCGATCAGCAGCGTATCGATGCCGGCGCGGTCCAGCACCGCAGCAAAGGACGCGTCGTAGCAGGTCAGCATCGCGATCTTGCGTTCGGTCGCGGCGCGGCGCAGATCAAGCAGCGTCAGTCTCATCTCAGGCTCCCGGCGTGCGTCGATCGGGCACGCAAGTATGACGTGTCGGCCGTCCTGATCCGCACCTGCCGATCTTCGAAGGCGGGTTCATCCAAAGCGCGCGCGAAGCGCGCCCGCGAGGTAATGTCCTCTCGTTGGGTGGACAGGGAAGCACTCGATTTGTATTCTGAGACAACGGCCAGCGGCGCGCCGACTCTCACGCCGAAACAGGACAGAGGCTCCCATGGTAATGGGCATTGAGTTCCGCATCTGCGCATGCGTGGGTATTGCGGTCTTATGGGCTGGCCTGACCGTGCCGGCCGCCGCGACGGCGCAGGAAGACGCGATCGTGCTGGGCGCCGCGGTGTCGCTTACCGGGAAATATTCGATCGACGGCAAGAACACCAAGGATGGATACGACCTGGCAGTTCAGCGCATCAACGAATCGGGTGGAGTCAAGGTCGCGGGCAAGGCGCACCGGCTGAAGATAGTTTTTTACGACGACGAGTCCACGTCGGCACGGGCCGCACAATTGGTCGAACGCCTGATCAACCAGGACGGCGTTCAATTCGTGCTCGGACCGTACAGCTCAGGTATCACCAAGGCGATCGCGCCGGTCACCGAAAAGTACCGGATTCCGATGATCGAGGGGAACGGGGCCGACCGGGCGCTGTTTACCCATGGCTACAAGTACCTGTTCGCGGTGCTGAGCACGTCCGACTTCTACCTGCGCCCGGCGATCACGGTGTTGGCCGAGAGCGCGCAGGCGGCCGGGCAGGATCCGAAGTCACTGAAGGTCGGGATCATCATCGAGAACGATGACTTTTCTCAGGATGTGCGCGACGGCGTCATCGAAGAGGCCAGCAAGTGGGGTATGCGGGTCGTTGTCGACGACAGGCTGCCTCCCGAGCTGAACGACATGTCGTCGGCGCTGACGAAAGTGAAGGCGCTCAAGCCCGATGTCCTGGTCGTTTCCGGGCACGCCAAAGGCGCTGTACTGGCGGTGCGCCAGGTCTCCGAGCAGCGCGTTGACGTGCGGGCGCTTGCGCTGACGCAGTGTGACGCGGCCCAGATCATCGAGAAGTTCGCCAGGGCGGCCGAATACGCTCTGTGTGCTTCGCAATGGGACCGGCGCCTGTCCTACAGCGATCGGTGGTTCGGCACGGCCGAGGACTATGCCCGGATGTTCGAAAAGGAATTCAAATACCCGGTCAACTACGGTTCCGCCGAATCGACCGCCGCCGTGCTGACCTTCGTGGATGCGATTGAGCGTGCGGGATCGCTCGACCGTGAGAAGGTCAGGGACGCGATCGCCAGCACCGATCTGATGACCTTCTATGGCCCGATCAGGTTCGATGCGACCGGTAAGAATATCGCCAAGTCGATGGTGCTGTACCAGGTGCAAGGTGGCCAATACATGGTGGTTGCGCCGGGCAAGTGGGCAAACGCGAAGGCCATCTACCCGGCCCCCGCCTGGGACCAGCGGAAATAGCCACGGGCCTGCCTCGGCGCCAGCCCGATGGCGAACCTCTCCCTGCTGTTCGATGCGCCCGTCCTGAACCTGCAGCTGCTGGTCGACGGGATCCTGGTCGGTGCGATCTTCGCGCTCGTGGCCTACGGGATGGCGCTCGTCTGGGGAGTCATGAACCTGATCAACGTTGCCCAGGGCGAGTTTGTGCTGCTCGGCGGCTACGTCGTGTTCTTCCTGGCGCGAGCCGGCATGCCTCCTTTGCTCGCTGTCCCGTTCGCCGCGATTGCCACGGGCGGCATCTGCTGGGCGCTGTACCGTGTGGTGATCGTCCGGGTTGTCGGCGGAGACCTGTTTAACTCGATCCTGGCCACGTTCGGCCTGAGCATTCTGATTCAACAGCTGGCCAATCAGCTGTTCGGCTCCGATGTGCGCACGGTGGAGTCCGGGCTGGGGACCCTGTTGCTGGCGCACGGCATGGTAACCGTCGCCGAGATCAAGCTGGTCGCTTTTGCAAGCTCTGCGTTGCTCGGTATCTTGCTGGTCTGGTTCCTGCGGAAGTCTCGTCTGGGACAGGCGATTCGGGCCACGGCACAGAACCCCCGCGCTGCCCGCGTCCTCGGTATTCCGACCGATCAGGTCTATGCCGTGACCTTTACCGTCAACGGCGCCATCTGCGGTGCCGCCGGTGGGCTGGTTGCGATGACGTGGATCATCCACCCGTATGCCGGGCTGACCTACACGGTGCGCTCGTTCATGATCGTCGTCGTGGCCGGCCTGGGCAATCTCGCGGCTGTTGTCCCCGCGGGCGCCGGCCTTGGAGTTGCGGAAAACTACGCCGGGTTTCTGCTCGGCGCGGAATATCAGACCGCTTTCGTGTTCTCGCTGCTCGTCGTGATCCTGGTCGCGCGAAACCGGTGGCTGATGCGACAGCGCAAGTACCTGAAATGAGCAAGCCCTTCAGGCAAGGCGCCCTGACCGCAGCGCTTGCCTCGGCCGCCCTCGCGGCGCCGTGGCTGCTTCCGTCGTTCGCGACCCAAATGGCGTTTCTGTGGCTGATGGTGGTGTTCGCCCTGACGTGGGACGTCATGGGCGGGCAGATGGGCTACAACTCGTTCGGCAACGTTCTGTTCTTCGGCATCGGGGCCTATGCCTGCGCGGTCGTGCAGCGCGATTGCGGGCTGGGCTATTTCCCGGCGCTCGCCCTGGGAGTGACGCTCGCCGCCGTCGCCGGGGTGCTCGCCGCCGCGCTGCTGGGGCCGGCGATCCTGGCGTTGCGCGGCCATTACTTCGCGATCGGCACGCTCGGGCTGGGAGTCGCTGCGGCGGACATCGCGGCGGGGTGGCCGTACGTGGGTGACGGATCCGGCATGGTCACGCCCCTGTTTCCGGGCGCCGTCGGGGGTCGGGAAAGGTTCTTCTGCTACCTGCTGCTGGCCGTGGCGGCGGTGGCGTTTGCCACGCTGCGGTGGCTTTACAGCGGACGCTTCGGTCTGACGATCAACGCCATTCGGGACGACGAGGAAAAGGCCGAAGCGATGGGGATCCACACGACCCGCTACAAAACCGTGGCCTGGTGCGTCAGCGCTCTCTTTCTGGGCATGGCGGGCGCGGCAGCCGGCAACATGCTGGGATTCATCGAGCCTCGGGAATTCGCCTTCGCCGGATCGACCTACGGCGTCTGGATGGTGTTGATGGCGATGCTGGGCGGCCGAGGCACCCTGTGGGGGCCCGTGATCGGAGCCTGCGTTTTCCACGTGACGCAGGAGATGTTCTGGAGCTTTTTGCTCGGGTGGCAACGGGTCGCCATGGGTCTGTTCATCGTTGTTGTGGCGGTCTGCTTCCCGCAGGGTGTCGTCGGGTGGTTCCGCTCGGCGCTGCAGCACCGGGTGCAGGCCATCGCCGGCGACCCGGCCTCGAATCCGGCGCCGCACCTGTGAGTGCCTTGCTCGAAGTGCGCAATCTCACCAAGTCCTTCGGTGGCATCGTCGCCCACAAGGAGGTTTCGATTTCCGTTCCCGCCGGCAGCATCGTCGGCCTGATCGGGCCCAACGGCTCGGGCAAGACCACGCTGTTCAACTCCATCGTCGGCTACCACCCGATCGGAGGCGGCTCCATCACATTCGAGGGGCGGGAAATTTCGCGCCTGCGCGTGCCCGAGATTGCGCGCCTCGGTTTGATTCGCACCTTCCAGCAAACGCGCATTTTCCGCAGCATGACCTGTATGCAGAACATGCAGATCAGCGTGCGGAACCGGCACGAAGGCCCGCGCACGATGTTTTCGAGGCATGCGCCCGAGGTGAGCACGCAGGCCGGGACCCTGCTCGAATTCGTCGGCCTGTATGGCAAGCGCCTGTTTGCGGCGGCCGACCTGTCTTTTGGCGAACAGAAGCTGCTGGAATTGGCGATGGCACTGATGAACCGGCCCAAGATGCTGCTGCTCGATGAGCCGACGGCAGGCATCAACCCGACCTCGATCCACGGCGTGGTGGATCGACTCAAGCGCGCGAATTCGGAATTCGGCATCACGCTACTGATCATCGAGCACAACATGCAGGTGATCATGAGTCTCGCGCACCATGTCTATTGCCTGGCCCACGGCGAGTTGCTGGCAAGCGGTGCACCGGAATCGATCCGGAACGACCAGCGTGTCATCGACGCCTATCTGGGAGTGCGTTGAAAGTGAGCGACCACAGTCTTCCGGACAGTCGGAGCGTCCGAACGGGTCCGGGCCGTGTCGCCGTCGCCCCCGCGGCCGATCAGGCGCCGCGGGCGGTGGACCCGAAGGTGGTGCAGGGGCCAGACGTTGCGGAACTGGCGGGCCTGGTTCGCGGCGAGGTGGCGGTCGCGGTGGATGGGCTTGTGGCCGGCTACGGTGTGATGGATATCGTTCACGGTGTCAACCTGCGCGTCGGCGCCGGGCAGGCGCTGTGCCTGATCGGCCCCAACGGTGCCGGCAAGACGACCGTACTGCATTCGATCTACGGCCTTGCGCGCATCCGGTCCGGAAGGGTCGTCATTAACGGCACCGATGTGACGTGGTTGCGCCCCAGCGAGAAGCTGCGAGCGGCAAGTGTCGCTTACATCATGCAGGACAACTCGGTGTTTCCGGACATGACGGTCGAGGAAAATCTGCGGATGGGCGGTTTCCTGTTGACCCATCCACGCCAGGCGAAGGAAGCGGCCGAGAAGGCATTGGACAAATACAAGGCGCTCGCGCAGCGGCGCGCTCATCGGGCGTCGGTTCTTTCGGGCGGCGAACGACGCTTGCTGGAGATCGCCCGGGCGCTCATGATGAACCCCAGGGTCCTGCTGATTGACGAGCCATCGATCGGGCTTGAACCGCGCGTGATCGACATGGTGTTTGAAATACTGAAGGAGCTTCAGCAACGCGAGGGCAGGACCATCGTCCTGGTCGAACAGAACGCCAGGAAAGGGCTGGAGTTTGCCGATATCGGCTACGTGCTCAGCGCAGGCAGGGTCGCGATGGCGGGGGCCGGAGCCGAGCTGGCGCGCAACCCCGACGTCGGGCGCCTTTTCCTCGGCGGGTAACAGGTCCGGACGTTTGCCGCCGAAGCGGGCAGGTCGCCCTGTTGGAGTTACTGATGGCTGCCTCCGAACCATCCTCGGGCGAGGGCTACGACCGGCTCTACGCGGCATTCGACGCGCCGTTGATCAGACAGCTGCGTCGGGAAGCGCACGGGGAAGACATCGGCCAGCATTCGTGGGTGACCGCCGCTGAGCTGCGCTCCGACCTTGGGCGACTGTCCCTGACCGCTGCCAGCAGGCTTCTGGACGTCGGCTGCGGTCCGTGCGGCCCTCTGGTCTTTGCGGTCCAGTCGACCGGTTGCACGGGCACCGGAGTGGATGTGAGCGCACCTGCGATCGAGGCAGGGCGCGCAAGAGCTGCGGCCGCCGGAGTTCAGGACCGGGTCGCTCTGCTGCTGGCGGACCTGAACCGGCCGATTCCCCTTGCCGGTCCGTCGTTCGACGCGGTGATCTGCCTGGATGCGGTGCTGCATCTGCGCGACCGCAAGGCCTTCTTTGACGAGATGGCCAGACTGCTGGAACCGGGCGGCAGGCTCGTGTTGACCGATGCGGCAGTCGTTACCGGGCCGGTCTCCAACGGGGAAATCGAGCGGCGCAGTGCCAACGGGTATACGCAGTTCGTGCCTGCGGGTGTCAATGAAGGGCTGCTCGAAGCTGCAGGCTTTCGACTGATCGGCCGGGAGGACAGAACCGACAGCGTCGTGCTGAACGCGAGCGGAAGACTGAAGGCGATAAACGCTCACCGATCGGAAATCGAGGCTGCGGACGGGATCGATGCCTTTGCGAGGCAACAACGGTATATAGAAACCGTGGTCGCGCTCTCGCAGCGAAGGGCTTTGTCGCGATTCATGTACATCGCTGAGCTGGAGAGGCCAGCGATGTGATCTGAATCATTTTCCGATGCAGAAGCGGCTGAAGATCTCTCCCAGAACGTCATCGGCCGTGACCTGTCCGGTGATCTCGCCCAGCGCGAGTCCGGCCAGGCGCAGCTCTTCGGCCGCCAGCTCCGGCCGTAGCGCCGCCGGCTGCAGGTGCTCGGCAGCCTCCCGAAGGTGATCCTGCGTGCGCCCGATGGCATCCAGGTGACGCGTGCGGGCCAGGTAAACCCCTTCGTCCGACGGCGCGTGGTCCCAGCCGGCGCGATGCAGCAGTTCCGCGCGCAGGCTGTCCAGCCCGGCCCCGGTCTTGGCGGAAATGTACAGGCGCCCGGCATTCGGACCCGGCAGCTCTCCGCTCAGATCGATCTTGTTGATCACCACGATGCGGGCGGCGTGGGCACCGATCCGCTGGCGCCAGTCGGGGATGGACGCGAGTGGGATGGAATCGGGCGGGATGGAATCGAGCGGTGAACCGCGTTCGGGCGCGGCGGTGGCATCGACCAGCTCGAGCACGATGTCCGCTTCGCCGACAGCCGCGAGCGTGCGGTCGATGCCGAGCTGTTCGACCTCGTCGGCGGTGGCGCGCAAGCCCGCCGTGTCGATCACGTTCAGCACCAGCCCGCCGATGTCGATGCTGCGCTCGATCCGGTCTCGCGTGGTTCCCGGATGGGCGGTGACGATCGCCACGTCCTGCCCGGCCAGCGCATTGAGCAGGCTCGACTTGCCGACGTTGGGCGCCCCGACCAGAGCGACCCGCAGGCCGTCGCGCAGAACCGCGCCCAGACGCGCGCGGCGCATCACCTCGTCGACCGACCGCTGAAGGCTGGCGACCCGCTCGCGCACGTCCCGCGCTCCGAGCTCTTCCAGGTCCTCCTCCGGAAAATCCAGCGTCGCCTCGATCAGCGCGCGGGCCTGTGTCAGCTGCTCGGCCAGTTGCGCCAGCGCCGCCGAGAACTCGCCGGCCAGACTGCGGCTGGCGCTGCGAGCGGCCGCCTCCGTGCTTGCGTCGATCAGGTCGGCGACGGCTTCGGCCTGCGCCAGGTCGATACGGTCGTTCAGGAAGGCGCGCAGCGTGAATTCGCCCGGTTCGGCCAGCCGGGCCCCGAGTGCTCGACCGGCCTGCAGGCAGCGTGCCTGCAGCATCCGCAGCACCAGCGGCCCGCCGTGCCCCTGCAGCTCGAGCACCTCCTGGCCGGTATATGAATGCGGAGCGCGATACAAGATCGCGATGCCGTCGTCGATCACGCGCTGGTGCGCGTCCAGGAAGCGCGCGCGCGTGGCGTGGCGCGGGCGCAGGCGCGCTGCCAGCGCCGGCCCTAGCACTGCCGCCACGACGGGGTCGATCTGCGGCCCGGACACGCGCACGACCCCGATGCCGGCCCGTCCCGGGGCCGTGGCGATCGCGACGATCGGAACCTCGTCAGAGTGCGGCATTTTCTAAACTATCCCGGTGGAACACCACGATGACCCGTTTGCGCGCCTTGGCCCGGCGCTGGCCTGCGCGCTGATCGCGCAGATCTTCAACGTGCTGCTGGCCGCGGTCGCTGCAGCCCAGGTGCCGGGAGGTTATCGCGTTCGTTCATGGGCGTTCCTGGCGGCTCTGCTGTGGAGCCTCACCGGTACCGTGACGCTGCTGATCCGGACGGCCGGCGGCGCCGGGCGCACCGAGCCGAACCGGGTCCAGGCGCGCCAGATCGCGCTTTGGTGGGTTTCCGCCTGGCTCTGGCCCATTTTGGTGCGCTGGCGGCGGCCGGGTCCGGAGGGGCAGGGTCGGCGTTGAATGCGCTTGTCAACGCAATATGACCACGTGCCGTTATCGGCTGCGGGCATCCGGCGAATCGAGCTTTGGGCGAGTGGCCGGCCTGCTCGTCCCTTTCAACTTACGGATGATGGATATCTGATGAAAAAACTGATCGCTGTGATGATCACCGGCCTGTTCGCGGTCGCTGGTGCGTTTGCCGACGAAATGAAGAAGGACGAGAAGAAGGCGGAAGCCAAGCCGGCGGCCGAAGCGAAGAAGACCGAGGCCAAGAAGGAAGAGAAGAAAGGCGAAATGAAAAAGGCCGAAATGAAGAAGACCGACGCCAAGAAGGAAGAGAAGAAGGGGGAAATGAAGAAGGCTGAAATGAAGGCTGAAATGAAGAAGGAGGAGAAGAAGGACGACACGAAGAAGTAAGCATTCAAGCGGGCGGCAGCGCGTGGAGCGATGTGCCGCGAACCGCTATGCTTTGGGACTGCAAAGGGCGCGCCTTGGGGCGCGCTCTGTTTCTTGAAACCGGGTCCAGGGACGCGCCGGGCGGCTCCCAGCCTGTCAACCGCCCGATCGGCCGGCCCGTTTAAGTGCGCTAACCCGTCGGAAGCCGGGGCCGGTCGATCCCGGAGCGTTTTGCAAATCCCTTACACAAAAGGAAGCATGTGATGAAACCGATCGTTGCTTTGATGATTACCGGCCTGCTGGCGAGCGGCGCCGTGCTGGCCCAGGACTCCAAGATGGCCGCCCCGGCGCCCGCCGCAAGCGCGCCCTCGACGGCGGCCCCGACCGGCGACCAACCCGCCAAGAAGTCGGCCCACCACAAGAGGAAGCACAAGGCCGCAATCGCCAAGACCGAAGGCGACACGAAGAAGTCCGACATGAAGCCATCGGCCCCGATGGCCCCAATGGCCCCGGCGACGCCCGACACCAAGAAGTAGAAGTCAGGTAGAAAAGATCACGCAGCGCAACTCAGCGGCTGAACCCAGCCGCGAGGCGCTGCGCGATCCGCGTCGCGTCGGCCGGGTCGCACGCGATCAGCACCGACTTGTCGCGCGAGGACGAACCGGCCACGAGCCGTAGCGCGCCCGGCCGCAGGTCCAGGCAGGCGGCCAGATAGCTCAGCAGCGCTTCGTTGGCGCGGCCGTCGGTCGGCGGAGCCTGCACCGAGACCTTCAGGCGCTCACCGTATTGCCCCAGCAGCGCGGAGCGGCGGGCACCCGGCTGCACGTGAAGCATCAGGCGCACGGCGCCGGCTTCGCAGCGAATCCAGGCCGGCAGCGCCTGCGTGCGAGAATCGGTGCCCTCCGAGGGGCTCGATGGCCCGAATCGAACGCGAGTGAAACCAGCCAACGATACTTTGCTGCGCGCGCTGCGGCGGGAACCCACGGAATACACGCCGATCTGGCTGATGCGCCAGGCGGGCCGATACCTGCAAGAGTACAACGAGACCCGGCGACGGGCCGGCGATTTCCTCACGCTCGCCAAGACGCCGGAACTGGCCACCGAGGTGACGCTGCAGCCGGTCGAACGATTCGCGCTGGACGCTGCGATCCTGTTCTCCGACATCCTGACCATTCCCGATGCGATGGGCCTGGGCCTCGGATTCACCGACGGCGAGGGCCCGAAGTTCGAGCGGCCCGTGCGAACTGAATCCGACGTGAAGGCGCTGGCGGCGCCCGACCCCGAGCTGGAGCTCGGATATGTGCTGGACGCGGTGCGCTCGACCCGTACCGCGCTGCAGGGTCGCGTTCCGCTGATCGGGTTTTCCGGCAGCCCCTGGACGCTCGCCTGTTACATGGTCGAGGGCGGCGGCTCCGAGGACTTTCGCACCGTCAAGACAATGCTGTACTCCCGGCCCGACCTGATGCACCGGGTGCTCGCGGTCAATGCGCGCGCGGTGACCGATTACCTGAACGCGCAGATCCGGGCCGGAGCCCAGGCGGTCATGCTGTTCGATACCTGGGGCGGCGTGCTGACCGATTGCGCGTTTCGCGAATTCTCGCTGGCGTACATCTCGCAGGTCGTGCGGCACCTGGACCGGGAGAACGAGGGCGAGCCGGTGCCCTCGATCGTGTTCACGAAGGGCGGCGGCGCCTGGCTGGAGGCGATCGCCGACTGCGGCTGCGACGCGGTGGGCCTGGATTGGACGCAGGACATCGGGCGGGCGCGGGCGCGGATCGGGCATCGCTGCGCGCTGCAGGGCAATCTGGATCCGGCCGTGCTGCTGGCGCCGGAGCCCGTCATCCGCTCCGAATCGCGCCGCGTGCTGCAGGCGTTCGGTCCCTTGCGCAACGGGGACGGAACGTGCGGCGGGCACGTTTTCAATCTTGGGCATGGAATCTCCCGCTTCACGCCAGTCGAGGCGGTTGATACGCTGGTGCAGGCCGTTCACGAGCACAGCCGCAGCCTCAGGCAGTAGGCTCGTTTGCGACGGAGTCGGCACTCACCTAGCTGAATATTGGACACACCGCAAAAGGGGCCCGACTCGCTTGACTTATGCACAAAGTCGCGCGGCGGCCGTATTCATGCGGCTCGCCGAAGCGTTAAGGCTTGCGAAGCTTGATTTTTCTGTTTAAGTCTTTGAAATAAAAAATGATTATCGATCGCAGGCTCGCAATGTGTCCGATTGAAGACAAGGCCTGGCGAGGACTTAGCTCATCTTCGCAGTGTTTGTCCACAAAGTTGTCCACAGGCGCTTGGGCTCGCCGAAGCCCTTGACAAAGACCGCAAAAGCGCCCTCGTCGACGAGCGCCGGAAATACGGAGGCCAGCGCGGCCGCTCGCGCGACGCTCTTCGCTCAGGTACTGCTCGATTTGCCGGTGCCGCACGCGCTGCAGTACCGGATCGCGCCGGAGCAGCAATCGTTCGCACAGGTCGGGATGCGGTGCGTCGCGCCGGTCGGCCCCGGCCGCCTGATGCTCGGCGTCATCGTAGACCTGTCGCCGCAGTGCTCGATCGAAGAGCGGCGCATTCGGCCTCTGCGCGCGCTGCTGGACGATCCCATGCTGTCGCGGGACTGGCTGCAGTTTTGCAGGTTCGCGGCCGACTACTACCACCATCCCTGGGCCGAAGTGGTGCTGGGCGCGCTGCCGCCGTTGCTGCGTCGTGTTCCCGGTCCCAGGGCGGCCACCCGGATGGCCCGGTTGCGGCGCGCGCCGCCCGCCCAGGCCGCCGCGCCGATCGAAGCACCGCCAGACCTTCGCGAGGAGCAGCGAAAGGCGATCGGCGCGATCGCGCAGTCGCACGGATTTGCGCCGTTCCTGCTGCACGGAATCACCGGCAGCGGCAAGACCGAGGTGTATCTGGGCGCGGTCGCCACGGTGCTCGGATCGGATCCACAGGCGCAGGCGCTGTGGCTGGTGCCGGAGATCAATCTGACGCCCCAGTTCGAACGGCGGCTGCAGCAGCGCTTCGCCGATGTGCACGTGGTCAGCCTGCACAGCGGCCTGGGCGAAGCCGAGCGCACCTCGGCCTGGCTTGCGGCCCACGAAGGCCGCGCGAGCATCGTGCTGGGTACCCGGCTGGCCGTTTTCGCGTCGTTGCCGCGCCTGCGCATCGTGATCGTCGACGAGGAGCACGATGCGTCGTTCAAGGCATCCGACGGCGTGCGCTACTCCGCGCGCGACCTGGCCGTCAAGCGCGCCCAGCTCGGACGCATGGCCGTCGTGCTCGGATCGGCTACGCCGTCGCTGGAGTCGTGGCACCAGGCCCTGGGCGGCCG
>VBCK01000170.1 GCA_005882215.1 Betaproteobacteria bacterium | reverse complement strand
CGCGCACCGGGCACAACCGGACGGCGGCCGCCCAGCTGCTTGGAATCTCGTTTCGGCAGATGCGCTATCGGATGCGCCGGCTGGGACTCAAATAAGGAGCGCGCGTCCGGTGGCACAGACGCGTCCGGATGCGGGACTCGTGCTCGACGCGGCGGGCTGGGTCGCGCAGGCGCGCCACCTGGCGTCGCCGAATCAGGATGCTCGGCCGGCCGGGTCCCTGATCGAGCTGCTGCTGATACACAACATCAGCCTGCCGCCGGGCGAGTTCGGCAGCGGGGACATCGAGCGGCTGTTCACGAACCGTCTGGACCATGACGCGCACCCGTATTTCGCCGGGCTGCGCGGGCTGCGCGTATCGGCCCATTTCCTGATCGCGCGCGACGCAGAGCTGATCCAGTTCGTCGGCTGCGCCGAGCGGGCCTGGCACGCGGGCGAATCGGTGTTCGAGGGACGCGCCCGCTGCAACGACTTTTCGATCGGCGTGGAGCTGGAGGGAACCGACACGCTGGCCTACACCGACGCCCAGTACGACGCTCTGGCGCGCTTGGCCCGGGCCCTGTTCGCGGCCTATCCGCTGCGCGCGGTGCGCGGGCACAGCGACGTTTCGGCCCCGCGCAAGACCGACCCCGGAATGGCCTTCGATTGGCCGCGCTTTGCGCGCGCACTGGCGGTCGACACGGCCGCGTTCGCACCCGGGCTTCTGGGCTGATTCCACCGCACGTCAGCGCCGGGGCCGCGCGGGCGGCGTGCTGCCATGCACGAAATTTTTGTCTTGCCCCATCGCCCGTCATCCCATAAGATCGTCACACAAGCCTTTGTACGGGAAGACCGTGGGACCACAATATATGGTAGTTGAGGGCGCCATCCGCTTTCGCTCGCAGCGCCCCGCGCTGAAGCCGGCAACACCGAGGCCGGCCGTTGCGGACGTCTTCCCACGGCTTGTGGTCGAAATGAGTGAACGCAGCCGCGTCGAAGCTCGGCTGTCATTCATTTAGGCAGAACTCCACTAAGGATTTCAGATGCAGCTTTCCACGCAGCAGGATGGAGCGGTCGGGGTCGAACGCCTGCGGGGCGTGCCCGGCGGCGGGCAGACCGACCAGCGGCTGGGACGGCCACAGGCCGCCTCGCTGGACGAGTACAAGGTGATCCGCCGCAACGGGGCCGTGGTCGGCTTCGAGCCGAGCAAGATCGTGGTCGCGATGAGCAAGGCCTTCATCGCGGTGCGCGGCGGTCAGGGGGCCGCATCGGCGGCGATTCGCGAGCAGGTCGAGGCCCTGACTTCATCGGTCGTCGGCGCGCTGCTGCGGCACCAGCCGGCGGGCGGCAGCTTCCATATCGAGGACATTCAGGACCAGGTCGAACTTTCCCTGATGCGGGCCGGCGCGCACGACGTGGCGCGGGCCTATGTGTTGTACCGGGAGCGCCGCGCCCAGCAGCGCGCCCGCCGGCGCGACGAGCGGCAGGCGGCGCCGGCCGAGCTGAACGTGGTCGACGGCGAACGCCGCTTCCTCTTGGATCGCACCGCGCTGCGGGATCTGATCCAGGCTTCTTGCGATGGGCTCGATGCGGCCGTATCGGCCGATGCCGTGCTGGGCGAGACGCTGAAGAACCTGTACGACGGCGTGCCGCTGGCGGAAGTGCACAAGTCGGCCATCCTGGCGGCCCGTGCGCTGGTCGAGACCGACCCCGACTACGGCCGGCTCAGCGCCCGGCTGCTATTGCACTCGATCCGGCGCGAAGTGCTGGGCGAGGAAGCCGATCAGGCATCGATGAGCCGGCGCTATCCGGACTATTTCCCGCGCTGCATCCAGCTGGGCATCGACGCCGGGCGGCTCGACCAGAGGCTGGCCCGGTTCGATCTGGACCGGCTGGCCCGCGCGCTGCAGCCGCAGCGGGACCTGCAGTTCACCTACCTGGGCCTGCAGACGCTGTACGACCGCTATTTCCTGCATCACGACGGCCGGCGTTTTGAGCTGCCGCAGACCTTCTTCATGCGCGTGGCGATGGGGCTGTCCTTGAACGAGATGGACCCCGAGGCGCGCGCCATCGAGTTCTACGAAGTGCTGTCGAGCTTCGATTTCATGTGCTCGACCCCGACCCTTTTCAACTCGGGAACCTGCCACCCGCAACTCTCGTCGTGTTACCTGACCACGGTCGCGGACGACCTGGACTCGATCTACGAGGCCATCAAGGAAAACGCGATGCTGGCCAAGTACGCAGGGGGCCTTGGCAACGACTGGACCCCGGTGCGAGCGCTCGGCTCGCATATACGCGGCACCAACGGCAAATCACAAGGCGTCGTGCCATTCCTGAAAGTGGTCAACGACACGGCGGTCGCGGTCAACCAGGGCGGCAAGCGCAAGGGGGCCGTGTGCTGCTACCTGGAGGCCTGGCACCTGGACATCGAGGAGTTCCTCGAGTTGCGCAAGAACACCGGCGATGACCGGCGTCGTACCCACGACATGAATACGGCGAACTGGATCCCGGACCTGTTCATGAAGCGGGTCGAGCAGGACGGGGAATGGACGCTGCTGTCCCCGAGCGACTGCCCGCAGCTGCACGAGCTGACCGGACGCGCGTTCGAGCGGGCCTACGAGGAGCTCGAGCGCAAGGCGGCGCGCGGGCAGCTGACGCTGTACCGCACGCTGCCGGCACGGCAGCTGTGGCGCAAGATGCTCAGCATGCTGTTCGAGACCGGGCATCCGTGGATCACCTTCAAGGATGCCTGCAACCTGCGCTCGCCCCAGCAGCATGTCGGCGTGGTGCACAGCTCGAACCTGTGCACCGAGATCACGCTGAACACCGGCGACGCCGAAATCGCAGTGTGCAATCTGGGCTCGATCAACCTTCCGGCGCATCTGGCCCAGGGCGAGGGCGGGCAGATCGGCGTGGACCACGACAAGCTCAAGCGCACGGTGGGCACCGCGATGCGGATGCTCGACAACGTGATCGACATCAACTACTACGCAGTGGACAAGGCGCGCAACGCCAATTTGCGGCATCGGCCCGTCGGACTCGGCGTGATGGGATTCCAGGACTGCCTGTACCGGCTCGGGATCCCGTATGCGTCGGCCGCCGCGGTGAAGTTCGCCGATCGCAGCCAGGAGGCCGTGTGCTTCTACGCGTACTGGGCCTCGACCGAGCTCGCGGCCGAACGCGGGCGGTATTCGTCGTTCGCCGGATCCCTGTGGGATCAGGGCGTCCTGCCGCAGGAAACCTTGGCGCTGTTGGCGGCCGAGCGCGGCGGGCACGTGGAGCTGGATCTTTCGGCCAGCCTGGACTGGGACAGCCTGCGCAACAGGATCCGGCGGTTCGGGATGCGCAACTCGAACTGCGTCGCCATCGCGCCGACCGCGACCATCTCCAACATCGTGGGCGTTTCGGCCAGTATCGAGCCGACGTTCCAGAACCTTTTCGTCAAGTCGAATCTCTCGGGCGAATTCACCGTGGTCAACGAATACCTGGTGCGGGAGCTGAAATCGCTGGGAATCTGGGATGAGGTCATGGTCGCCGACCTGAAGTACTTCGACGGCAGCCTGGCCCGGATCGACCGGATCCCGGCCGGGACCCGGGAGCTGTTCGCGACGGCGTTCGAAGTCGATCCGAAATGGCTGGTTGAGTGCGCGGCGCGGCGCCAGAAGTGGATCGATCAGGCTCAATCACTCAATATTTACATGGGCGGCGCCTCCGGAAAGCAGCTCGACGAGGTGTACCGGCTGGCCTGGGTTCGCGGGCTGAAGACCACGTACTACCTCAGGACGATGGGCGCGACCCACGCCGAGAAATCCACCACCCGAACCGGACAGTTGAATGCCGTGCCCAACGCCTCCGACGAGGCCGGCGCGCGGGTGTGCGCCTTGAAGCCGGCCCAGGCGGGCTTTTCCGACTGCGAGGCTTGCCAGTAGGAGTCCGGCTCGGTTTGGATCGACAACGGAAGGAGCCAGCACCGATGCTTTCCTGGAACGAAACGGCAAATTCCGCGCAGCCGGCCTGGGTGCCGGCCGCGTCCGATGCCGGCCGCACGGTCGCCGGCCGGGCTCAACCCGGGATGATCCCTTCGCCGGCCGACGCCGCGCCAGGCGGACCGCCGCAGGAGCGCGTGCGGGCCGAGGACAAGCGGATCATCAACGGCCATACCGACGTCAATCAGCTGGTGCCCCTGAAGTACAAGTGGGCCTGGGATAAATACCTGTCGGCCTGCGCCAACCACTGGATGCCGCAGGAAGTCAACATGGCGCGCGACATCGGGCTCTGGAAGGATCCGCGCGGTCTGACCGAGGACGAGCGGCGCATCGTCAGGCGCAATCTGGGGTTTTTCGTGACGGCCGACTCGCTGGCGGCCAACAATATCGTGCTGGGCACGTATCGCCACATCACGGCGCCCGAGTGCCGCCAGTTCCTTCTGCGGCAGGCCTTCGAGGAGGCGATCCACACCCACGCCTACCAGTACATCGTCGAGTCGCTCGGCCTGGACGAGGCCGAGATCTTCAACGCGTACCACGAGGTGCCCTCGATCCGTGCCAAGGACGAGTTCCTGATCCCGTTCATCGACACGCTGACCGATCCGTCGTTCCGGACCGGGACCGCGGAGGCGGACCAGGCGCTGCTCAGGTCGCTGATCGTGTTCGCCTGCCTGATGGAGGGCCTGTTCTTCTACGTCGGGTTCACCCAGATCCTGGCGCTGGGGCGCCAGAACAAGATGACCGGGGCGGCCGAGCAATACCAGTACATCCTGCGCGACGAGTCGATGCACTGCAACTTCGGCATCGATCTGATCAACCAGATCAAGCTGGAGAACCCGGCACTGTGGACCGCGCCGTTCCGGGAGGGGATCCGGGACCTGTTCGCGCGGGCGGTCGAGTTGGAATACCGCTACGCCGAGGACACGATGCCCACGGGAGTACTCGGGCTGAATGCGCCGATGTTCAAGGGCTACCTGCGCTACATCGCGAACCGGCGTTGCCAGCAGATCGGCGTGGAGCCGCTGTTCGAAGCCACCGACAATCCGTTTCCCTGGATGAGCGAGATGACCGACCTGAAAAAGGAGCGCAACTTCTTCGAGACGCGCGTGATCGAGTACCAGACCGGCGGCGCACTGAGCTGGGAATGATCGAACTGGCAGCGCAATCGGCCGCAGTACATGCGATCGAACGATCCGAATTTTTGCGATTGACGCGAAACGTTTGCAAAAAACTCTTGCGATGTTGCGCGATTCAGAGTTACAGTGCGACCTGTTTGGTTGCTCGATCAACTGATCGATCACTGAATTGAACTCGGACAGTCACAGTAGACGGTTCGCCGCCAGTAATAAGGAACCCACAGGTAACGAGACGCACGGGTTTTGCGGGGCCGCTTCTCCCCCTGAAACCGTGAGCGCCGCCAACGCGGTCGTCCGTCCGGGTTTCCCCAGCTCCCTCCCGAATTGCTCCGCCGGCCATGGCCGGTTTTCCGCGTGCGCCCCGATCGGGCGCGCGCATCGTGCCGAATTCATCAGCGTCAGCGGTCAGTGCACTGACCGTTCCGCGCTTGGCTCGGATATGCGCCATCCAAAACGCATTTCTGGGCATGTCGCGGCGAAAGTGCCTCCGCATGCGCCGATGAATCGCTCGGCCCGCCGCGACCGCGGTGGCCGGGTTTGTCTTGTGACCATCCTCAGTTAAACCTTTCAG
>VBCK01000169.1 GCA_005882215.1 Betaproteobacteria bacterium | reverse complement strand
AGTGTCGTCACTTGGACTCTCACCCCTACGAGCACGGGGACCCACCTGCGCATGGAGCAGTCGGGCTTCCGGCCGGATCAGCAGCAGGCCTACCAGGGCGCCAAGGGCGGGTGGCCGCAGTTCTTTGCGGCCCTGGAGCAGGTATTGGCGCGGATATGAAAAAGAGCGCAACGACCAAGGGCGAATCCCCTTCTGGGCTGATCGACGCGAGGATCAAGGAACTGGACGACTGGAGGGGCAAGACGCTTTCCCATGTCCGCGCTCTCATCAAACAGGCTGACCCTGAGGTGGTCGAGGAGTGGAAGTGGGGAGGCGTTCCGGTTTGGTCTCACGATGGACTGATCTGCACCGGCGAGACGTACAAGAGCGTCGTGAAGCTGACTTTCTCCAAGGGCGCGTCGCTCAAGGACCCTTCAAGGCTATTCAACTCCAGCCTTGAAGGCAACGCCAGGCGCGCTATCGACTTCCATGAGGGTGATGAAATAGATGAGGATGCCTTCAAGACGCTCATACGCGCCGCTGTAGCCCTGAACCGGTCATCGGCCCGATAGTCGGCGATGGTCCGAGAGCGCGACGCGCCGCGCGCCTCGGTTGCCGGACGTCTTCACCCATCCTCCGAGATCCATCGTACCCGATGCATCAGGCCGTCGCAGCCAGGCGCCCTCCCCGATAATCGGCCAGAGCCTGCTCGATTTCCTCCCGTGTATTCATCACGAACGGCCCGTACTGCACCACGGGCTCGTGCAGAGGCTTGGCCGCCAGCAGCAGGAAACGCACACCGTCGGCGCTGGCCTTCACCCGCACTTCGCCGCCGTCCGACAGCACGCCGGCGGCGCGATGAGGCAACGGCTTCGCCTGGCCGGACGGACCGATTTCGGCACTGCCTTCATAGGTGTAGAGGAACGCGTTGTGGCCGGACGTCAGTGGTGCGACGAACTCTGCCCCGCCGGGTAGATGCACATCCAGATACAGCGGGTCGGTCGACAGCCGCACGCCATTGCCGTTGACCGGGCCCCGCGTATCGCCGAACGCGCCGGCGATGACCTTGACCTGGCCGCCACCTTGCAGACGCACCACCGGGATTTCGCCCGCGGGAATGTCGCGATACCCGGCCGGCTTCATCTTTTCCTTCGACGGCAGGTTGATCCACAACTGGAAGCCGCGCATCCGCCCTTCGGTCTGTTGCGGCATCTCGGAGTGAATGATGCCGCGCGCCGCAGTCATCCACTGCACGCCACCGGGACCGAGGTCTCCACGATTTCCCAGGTGGTCTTCGTGACGCATGTGGCCGTCGAGCATGTACGTGACCGTCTCGAAGCCGCGATGAGGGTGTGCCGGGAAGCCGGCCAGGTAGTCGTTCGGGTTATCGGAAAAGAATTCGTCCAGCATCAGGAACGGGTCCACGTGCAGGCCGGGCTGCGCTCCGAGACTGCGGCGCAACTTGACGCCGGCGCCGTCGGAGGTCGGCAACGATTGGATCACGCGGGCCAGGGTGCGCGGATTGGCGCTACTCATCAAAGTCTCCTTGGGACTGAGGCGTTGGGGTGGGTTACCGATGGGCTCAAGCGCGTTGAAGTGCGTGGTCGACGCTCAACCGCCCGGCGCCATTGGCCACCAGGAAGAGGAATCCACCCGCCAAGCCCAGATTTTTCAGAAACATGATGTGCTGAATCAGGTCGGGGCCGTTATGGAACAGCAGCGCGGCCACGATCGAGAAGCCCGCCAGGATCAGCGCCGTCAGTCGCGTGTACAGACCCGCGACGATCGCGACGCCGCCCGCCAGCTCGACCAGAATCACCACAGGCAGCAGCGCGCCTGGAACGCCCGCCGACTGCATATAGGCCTGCGTGCCCGCATAGCCGGCGATCTTGCTCCAGCCCGAAAGCAGAAAGATCACGGCAATCAGCACGCGGCCGACCAGGTCGGTGTAAGGGCGGGTGGATTCAAAAGGCTTGTTCATCGAAGTAGTCCTGAAAATGAGGTCGTTAATCGAAAAATAAAGATCCTGGGGAATCGGTCGCTCAGGCCGCCAGCCGAACCGCGTGCTCGGTCGCTTTGGCCAGGCTCGCTTCGCGCACCTCGGGACCTACGGCCAAGCCTTCCGCGTATACGAACTCGACATCCGAAATGCCGAGGAAGCGGAAGAAGTCGCGCACATAGCTGGTCTGCGTATCGAGCGGCGTGCCGACGTGCTGACCGCCGCGAGCCGCAAACACGTAGGTCTTCTTGCCGGTGAGCAGGCCTTCAGGACCGCTGGGGGTGTAGCGGAACGTTACGCCGGCGCGCGCGATGTGGTCGAAATATGCCTTCAATTGGGAGGGCACGCCGAAGTTGTACATCGGCAATCCCAGCACGATGACATCCGCGCTCTTCAACTCGGCGATCAGCGCGTCCGAGTAGGCCACCACCGCGCGTTGGGTCGGGGTGTGTTCCTCCGGCTTCGTGATGAAGGCGCCGAACCGCTCGGCGGTCAGATGCGGCACGGCCTCGGCCGCCAGGTCGCGCTTGATGAAGCGCGCATCGGGGTTGCGTTCGCGAAAGGCGGCAACGAACTGGTCGGCGAGGCGGCTCGACTGACCGTTGCCGTTGTTGATACTGCTGTTGATCTGAAGCAGCGTTGTCATGGCGTATCTCCTGGTCCTTGGGTGAAGGAGCCGGTTTCGCTCCCGAGTTGCCGCCATTTAACTATTGATTTATTGGATAGAAAAGACGAAAATTTGGACGGTTGTTATCAGTTGGATAGATAGATGACCATCACCCCAAAGATCACGCTGGACCAATGGCGCGCCCTGCTGGCCGTCGTCGATGCCGGCGGATACGCGCAAGCCGCTGAAAATCTTCACAAAAGTCAGTCCGCCGTGACCTACGCGGTACAGAAGCTGGAGTCGCTGCTGGGGGTCAAGGTGTTCGAAGTGATCGGCCGCAAGGCTCACCTGACGCCGACCGGCCAAGTGATGTACCGACGGGCCAAGGCGCTGTTGGATGAGGCTGGCTCGCTCGAAATGGCCGCCGGCAACTTGGCACAAGGCTGGGAGCCCGAACTGAGTCTGGCCGTCGAGATCATTTTTCCGACCTGGCTGCTGTTGCAGTGCTTTGCGCGCTTCGCCGATGAGCGGCCCCAGACCCGCATCGAGCTGTACGAGAGCGTGCTCAGCGGGACCGAGGAGATGCTGCTTCAGCGCAAGGTCGATCTGGCGGTCT
Source organism: Betaproteobacteria bacterium (assembly GCA_005882215.1). GTDB lineage: Bacteria > Pseudomonadota > Gammaproteobacteria > Burkholderiales > Burkholderiaceae_F > VBCK01. The sequence goes on along the minus strand of VBCK01000169.1, from coordinate 2,554 downwards.
GCTCACAAGTGCCGGCCGGCTTCGTCGGCGATCCGCTGATGCGGCTGAACTTCATCCTAGCCGCTCACCCCGATCATCCGCTGCACCAATTGGGTCGCGACCTCACGCTGCAGGATCTGCGCAAGCACCGCCACCTGCTGATTCGCGACAGCGGCAGCCAGCGCCGCAGCGGCAGTCGGGTTGGGGCTGAGCAGATCTGGACGGTCAGCCACAAGGCGACCTCGATTCACGCCGCGTGCATGGGGCTGGGGTTCGCATGGTTCTCCGAGGAAACCATCCGCAACGAGCTGGAAAGCGGCCTGCTCAAGCCGCTGCCATTGCGCGAAGGGGCCAAGCTGTCCGGAGAGTTGTACCTGGTCTTCGCCGACCGCGACTACGCTGGACCCGGTGCGCTGCGTCTGGCGCAAATCATCCGCGAGGACGTGCAGGGCACCTGTCCCAAGGTTCATGCAGAGGCCAAGCAAGCGCAAGCCGTCGCGACCGCAGGAGGTGCCTGAGCCGTTCGCTCCTCACAGTCCTCATGCTGCGGCGTCGAGCTTTCGACGCTTATTGCCGCCGCGCAAACGACACCGTATACGCGCCGGCACGCACGATGGGCAGAGGGTCGTCCGAAAGCTCAATGCCGTCCGTAAGTTGCGTTGGCATGAATAGCAACTTCTTCTGTACCGCCAAGCTGTCCGCCACGGGCTTGTCCAGCGTCAGCACGCCGAGTTCCACCACTTTGCGGGTGTCAGGCCAGGGTTCGCTCGGGTCCTTGGTTTGATCGCCGGCCGCGGCAAGCTGCGCCTTCAAATGAAACACGACCGGCTTTTGTGCAATTCGCTTGGGCAGTTCGTCCACCAGGAAGTCGGGGGCCTTCTTGCCGGCTTCGGGCGGCGTCAGGTGCACCACCTTCTCCGGCGCCATGATGTAGCGCACAGCCTGCTTGCGTCCGTCCTTGCTGACAAAGACGAAAGCGTCGATGCCGTAGTACTCCTCATCTGCAAAACTGCCCGGAGTTGAGACGGTGGCAAACGCCTTCGGCGCGCTCGGGTGGCTCGCCATGAACTGATCGACTTTGGTCGGCTTCGGCGCATTGGGCGGACTCTCGCTGATCGCCAGCAGCAGATCCCGGAAGTCCTCTCCAGTGGCTACCGGAAAGAACTTCAGCGAGTTGATTACCATGTCGGTGTCGGTTCCGCCCGGCAGGTGAAATTTGATCGACATGCCATGCGGATTGGCGCCTGCGGACCCGTCCGCGACATCCGGCAGGCCACCGCTGTCGGAGAAACGCACCGTCACCGCGATGGCGCGCCCATCAAACAGCGATGCGCGGCTGAGCTGCGCCGCCCCCGGCGAAGCCTTGAAATGACCCTCTACCACTACGCCCTTTGCATGGTTGGCGCGGAATCCCGGATGCGTGCCATACAACTTGTTCAGCGCATCCACGATCTGCGTCGTCACCGGCGTGTCGGCTGCTACGACTGGAGCCGAAACGACGAGCGCTAGTACTGAAGCCAGTGATCTTCCAAAGTGCTTCGCCGCCATACCCATGTGCTTCTCCCGATTTGTCGTTTGACGTTGGTGTCTGGTGTCGCCCTTGCGGAGCGACTCGCCGCCTTCTGTGCGCACCACGGCTCCGAGTGTCAGCACCCAGTCCAGTTCATCCGCACCGTCGATGCGCAGCGCGTGACATTACGCTGGTCGTCGGTGACCAGTTCTCCCGTCTTGAATCCGTAATAGTCGGCCAAGCCGTAGGTCGCGTCCGTACGCTCTCGGTTGCCGACCGGGGTGATGTAGCGCGATGCACGTGTTCTAAGCCAGGGTGGATAGATGGCAAAAGACCTTGTCGCTGGAGCGGGCACTCGCACTGATACCCGAACGCCATCGCGAGGCGGCGGCTAGCTGATGGCGATCCGGCCCCTTCAACGTGAAGAGCCGACAAAGCCTCGGACCAACGCGGCGATCTCATCTGCAGCCGTGTCCAATGCGAAATGACCGGCCTCGAGAACGTGAACTTCAGCGTTCGGCACGTCGCGACGATAGGCCTCCGGTTCTGACAGCTCGAAAGACAGGTCGTATTTGCCCCAGAGGACGAGAAGGCGAGGTTGCGTCTCGCGCATCCAGGCCTGCCACTTCGGGTAGGAATCGACGTTCGTGCGGTAGTCGTAGAAGAGGTCGCTTTGAATATCGGCCTGGCCGGGCTGGTTGAGAAAGGCAAATTCGTCGGTCCACAGATCCGGGTCATAGCGTTCCACGTTGGGATCGTTCCCGACATGGCGCGTCCGCGTCGTCTGCAGCGACAGGAGATTGGTGCGAAGCGCGCTTTCGTTGGCAGCGCGATCAGCCCAAAAGGCCCGACGCGTCTTCCAATTTGCACCCAGGCCTTCGTTGTGCGCCACAGCGTCCTGGACGATCAGAGCGTCGATCCGGTCCGGATAGGCCAAGGCCATGCGAAAACCCGCGGGGCCACCGTAATCCTGCAGGTAAAGCGTGTAGCGCGAGAGTCCGAGCGCTTCGGTGAAGCGATTCATGATTTCGGCGTAGTGATCGAACGTATACGCGAATGTCTTCG
>VBCK01000092.1 GCA_005882215.1 Betaproteobacteria bacterium | reverse complement strand
GCGGCTGGAGAAGGCGACCGGGCCCACCGTGCCGCCGGCGGTGAACGTCTTGACGATCTGATCGTCGCGCGTGACCTCGATAGCCCGGTTGTTGTTTTCGTCGGAAATAAGGATGTGTCCGTTATCGAGCAACTCGGCGGAGTTCGGGCTGTTGAGCTGATCGGCCGGGTTGGTGTTTGAACCCGGATACTGCCAGACGATTTCCTTCCGCAAATTCACTTCAATGATCCGGTTATTACCTTGATCGGTGATCAGCACGTGGAAATTCGGCAGCCACGTGCATTGGACCGGCGTACTCAACAGATCGGCCGCTGAGCCGGTTTGTCCGAACTGGCCATACTGCCAGACGATCTTCCCTTTCGGGCTCAGCAGGATGACGCGATTGTCAACCGCGCCGTTGGGGGCCTGGGGAATTACGCCCGGCGGTGTACCGGTACCCGCCATCAGAGTAAATCGCCCGACGCGCTGGGCGTCGTTGACACCGATGATCGATTGTTCGGAAAAATCGTTCGGCCCCAGTCCAAACGACCATACGATCGTACCGTCGGTGGTCGTCTCGATGACGCGATTGTTGAA
>VBCK01000091.1 GCA_005882215.1 Betaproteobacteria bacterium | reverse complement strand
GCGAAAGGCACGCGTGGCGCTGTCTTGATGAACTGTTGCAGCCCACTCATTGAAGGCGCGTGGGACTCAGGGCGTTTTGCGACGTGGCAGCGTTCGGACTCGGGGAAGGTGCCTGGCCCAGGGTTGCGAGGAATGCGACGACGTTCTCGCGGTCTTTCTCGTCAGCCAGCCCCGGAAACATCATCCTGACGCCAGGCACGTGTTTTCGCGGCGCTTTCAGGTAGGCCAGCAGCTGATCCGGCGTCCAGACGATCTCGCTGCGTTTCATCGCGGCCGAGTATGGGAAATCCGCAATGCTGGCAGCACGGCGGCCGACGACCGAATAGAGAGACGGGCCGACCAGATTCTGCCCTCGTTCCTGGCTGTGACAGGAAGCGCAGTTCTGACGGAAGAGCTCGGCTCCGCGCGCGGGATCACCCCCCGCGTGGGCCAATCCGCTCAACATCGAGATTGGAACGAAAAGAATCGCACGCAACCAGGCGACCTGTCTCACCGCACTCTTCCATCACCAAGTGGCCACCCAAGACACGGGAACAGCCTGTTGTTGCCAGAGGTCATCAAGGGACTCCATTGCCGAGGCGACGGCCTTGCATAACGGGTCTTTACAGATCCACCTGCCGCCAACGTACCGCTCTGCCGGCTGGCGCGCGTCGCGCGCTTCGGTCGGCCGCGGTGAGTGGCGCCCAGTTTGTCCGAGGTTCAATCGTCGATGACCGCCCGAAGATCCGTTACAGTCCTCGCCACGATCTGCATCGACATTCCCGGTATCGCGCCTTTGCGCCTGGAGCACCTGGTGCCCGATTTCAACGGCACGCTAGCGGCAACCGTGCGTGCGGTTTTGCTTCGCGCTCGGCGCGGCGTAGCTGCGCGTTTCGCGCGGATCAGAACTGAATCGGGGCACCGCCCAGCGCCTGGTACAGCGCCGCCGTGTCGGTCAGGCGCGCGGCCTGCGCCTGAACGCGGGAGATCCTGGTCTGCTGGTAGGCCTGCTGAGCGCTCAGCAGCGCCAGCACGTTGACCGCACCGGCGTCGAGCTGGCGACGCGTCAGATCGAGCGTCTTGCGGGCGGCCCCTTCTGCCTTGACGGAGGCGGCGAGCGCGTCGGCATCGCCCTGGAGCGCATACAGGCTGTCGGCGACGTTCTGAAACGCGGTCAGCACGACGCTGCGGTATTGCGCGGTCGCCTGGTCGAGCGCTGCCTCGGCAGCACGCTGCCGGTGGCGTAGCGTGCCGAAGTCGAAAATCGTCTGACTGACGTTGCCCGTGATCGACCAGAACCTGTTGTCGTCGGCAAACATCCGCGCAAACTGCGTGGCGGTGCCACCATAGACGGCCGAGATCGAGAACTGCGGCAGGCGGTTGGCGACCGCGACGCCGACCTCGGCGCTGGCCGCATGCACCAGCGCCTCGGCGGCCCGCACGTCTGGCCGGTGCTCGACCAGTTTCGAGGGCACGCTCAACGGCAGCTCCTCGGGAAGCTTCAGCGTCTCCAGATCGAGCTGTGCCGGCTGCCCCTGAGCCGGCAGGTCTCCGGCCAGCACGGCCAGCAGGTCGCGTGACTGCTCCAGCTGCTTTTTCAGCGGCGGCAGCACCAACTCGGCCTGCGCCAGCGCCGATTCCTGCGAGGCGACGTCCAGGCCCGACGCGTAGCCCAACCGCGCCTGCTCGCGCAGCAGCTCGAGCGAGCGCCGCACAGCCCGAATGATGTCTTCGGCGGCATCGGCCTGCGCCTTCAGCGCCGCCTGCTGGATCGCAGCCGCCACGACGTTCGAGGCGAGCGTCAGGTACGTTGCCTCGAGCTGGAAGCGCTGCGCTTCTTCCTGCGACGCCAGCGACTCGACCGCGCGGCGGTTCAGGCCGAACACGTCGGGCACGAAGCCGACGCTGACCTGCGCCGTGTGCAGCGTGTATACCGGCGCGCCGGAGTTCAACGTGGGCGCGATCGTGCCGATCGCGTTTTCGGCGCGGCTGGGCGAGTAGCTCGCCTGCAGCACCGGAAAGGACGCGCCGAACTGCGCCGCGGTGGACTCGTGCGCCTGCCGCAGCGCGGCCTTCGCGGCATCCACGGTCGGATTGCGCTGGAAGGCGCGCTCGACCAGGCGGTCGATCGACGGCGATCCGAACCCGGTCCACCAGCGCGCCGGCACTTCGGCGCCCGCGCTGAAGCTCTGCGCCGCGCCGGCAGCAACCGGCGCCGTAGCGGTACCGCCCAGAGGCTCGCGGACATAGCCCTGGACATCGGGCGGCGCCGGCCGGAGAAAGTCGGGCCCTACCGCGCAGGCCGCGCACAGCATCGCCGACAGCGCCGCCATGGTCGCGAGCGCTCCCCGGCGGCGCCCGCCCGTCGGCCCGTCAGCTCCGATTTCACGACTCATCATCGCTCTCCCGCGGCCGGGCGCGTGCGGGCCCGCGAGTCCTCGCCGACCAGTTCAGCACCATCACCTGCAGGGCCGGCGCGACCACCAGCAGCATGATCGGGCCGAGCAGCATGCCGCCGACCACGACCGTGGCAAGCGGCCGTTGCACCTGGCTGCCGGCGGCCGAAAAAGGGGATACCCGCCAGCGTCAACAGACTGTCGCGCAGCGAATTGAACAACATGTACAGCAGCAGCAGAATCGCTCCGATCGCGATCGGCGCCACGATTTCCAGCCGGCGCTGCGCCAGCCGCAGCTCTTCGAACTCGCCGGCCCATTTGATCCGGTAGCCCTGGGGCAGCTTGACGTTACCGCGGATCCGCGCTTCGGCGTCGGCCACCGTGCTGCCCAGGCCGCGCCCGCGCACGCTGAATTTGACCGGAATGTAGCGCTCGTTGCTCTCGTGGTAGATGTAGGAGGCCCCGGTGTCCAGCGTGATCGACGCCAGCTCGCGCAGCGGAATGTACGCGTTCGCCCCGCCTGGTGTCGAATAGCCGACCATGATGCTGCGCACCGCGTCCAGGCTCGAGCGGTATTCCGGCTTCAGGCGCACCGTCAACCCGAATAGCCGGTCCCCTTCGTGCACGGTCGTCGCCTGCGTACCGCCGGCGGCAGCCTGCACGACGGTGTTGACGTCGCCCCGGTATTCAGGTCATAGCGGGCCGCCTTCGCACGATCTCGGCGTCCGACTTGCCGAAGATCCGCACGGCTGCTCGCGCCGCCTCCAGGTTGGCCTGCGCGACTGTCGATCGTGAACAGCACGTCGCCCTGCTTGACGACGCGCCGGCGCCAGGTCAGGCCGGCTTGGTGGAAAGGATAGCTGCAGTCGGGCTCGAGGCCCACCAGGGCAGCCCCCGCCGAAAAAAAAGAGTGCGGCCCGAGCCATGCGGCGCGGGCCGTTCGGAAGGATACCGCGATCACCGGGCGGGGCGCTGGCTTTACTGCGGCACCAGGACCATCCACGCCACGCCAAAGCGATCCGTCACCATGCCGAAGCGCGGCGAAAAGAAGGTCTTGCTCAATGGCGCCGTCACCTGCCCGCCGTCCGACAGCGCGGCGAACAGCCGATTGGCCTCGGCCTCGTCGCGCGCCGTGATCGTCAGACTGATTCCCTGGAACACGGGCTTGCCGCTGCAATAGCAGTCCGACGCCAGCAGCATCGTCTCGCCGATCCGGAAGGCGGCGTGCAGTACCTTGTCGCCGCTGCCCGGTGCAACCACGCCGGGTTTGGGCGGTTCGGGACTTTCGTTCATCCGCATCAGCATCGTCACTTCGGCGCCGAGCGCCTTCTTGTAGAGGTTGAGCGCCTCTTCGCAACGCCCATCGAAATTCAAATACGCTTGAACCAGCATGGCATCTCCTGTGTGCAGACCCTCACCACCGGCCCCTCTCCCGCAAGCGGGAGAGGGGCAATTCTGTGCCGACACGCATTACGCGAAATCTTCTTCCTCGTACACCTGCCGTATCTCGATCTCGGCTTCCTGGCCGGGGAACGGATGCGGACAGCGCGTCAGCCATTGCAGCGCTTCGTCCTTCGACTTGACCTTCCACATCCAGTAACCGGCGATCAGCTCCTTCGTCTCGGGGAACGGCCCGTCGACCACGGTGCGCTTGTTGCCCGGAGAAAATCGCACCCGCGCTCCCTTTGAACTGGGCTGCAGACCTTCGCCCGCCAGCATCACGCCGGCCTTGAGCAGCTCCTCGTTGTACCTGCCCATATCGGCGAGCAGCGTCTGGTCGGGCAGCGCGCCCGACTCCGAGGACTTGGTCGCCCTCACCATCACCATGAACCGCATCGGCATCTCCCTGGGGTTGAGGTTGATCGTCTGTTCCGTGGCTTCAGCGCGACATGCGCGACGCCTTGTGCTTCACACCGTCGACAATCAGGTCGCGACAGGGCCGCAACTCGATCGTTCCCAGCGATGCGGCCGGTATCCGCGCCGCAACCTGGATCGCCTCGTTCAGGTCGCGCGCCTCGATCAGGTAGAAGCCGGCCACCTGCTCCTTGGTCTCCGCGTACGGGCCATCGGTGAACGCGCTTTTGCCCTGGCGCACCCTCAGGCAGGTGGTCGCGCTGCCCGGCTCGAGCGCCTCGGCTTCGATGAACTGGCCACTCGCGAGCAGGCCGTCGTTGAACTCGAGGTGCCGGGCGTTCAGCGCATTGACCTGCCGCTCGGGCATCGCAGCCAGCTCCTTTTCGTCCAGATAAATCAGGCACAGGTACCTCATCGCATCTCCTGGACCGGGGTTACAAGACCCTGAAACCGTTGCGCCTACCAACCTACCGGCTGCGCACTTACGGCTGGCAAGCTAGCGCGAATCCGAAATCGGTCCTCTCGCCCCATAGTCGAATCGCGGGGCGCCGTTTCGACAACGGCCGGCAACTATTTTTCGAGCTCGGCCAGACGCCGCTCCAGGAATCGGCGTTCGGAAGCCTGCCGGGCGAACTCCAGCGCCTTCAGGTACGACTTGCGCGCCTCGGTGCGGTCGCCAAGCCGCCGGTAAAGGTCGGCCCGGGCCGAGTGGGCGAGATGGTAGTCGGCAAGGTCTCCGCGCCCCAGGATCGCATCGATTTCGGCCAGGCCAGCGGTCGGGCCGTCGCGCATCGCGAGCGCAACGGCCCGATTCAACTGCACCACGGGTGAGGGGTCGGCGCGCAGCAGCGCGTCGTACAGGCCCACGATCTGAGCCCAATCGGTCGCATCGGCGGTCGGCGCTTCCGCGTGAACCGCGGCGATCGCGGCCTGCAGCGTGTAGGCGCCGAAACGGCGCGAGGCGAGTGCGCCTTCGACCAGCGCGATCGCCTCGTCGATCTGGGGCCGATTCCACAGGGAGCGGTCCTGCTCGGTCAGCAGCACGATCTCGCCCGAGGCCGACGCGCGCGTGGCGTGGCGCGATTCGTGCAAGAGCATCAGCGCGAGCAAGCCGACCGCTTCGGGCTCGGGCAGCAGTTCGACCAGCAATCGACCCAGGCGTATCGCCTCGGTGGTCAGGCTCTGCCGGATTAGCGATTCGCCCGACGAGGCCAGATAGCCCTCGTTGAACACGAGGTAGATCACGCGCAGCACGCCGTCCAGGCGCTCGGCCAGTTCGCTGCGGCCGGGAACCTCATAAGGAACGCGCGCGTCCCGAATCTTGGCCTTTGCGCGCACGATGCGCTGCGCGACCGTGGCCGGCATGCTCAGGTGCGCGCGAGCGATTTCCTCAGTCGTCAGGCCGCAGACCTCGCGCAGCGTCAGCGCGACCTGCGCATCAGGCGCCAGAGCGGGGTGGCAGCAGGTGAAGATCAGGCGCAGCCGGTCGTCCTCGACGTGCGAGTGTTCGCTTGCGATCTCCGGCGCGGGAATCGCTTCGATCAGCTCCGCAACCTCCTCCAGCGAGACGTCGAATCTGCTCCGGCGCCGGATCCGGTCGATGGCCTTGAAACGCCCGGTGGACACCAGCCACGCGCGCGGGTTCTGCGGAACGCCGTCGCGCGGCCATTGCTCGACCGCCGCGATGAAGGCGTCGTGCAGCGCCTCCTCCGCGATGTCGAAATCACCCAGCAGCCGGATCAGCGTGGCGAGCACCCGGCGAGACTCCGCCCGGTAGAGGCTGTCCACCGTCTCGCGGATGTCGGCGCTGGCAGTCCCCGTGCTGGCGGCTGTGGGCATCACTCATTATGCGGTCAATGTCGCTCCCAGTGCCCTGGGTGCAAACGCCAGCCGCGCTCTTCCCGCACCCAGGCGTGTGGGGCCCAGCGGTACCCTGGACGGGGCGCTTCCCAACGACCCGGCACCCATTCGTGCCGCCCGCCGGTCCAGCCCCAATAGCCGCCGATCCAGACATACCCGACGGCGGGAGCCACGCCGATGATCTCCTCGCGCGGCGGCGGAGGCGCCAGCGTCACGACCTCACTGGCGTAGTACGGGCCCTGCGGCTCGGCAACGACGCAGCCGCCGAGCGCGAGGGCGGTGAGCAGCGTGATCACGAGCAGGCGTGCAGTGACTTCGTTTCTCATTCGGATCCTCATGTTGGTCGAGCCGCGAGTTACGGCGTGTCGATCGCGTTCAGATGCAAACTCAACGCTCGAACAATGGATAACGCCTACCCAGTTGCATAGTCTTTACGGCCGATGAGCGCGGTAATCTTTATCAACGAATTGCGACATCAGAGGGCTTTTCTTTCCCCATTCCATCCGTGCATTCACGGTCTTTGGCGTCTCATCGGTTTACCGCTTTCGTGGGCCGAACCGCGTTGAGAATTTTCCATCGAGCGCTCATAGTGACCCCGGATCGATTCCTGTTGACACTCAGAGCATGTGCAGGCGCTTCTCATCAATTGCCGCTTGAGGTTTTCAAGGAACTCGGCCTTGAGTTGCGAGTCCGCCGCCGGCGGATCGCCCGCCCAGGACCCAGGGGAAGCGCCCGAAGACTCCGGGAGGTATGACGTGGACGCCACGACAGTTTGATTCTCACCACGGGTCAACGCCGTCGACGGACGGCACCGTTGCCCGGGCAGGCCCAGAAGCGTTGGTTGAACTCGCGAGCGGTCGCTTTTCGGATCGCCCGCCAAGGGAGGTTTTTCTTATGAGATCCGCAATCTGCCCGACCTATCTGCAGTTTCACGACCTGGCCAGCCATTTCCTGGCATTGACTGCGCGCGATCGCTTCCTGCGTTTCGGATGGGTGATGACCGATGTGGACATCGTTGCCTACGTCGAGAGCCTGTTGCAATCCGGCGGCAACGTGTTCGTGGTCGTGGAGCCGGCTCCCGATATCTCCGGCGTGCTGCACCTTGAGTCAACCAGCGGCGGCGCGAATGTCGGATTGAGCGTGTCGCCCTGGGCGCGCGGCAAAGGCATCGGCAGCCTGCTGCTCGAACGCGCGGGGCTTGTTGCTGCGGGGCGGGGTATCCGGACCCTGTTCGTGCGGAATCTGAACTTCAACGCGGCCCTGCGGCGCCTGGCTCAGCGCGCCGGCATGCACGTGGCCTGCGCTCCCAGTGCCTGCTCGCCCCGCATCGACCGGCCGGCGGCAAGCAATGGCCGCGTTCGGCACGATCGCTCCGAGTGGAACATCACGCTCGCCGATCACTCGCTGCGCTCTCAGTGGAGCAGGGCGGCCTCGCTTGATACCGCGGCCGCCGAATTGCAGGAGCGGATCCCGATTTGACGTGGAGAAGACCATGGTCACCATCGATGAAGGCAGGCGCGGCGGCCTGGGGTCGCCCGGCTTGGTGTCGCAGGAGTGGGACTCGCTGTACATCTCGCTCATTCCGCTGCCGGCCGCGTTCATGGTTGCGACGCTGGTCAGCGACCTTCTTTACTGGGGTACTGGCGGCGCCTTCTGGTCAGAGGTCTCCGAATGGCTGCTTGGCGCCGGGCTGGCGACCGCCGCGTTCGCCGCTGCCGACGGCCTGATTCAATACCTCGCATCCGGCCGCATTCGGCCATCGAGGATTTGCTGGATGCACGTAGTCGGAAATATGCTGGCCCTGCTGCTGTCGCTGTCCAACCTGGTGTACCGCCTGAACGAGGACCGCGGTCAAGCCGTGCTGCCCGCCGGAATCAGTCTGACGGCGATCGTCGTGTGCCTGCTCCTGTTCACGGCTCGGCTGGGCCGCGATATCGCGAGGAACGATCCAGCAGCCGACCTGGACGACCCCGATCTGATCTGGGAAGATGCAGCGCCACCGGCCCGGGTCTTCAACGTACCTGACGCAGCACCGGCTCGGCCCGTCGTCGTACCCGACGCAGCACCGGCGCGCCCCGTCGCCGCGCCCGACTCCACGCCGTCCCGGCCGGTCGTCGCGACCGACGCGGCGCCGCTGCCCGTTCCGCCACGGCGACGCCGCACATCCGGGACCGGGTCTCGAAAGCGCGGTCTCGAGCAAGTGCCAAAGGCACCGCCCGCACAAGGCGATCCGCGATCAGATCACGAGCGCGGGCCCGTCGCCACCCCACGCAAGGATCGCGCCGCACGCGGGCGTCTCGAAGAGGTCGATCCGGTCGAGTAGCGGAAGACCTGGAAGCACCTGCTCCTTGATCCAACGCACCAGGCTGGCCGCGTCGCTGTCCTCGACGCCCGCCAGCTCGTGCAGGGGCTGATGATCGAGCCTTAGGAACACCCTTCAGTCGCTGCCAGATTGTGCTTGCGATCAGTTCGCTGGTGGGGTTCTCCAAGCCGGGGATGTCGTTCAGACACGCCTGATGAAATTCGGCATGCAGCGGCGCCCAGCAGCGATCCAGGCGTTCAACGTCGAAGCGGTCGTGGTGTTCGGGCGCGATCCGGGCATGCAGGCTCACCTCGAAGCCGTGGCCGTGCATGCGGCCGCATTTGTGACCCGGCGCCACGTTGGGCAGCCGGTGCGCCGCCTCGAACCGGTAGCGGCGCCACAGGTGCGCGCGTTCGTCGCGGTCCAGATCGACGCCTTGCTCCAGCGTGCTCTGGATGCCGGTCTGCTCGACTGCCGGGATCTCGAGCCGGGCCTTGATCCAGCGGGCGAGGTTCTCGTCGGTCGGCTCCTCGAGGTGCTCGTTCAGCAGCTGGTAGTCGAGCGGCGCCACACAGCGCTCGAGGCGTTCGCGCAACTCTGCGGCTTCGGCGCCGGCGAATCCGGCCCAACCCGGCGCGATCGCAGCGCTGACCCTGGCGACAAAACTGTGGCCGTGCAGACGGCGAGCGCGATGCCCGTCCGGCAGCAGGCCGATCCTGCGCGCCGACTGGAAGGCGACCGCGGCGGAGAACAGCAGTGTTTCCGGCATCGCCTCCGATTATCTACGGAACCAGCCGCGCGTAAGCCAGGCCGCAGTGCCGGCGGGCACGCGCGAGCACATCGCGGGCCGCCTGCGCCCGTGCGCGCGCTTGGGCCCGGTAGGCCCCGGCAGTCAACGACCGCAGCGGCGTGTCCGGCCAAGTCTGTTCGATGCAATCGGCGGCGCGCGCCGCGTTTTCGCTGGCCGCGATCGCACACGCGTAGGAAATCTGAACCTGCGCCGTCAGCACGACATTGGCCATTCGCGCCGCCAGCTGGTACGGCAGCGTGGCCGGGAGCATGGACGGGACCATGGACGGCGCCATGGACGGCGCCATGGACGGGGACGGGCGGCGCCACGCCGGCAGCGCAAGATCCGGTTGGTAGATCGTCAGATCGTTCATCGGATACGTTCCTGCGGAGTCATATTGCACTGCAGCATAACGCATTGGGCGCTGACCCGGATGACAGAAAATGCCATGGGGTCGAAGGGGAATTAACCGGCTCGAAACGGAGCGCGGACGTCGCGGCGACCTTGACCGCCGCTAGCGCGCCATCCGGTCGAGCTCGGCCCGTGCGCCGCCCGACTCGCTGAAGCTCTTTCGGCAGGTGCGCTGCGCATCCTCGAACAGGCGCAGTGCCTGTCCATTCTCACCGCGCAACAGATGCCATTCGCCCACGTAAAAGGCCGCCTCGCATTGCTGATCGGCTTGCGCGCGCGCGTCCCCCTGCTGCGCCGCCTTGAACACGGAACCCGGGTCGCTGCGGCCCAGATACAACTGGACGACCGGCCCGGGCCACGCGCCGTTGGCAGCGTCCGCCACGCTCTGACCCAGCTCGCGCGCCGCCGCGTCCGCATGCCCCGCGCGCGCCTGCGCCAGGTACAGCCAGATCCTCACATAGGGATCGGAGCGAAGCAGGCGGGCGGCCTGCGCCAGGTCGGCCTGTGCTGCGTCGAACCGGCCGTCGTCGAAATTCAGCGCGGCGCGGCTCTTGTAGGCCGGCGCGAACTGAGGCTGAAGACGGATCGCCTGATCGAATTCGTCCTTGGCCTTGCCAAAGTCGCTCCCGACAACCCACAAGACACCACGGTTGAAGTGAGCCTGGGCCAGATCAGGATCCAGCTTCAGCGCTTCGTTGCAATCCTCGGCCGCCCGGTTGTACGCCTCCTTGATCAGCCAGGTGTTGCAGCGGTCGTTGTAGGCTGCCGCGAGCAGGGGATTGAGCCGGATTGCCTCATCGTAGTCGGCGATCGAATGCGTCGTGTCGTGTTGACGGTCCCACAGCACACCGCGCGCCACGAACAGCTCCGCGCGCTCCGGCTCCAGGCGGATCGACTCGTTCAGGTCGGCGGTCGCCTTGCCCAGGTCCCCCTTGGCTTCCCAGGCGCCCGCCCGTTCGACGTAGATCTGCGCGGTCCGAGGCTCCAGCCGGATCGCCTCGTCCAAGTCCTTGATGGCCCCCTCCAGATCGCCCCGGGATTGCAACAACAGCGCCCGATTCCGATGGGCCTGAGCGAGCTGCGGATCGAGCGCGATGGCCTGGTCGAAGTCGCGCAGCGCCGAGCCAAGATCCCCCTTGGCACCGAACGCGGCTCCACGGTTGTTGTATGCGTTCCCAAGGCGCGGGTCGGTCGCGATGGCCCGATCGTAGGCCGCGATGGCCCGGTCCAGGTCGCCCTGCGCCTTCCAGGCCACGCCGATGTTGTTGTACGTGACGGCGCGGTCCACCGTCGACAACTGATCGGACTGCAGCGCGCGCGTGCAGGCCTCTCTGCGCTCCTCGGGCGAAAGCGAGGCCCCTGCGCAGGTTTGCAGGTCGGACTTCCACTGCGCAGGGCTGGGGGCTGCAAGCCCGAGCAGCGCCAGCGCAAGCCAGCCCCGGCCGCAAGCGGCTGAGCCGGATCGAAAGCGGCGTCGTGTCGGCGGGGGGATGGTGCGTGAAATCACGTTCGCGGGTTCTGATTTGCGCGCGGGGCGCAATCTAGCAGGTTCGAGTGCGGCCCTCGTTCGCCTCCCCTATCATGGGCTCGATTTGGGAGGGCGGGATGGCACAGGTCACGTTCGACTTCTCGGGCACGACCACGGTCGTCACCGGCGGCGCAAGCGGGATCGGCCTGGCCATCGCCGAAACCATCGTGCGCAGCGGCGGTGATGTGGTGATTTCGGCCAGCCGCAATCCGAGCAAAACCGAATCGGCACTCGACCGGCTGCGCGCCGCCGGGCCGCGCTCCCGGGTGCTGTCGCTCGCCTGCGAGGTGGGTCGGGAAGAATCGGTGGCGGACTTTTTTGCCGAGGCCGGCCGCAGCGCGCGCGATGTCCGGTACGTCGTTCACAGCGCCGCCATTTCGCCGAATACCGAATTTTTCGAGCAGACCCAGAAAGAGTGGGACACCGTTCTGAATGCCAACCTGACCGGATCATTCCTGGTGTTGAAGTACGCCGCAATGATGATGCGTGACAACCCGGTGGTCGACGAATGGAAAGGCAGGATCGTGCTGGTCACGTCTTCCAACGGGGTCAATGCCTACGATCCGGTTTCTGCCCATTACGACGCGTCGAAAGCGGGCGCGAACCTGCTGATGCGCAATGCCGCTCAGCCGCTGGCCTCGATGCGGATCTGCGTGAACGCACTGGCGCCCGGGTGGATCCAGACCGCACTGAACGACACGCTGCCCGACGATGTGAGAGCCACCGAGAGCGCGAAAATATGGATGGGACGGTGGGGAACGCCACAAGAGATGGGC
Organism: Betaproteobacteria bacterium; assembly: GCA_005882215.1. Classification (GTDB taxonomy): domain Bacteria; phylum Pseudomonadota; class Gammaproteobacteria; order Burkholderiales; family Burkholderiaceae_F; genus VBCK01. Next base: position 21,665 of record VBCK01000091.1, on the reverse strand, counting down.
CAGTGCGTGGCCCACCTGCTGACGCTGCCCTACCTGGTCGGGCAGGTGTTGATGCCGGACGGGGGATATCGGTAACGACGCGGCGGAAGGAGCCGTGAGGCTCCTTCCGCCCCAGCCGGCGCGCCCTCTCAGTCGCCGTCGCCCCAGTGCGAGCCTAGCCGCAGCACCGCGGCGTCGGCCGCCGTGATCGTGCCGGCGCCCGACCCTGGCACTCCGAACGCCGCCGCGACCGTGGTGTTGGTCGTGATCGCATTGAAGAAACCGGGCAGCGTCGGCGCCGATCCGGCGCCGGAGTAGAACAGTTTCGTATTCGAATTCAGCGTCACCGCAATGCCGGCCACCGTCATCGTGTCCGCCGAGGCGCTGTCGGCGCTGACGACGCCCTCCACGCCGGCCTTCGGCGAGCTCGGAGTCGGAATGCGCTCGACCCGCGTGGCCACGTTGCCGCTGCCGGACGGATAACCGCTGACGATCACCTGGTCACTGCCCGTCAGGACGGTCGAGAAGTTGCTCGAGTTGAACGGACGCATGCCCTTGGACCAGTCGACGAAGCGCGTGTTGCTGGTCACGCTGAACGGCTGGCCGAGAACGGAGAAGCCCGTAGTCGACACCGAGTCGAGCGCTCCCATCAATGCGAACGTGGCGAACCGCTCCACCTCGATCGAGGTGGCGGTCAGCGTGTTGCTCGAAGATATCGTGCCGGTGACTTCGACGATCTGGTTGTCGACCAGGCCGGTTACGCTGGAGGCGATGCCCGAGGCGTCGACCGTGATTCCGCGCACCATGAAGCGGGTGCCGCTCAGCTGGCTGACCGGGCCCTCGATCGTGACCGTGCTGCCCACCGCAAAGGTCGGAGCCACGGGCCTGAGCTTCACGTCGCTGGCCGTCAAGGTCAGCGTGCTCCCCATAGCGGCGAACGTGCCGGTCGGGGCCATCGTCGAGCGCACCGACACGAAGTCGCCGTCGGCAAACGTGCAATTCATCGTGTTGCACACGGTCGGCGAGGCGCCCGTCGTCGCGATGTCGACCGTCAGGCCGTTGATCGTGAAGCTGTTGGTGCTGGAACTGTAGTTGGTCACGTAGCCCTGCACCCGGTACTTGCCGACCGAGGCGGGCTCGTTGACCAGCGTCGCGACGATGCTGGTCGCCCCCGATGAACAACTCGAACCCGGGCACTCGAGGTAGCCGAACGCGACCACGTAATCGTGGACATGGATATCGGAAAGCTGAGCGACCGGCGCCGAGGTGGAGCCGTTGGACACGTTGCCGGCGAACGACGTGCCGCTGGTAACGCGCACGGTCTGCCCGAGCACGGTCAGGGTGCTCATTGTGGAGTCGACCGCGTCGACTTCGCCGCGGACCGCGCTGGTGAAACGCAGCATCGTGGCGGTGCCGCTATCGGCGTCGATATCGACCGTCATGCCGACCTGCAGGTCCGCCGTCGAGGAGGCCGCGTCATCGCTATCGCCGTCCAGCACCTGCGTCTGCATGCCGGTGGCGAACTCCCGGCCGTTGACGAACACGCTGCCGAAGCCTGTGATCACGCCGCTGGCTCCCATCATGCGGGGTGTTCCCGATGAGCCGCTGGAGGACCCGCCGCCGCCGCACGCAACCAGGATCGTGGCAGCGAGCAGCGCAACCCCTGTGCCTGCAATCAAAGTTGTGCGTTTCATCGCGCTTGCCTCTTCCTTCGGATGGCTTGGGGAAAAAACTATCGACCTTCATGCGGTCGCAGACAACCGGGAATTTCCCGCTGGTCAGTTAATCCCTTCGAGGGAACGCTGAAACAAATTGAAACGAATTGAAGCGACGCACAACAAGCCACCGCTTCCAGCATTGGATTCGAGTGTCAATCACCACGCGGTCCTGATTGTTAAGCGGTCGCCGATCGGCAACCGAGCGGCCGTCGGCGCAGCGGTACGGATCGCGCCCGCGGGTCAGCGATCAATCCGTACGGGTGTCGATCACAATGACTTGAGGCAGCGCAAATCCGTTGAACTGGCTCGCGCAGGCGGTCGTGTAGGCGCCCGCATTCAGCACGTAGATCGAATCCCCTTCGACGATATTCTCGGGCAGCAACTGGTCGCGCATGCACACGTCGACCGAGTCGCAGGTGGGGCCGGCAACGTACCACGGAACGCGCACGCCGTCGCGCTCCGCATGCAGGTTGTAACGCAGGCCGTCGATCGTCTCGAACAGGCCGCCGAAAACGCCGGCGTCCCAGTGCATCCATCGCTGACCGTGGCGCAGCGCAGTTCCGATCACGTGCGCCACGAAGCAGCCGGCATCGGCCACCATGAATCGCCCCGGTTCCGCGATCACTTCGATATCCCGGTTGAACTGCGCAAGCTCCTGGCCGATCAGCGTCCCGATCGCCTCGATCGAGGGCGTCGCCTCGGTCAGCTGGACCGGATAGCCGCCGCCCAGGTCGAGCAGACGCGGGCGCAGTCCCGCACGGGTCAGCCGTTCGAACACCGCGCGCGCGCTTCGAGTCGCCGTACGCCAGTTCTCCGGGTTGCGGCACTGGCTGCCGACATGGAAGGTCACCCCGGCGACATCCAGCTTCAGCCGGACGGCTTCCTCGATGATCGGATCGATGTCGGCTTCGCCGGCGCCGAACTTGCCGCTCAACGGCCAGTCCGAGCCCTCGTTGCTCGTCTCGATCCGCAGGTACAGCTTGGCGTCGGGCTTCAATGCGGCGAACTTGCCGAGCTCCTGCACGCAGTCGATGGCGTACCACTCGACACCCCGGCGCGCCGCATATTCGATCGCACCAGTGGCCCGCACCGGATTGCTGTACAGGATCTCGGCCGCCGGCACGCCGATCGAACGCACCAGGTCCAGCTCGGTCGAGGATGCGATCTCGAATCCGACGCCCTGCTGCGCCAGCGCCTGCAGCACGCGCCGGTCGGAATTGGCCTTGACCGCGTAGTGCGGGCGCACGGACGGCATTGCCGCGGCAAAGCGCCGGGCGTTGTAGCGCACTCGCGCCACATCGATCACCAGCGCCGGCCGGCCGTCACCGAAGCGGGCCAGCGCCTGCTTGACGCGGGCGAGCGGCACCCCGCAGCGCGCGTCGGCCTCGCCGGGCGCGGCCGGCCACTGCGCCGCAGGCGACGCCTGGAGCATTTCGAACGACTGAACGGTGCGCCTCGTAGTGGTCAATTCGTGATGGTCAATGTCGGCCGGCATTATGCAGCGCCGGCGCCAGTCCACGACGTTCCAGCAGTGGTCCGATTTCGGCCGGCCCCCCGTAGAACTTCTCGAACAACTGCTCCGGATCCTCGGAGCGGCCGCGCGACAATACCTTGGCCCTGAAGAACTCTCCGTTGGCGCGGTTCAATCCTCCGTGTCGATGGAACCACTGCTCGGTGTCGCGCGCCAGTACCTCGCTCCATATGTAGGCGTAGTAAGCCGCGTCGTAGCCCACGTTGAAAACGTGCAGGAAATACGGCGAGTGGTAGCGCGGCGGCACGGCCGCCAGGTCGACACGCGCCCGCTGCAGCGACGACTTCTCGAAGGCCATCACCCGCGAAGGCGGCGGCGCCTGGTCGGGCCCGATCTGGTGCCAGGACTGGTCGAGCAGGGCCGCGGCCAGATATTCGCCGGTCTTGTACCCCTGGCCGAACTTCTCGGCCGCCAGCACCTTGTCCAGCAGAGCCGGCGGCAGCGGCTGGTCAGTCTGAAAGTGGTGCGCATAGTGCGCCAGCACGGCCGGCTCGCGCGCCCACATCTCGTTGAACTGGGACGGATACTCAACGAAATCCCGCGGAGTCGAGGTGCCATGCAGCATCGGATAGTTCACGCCGGACAGCATTCCATGCAACGCATGGCCGAACTCGTGGAACATCGTGGTGGTCTCCTCGAATGTCAACAGTGCCGGCTGACCCTGCGCGGGCTTGGCCAGGTTCAGGTTGATCACCACCACCGGCCGGGTGCCCAGCAGCCGGGACTGGCCGACGAATTCGCTCATCCAGGCGCCGCCCCGCTTGGACGGACGTGCATACAGATCCGCCATGAACAACGCAAGCGCGCTGCCGTCGGCGTCGAACACCTCGTAGATGCGCACGTCCGGGTGGTAGCGCGGAAGATCGTCGCGTGGCTTGAACGTCAGGCCGTACAGTTCGTGGGCCGAGTAGAAGACGCCGTCGCGCAGCACGCGGTTCATCTCGAAATACGGCTTGACCTCCGATTCGCTGAAATCGAAGCGCGCCTTGCGCGCCTGGTCCGCGTAGTACGCCCAGTCCCAGGCCTGCAGCCGGAAGGCCGGCGCGTGAGCGGCCCGCGCCTGACGGTCGATCAAGGCCTGCAGGTGCGCCGCCTCGCTGTTGGCTTTCGCAACCGCTGCCGGCGCCAGCGACGCGAGCATCCGGTTGACCGCAGCGGGCGCGCCCGCGCCCTCGTCGGCCAGAACGTAAGCGGCGTGGTCCGGGTAGCCCAGCAGGCGTGCCCGCTCGGCGCGCAGCCTGACCAGCTCGGCGATCACGGCGGTGTTGTCGGTGTCGCCACCGTCCGCGCGCCCGATCGAGGCCCGGTAGATCCGCTCCCGCAGCGCGCGACTCTTCAGCTGCGCCAGCACCGGCTGGATCGTCGTGTTCTGCAGCCCGATCACCCACTTGCCTTCCAGTGCGCGGGCCCGGGCGGCCTGTTCGGCCGCGCCGATCTGCTCGGGCGACAGACCGTCCAGCGCCGCGCGGTCGTCGACCACGACCGCGCCTTCGTTGGTCGCCTTGCGCGCGTTCTGTTCGAAGCGCGTGTTCAACTCGGCGATTCGCTGATTCAGATTGCGCAGCCGTTCCTGTTCGGGTCCGCCCAGACGGGCGCCGGCCCGCACGAACAGCGTGTAATAGCGCTGCGCCAACTGCGCGGCCTCGGGGTCGCCCAATTCGGCCCGGGCGCGCCATACGGTCTCGACGCGGGCGAACAGGTCCGGATTCAGATGGATCGCGTCGCGATGCGCGGCCAGCCGCGGTGTCATCTGCAACTTGATTTTCTGGATGTCCGGGTCTGTGTTGGATCCGTCCAGGTTGAAGAACACCTTGGAAACGCGATCGAGCATCAAGCTTGACCGCTCCAGCGCAACCAGCGTGTTCTCGAGCGTCGCCGGTTCCGGATCGTGGGCGATCGCATCGACCCGCGCCCGCTGCTCCAGCATGCCCGCCTCGAAGGCCGGTTCGAAATCCGAATCCTTGATCGAGTCGAACGGGGGCAGTGCGTAGGGCAGCCGGCTCGGTTCGCTGAACGGGTTCGGTGCGCCCGGCGCTGTGGCCGGCGACGACGGCGCGTCCGCGGCCCAAGGCGGTGTCGCCAGCGCCGACAGGACCACGATCATGGACAGTGGTTTGTGCATTGCGATGATCTCCGAACGGAATTCTTAGCTGGCCGTTGCGAATCCGGCCGAAATGCGACCCCAACGCGCTTCACCCCATGCACGATCCGGGCTACTGTACATGCAGGAGGAGGGTCGGAGCCCGTTGCGCCGGCCGCGCAAGACCCAGCCCCATGGTTTCTACCACGCTTCCCGAGGCGGCTGCGCCGTCGATTGTCGAACGGCGCCAGCCGCGCGCCTTGTGGACACTGTTCCGGACCGAGATGTGGGAGCGCTTCAGCTACTACGGGATGCGCGCCCTGCTGGTTCTGTATCTGGTCAAGGCAGGCGGCTATACGCGCGAGGATGCGCTGCAGGTGTACGCGGTCTACACGGGCCTCGTCTACCTGACGCCGCTGGTGGGCGGATACATCGCGGACCGGTTGCTCGGGTTCCGGAAGGCGATTCTGGTCGGCGGCACCGTGATGCTGTTCGGCAATGCGGCGATGACGGTGCCGGCGCTGATGCACCTGGCGCTCGGCCTGTTGATCGTCGGCAACGGCTTTTTCAAGCCGAACATTTCCTCCCTCGTCGGCCGGCAATACGGGGAGAAGGATCCGCGCCGCGATGCCGGCTTCACGTATTTCTACATGGGCATCAATCTGGGCGCCGGCCTGGCCCCGGTCGTGGCAGGCTACTTGCGCGTGCACTGGGGTTGGAACTGGGGCTTCGGTGCCGCCGCCGTCGGCATGGCCTTCGGCCTGTGGCAGTTCACGGTCGGTCAGAAGCGCCTCGGCACCACGGGGCTGCCGCCCGGGCGCGAGGGCTCTGACCGCCTGCTGCCGCGCGATTGGCTGCACGTGGCCCTTCTGAGCCTGGCCGCGATCCCGCTCGTATATGCGGCCCTGGGTCTTTGGCAAGTGGCCGGCCCGGCGTGGGCACTCGTGCCCTGGCAGGCAAAGGTCGCTCTGCCGATCGCCGGGGTGGCATGGATCCTTTTTTCGGCGCAGCGCGCAGGCGGGCGCCAGGACTTTGAACGCGTGCTGGCGATCATCGTGCTGGGCCTGTTCAACGTCTTCTTCTGGATGGGTTTCGAACAGGCCGGCGGCACGATGAACCTGTTCGCCGACAAGCTGACGGATCGCGTCGTGTTCGGATGGGAGATTCCGGCGGAGTTCTTCCAGTCGATCAATCCAATCGCGATCCTGTCGCTCGGTCCGGTGCTGTCCGCGATCTGGACCCGGATGGATCGCACGCCGCGCGCACCCTCGTCACCGACCAAGATGGGAATCGGGATGATCATCCTGGGTCTGGGCTTCGTGATATTGGCGCTCGCGCAGCAGCGCGCCGACCGCTTCGGCCTGATCAGCCCGCTCTGGCTGACCGGCGTGTACGTCGTGCACACCATTGGCGAACTGTGCATTTCGCCGGTGGGCCTGTCGATGGTCACCAAGGTGGCTCCGACGCGGATGGTCGGGCTGATGATGGGGGTGTGGTTCGGCTCGTTCAGCATCGGCAACTACCTTGCCGGCACGCTGGAGAGCATGCTGACGGAGTCGAAATTTCCGCTGTACCAGTTCCTGGTGGGCAGCTCGATCGGCCCCGGCCTGGTGCTGCTGGCGATGGTGCCGTTGCTGAAGCGATGGATGCACGGCCACGCCTGAGCGCTCGGGGATGACGCGCGCCGATCCGGCTGCCGCGCGGCCACCGCACCCGTTCATCTACCTGGTGCTGATCCTGCCGTTCGGGATCTGCTCGGGCTTCGTGGTGGTCACGCTGGCCTACCAGCTCTCCCAACGAGGCGTCGACGCGTCGCAAATCGCGGCCGTGGTCGCCGCGGACCTGTTTCCCCAGACCTGGAAGTTCCTCTGGGCCCCGTTCGCCGACACCACGCTGAATCGAAAAGCCTGGTATGCGATCGGCGCCGCATTGACAGCCGCCGGAATCGCGGCATGCGGACTGATTCCGGTAACGGCCCGCGATTTGCCGCTGTTGACCGCGCTGGTGCTTCTGATGAGCGCCGCAACCACATTTCTGGCGATGTCGACCGAAGCGCTGATTGCGCACCATACGGCAGATCAGGTGAAAGGACGCGCCAGCGGATGGTTTCAGGCCGGCAACCTGGGTGGCCAGGGTGTCGGGGGAGGCGCGGGACTGTGGATGGCGCAGCACTTGTCGGCGCCCTGGATCTCATCTGCAGTGCTGGGGGGGGCGTGTGTGCTGTGCACGCTGGCGCTGATGTGGGTTCCCGAGCCGGCGCGCGAGCATTCCCGTGGCATGGGGCAGCACAACGCCGGCGGGGGGTTCCAACCGGCCTTGAAGCAGCAGTGGTCGAACCTGACAGCCGTGTTGAAGGGCCTCTGGACGCTGGCAAGGTCGCGGCGCGGCTTCCTGGCGCTGCTGGTGGTTTTTGTGCCGGTCACGACGGGAGCCGCTTCCAATCTTTGGGCCGCCGTGGCGGACGGATGGAGCGCCAGCGCCGATACCGTCGCGCTGATCAACGGCACGCTCGGCGGCTTTGCATGCGCGTTCGGCTGCCTGATCGGCGGCCTCTTCTGCGACCGACTGGATCGCAAGACCGCGTATCTGCTGTATGGCGCGGCGCAGGCGCTGTGCGCGGTGGCGATGGCGCTGGCCCCGCACACCGAAAGCATGTTTGCCGTATTCACGCTGCTCTATGCGGTTTTGAACGGCATGGGGTATGCGGGCTTCTCAGCGGTGGTGCTGGAAACGATCGGTGCGGCCGGGGCGGCGACCCAGTACAACGTGTACGCGTCGCTCTCGAACACGCCGATTCTGTACATGGGCCTGATCGAGGGATGGGCCTATACCCGGTTCGGCGCGTCCGCGATGCTGTACGTCGAAGCGGCGCTCGCGGCCGTGGCCATCGTCGTATTCGCGAGTGCCTCGGCCGCGACGTCCAGGCGCCGCGCTGTTTTGGCCGCTTGAGGCCTTCAGCTCATTTCGGCAGCAGCTCCAGCATCGCCTTTTCGCCCAGGACCTCGCGCACCTCGGCACGCTTGACCACGACCTGGTCCTGCTTGTCCTGCGGGCCAATGATCTTCTCCACGATCGGATCCATCTTCGCGGTGATGCCGTCAAAGGCTGCCCAGTTCTTGAATTCCTGCAGGAACATCACATCGAAATCACCCTGATTCGCCGGATCACCGACCAGGGTATGCGAGGACAGCAGCAGGCCTTCCTTTCTGGCCCCTTCTTCTATCTTCTTGCGCAGCGGAAGGACCTCGTTCAGGTACGTGTCGCGCATCCCGTACTTGACCTTCACCATCGTGATGGTCCATACGTGGCCTTCCGTATAGGGCCTGTCCTCGCCGCGAGCCGCCGGCAATGCCAGCAACGTTCCCGCGGCCACCACTGCAAGAAACCGTGCCGTCTGCTTCATCGACTCCTCCGTTGCGGTTGTGATCGAACTGATAAGGTCACCCGCCCCGTCGCTACAGGGCTGAGGCAGTCTAGGTCTCGAGCCGGAAGGGGATTCGATGCATCCGAGCGAAGGCGCTGGTGGACCGATGAAACCGGCTTTCCGAAGGACGAGTCATCCGTCCGTACCAGAACCCGATCAAAAAAGGGGGTCATCCATGCGGATGGTTTTGACCCAGATCCACTTGCCGCGCGCGCTGCATTGCGAAAAAATTATCCCGATCGCTTCGACCGGCAGCCGACTGTGGCGCGTGCGTTGGGGCTGCGCCCGCGCGCTTTGATGACGGCACTCCGTTCGAAGTGCTGTCGCGAGCCGGCGTTGCAACGGATTCTTCTTTAACTTTGGAGCTTGCAATGAAACCCAGGCGTAGTCCCGTCAAAGGTCCGCTGCTGACCTTTGCGTTGATGCTCGGATCGGTGGCGGTGGTGGTCGTGATCAGCCGCTATTTCGATTCCCACCAGAAGACGGCTCAACCTGAACAGACGGCGGCAGCTTCGGCGAGCGGCGGCTCCGCGTCAGGGACCCGTCAGTAGGCTCCTCGACGGCTAAAGCGCCGCCGCGGGCCGGCGGCGCAGCGCAGCCGCGAACGCGGTCGCGAGCGTGATCAGCAGCAGGGCTGAAGCGGTGAACACGGCCGGCGTGCCGATCCACTCGACCATCGCAGAAGCGATCGACACACCGGTCGACTGACCCAGAAAGAAGCACGACGCAAACAGCGACACCGCGGTGCCGCGGTTGGCCGGCGCCATCTGGGTGGCGTTTGTCTGCAGCGTGTTGTGCAGCATGTAGTAGCCGATCCCGAGCAGCGCGCTTTCGGGGACCGCCAGCAGCCAGCTGCCGCCCAGCGCCAGCCCGACCAGCGCGATCGCCAGGCATGCGGCACCGACACGGACCAAACCGGCCTCCCTCAGCCTGGCCAGCAGGCGGCGCGTGAACAGCGCGTAACCGATGCCGCCGAGGCCGAAGGCAGCAGGGGCAAGCGCCGCCAGCGTCAGCGACACGCCGAAGCGGTGGTGCAGGTGCCACGGTATGAAGGCCAGCGCACCGAATACCGCCATCCCTTCGAAAAACACGATCGCAAAGATCACGCGCGGCCAGCTGTCCCGGCCGATCGCAACGATCCGGCGACCGAAGCCCAGCGATGCACCGGCTGTTGCGGCGCCGAACCGGCCCGCCTGCGCCCACAATGCGACGGCCGCAGCCAGGTACATCGCCGCCAGAAAGCCGAACGTCCAGCGCCAGCCCAGAAAATCGGCGCAAACGCCCCCGAGGAGCTGGCCACTGATGAACCCCAGCATCTGTCCCATCAGGAAGCGCGCCAGCGTCGCCTGCCGGTGCTCGTATGCGATCTGGTCGCCGATCCACGCCATCGACTGCGGGATGATCGCCGCGGCGGCCGCGCCGCTGACAGCCCGAAAGCCGATCAGCCACCCGATTCCGGGCGCCAGCATCGCGCCCAGGCTGGTCACCACGCTGGCGGAGGCGGCCAGCGCGATCACAGGCAGCTTGCCGTAACGGTCGCCGAGCGGCCCGTAAAGCATCTGCATCAGGCCGTACGCCAGGGCAAACATCGAGACGGTGCGGGCCGCCTGGCCGGTCGTGACGCCGAACCCCCGCACCAGCGCCGGCAACAGCGAATCGCACGCGCGCATCGACGCGGCGGCGGCGAACGCTGCCAGCGACAGCAGCACAATGGTCCGGCGGTGCCCGGCCGCGGGGTCGGTCACGGAAAATTGGAGCAGAACCGCAACCGACCGCCCCCTTGCCTCAGGCCAACGTGAAACTGAGCTTGCCCAGCTTTTCGATCGTGCTCACCACCTGGTCGCCGGCCTTCAGCCAGACCCGCTTTTCCGGCGGCATGCCCTGAATCACGCCCTGCGGCGTGCCCGTGTAGATGATGTCGCCCGGCTCCAGCGCGAAGTGGCGCGAGATATACGAGATCACCTGCTGCACGTTGAAGATGAAATCGCTGGTGTTCGAGGATTGACGCACCTCGCCGTTCACGTGCGTTTCGATTTTCAGGTTGTTCGGGTCCCCCACGCGCGCGGCCGATACGAAGTAAGGACCGATCGGCGCGAACGCGTCGAGCGTCTTTCCGATCATCCACTGGCCGCCCGTCTCCAGTTGCAGGTCGCGTGCCGAAAAGTCATTGGCGGTGCAATACCCGGCCACGGCATCGAGCGCCTGGGCCTCGGGGACGTTGCGCGCGTGTCGGCCGATCACGACCAGCAGCTCGGTCTCGTAATCGAACTTGTAGGACACTTCGCGCGGCGGAAGCCGGATCACGCCGTTGTGAGGCGCCAGGCTGTTGTTGAACTTGTTGAACAGGATCGGGACTTTCGGGACCGGCATCCCGATTTCCTGCGCATGCTTGCGATAGTTCAGGCCGACGCAGACGATCTTGCCCGGATTCGTGAACAGGCGACCAAACGAGATCGAGGATTCCGGCGTCAGCGTCTGGCTCAGGTTGGCCGAGCGGGTGCCGGCGACTACCGCCTCGACCTGAGGCCAGCTGCCTTCGCGCAGCAGCTGTTCGATCGTCAGCGGCGCCTGCAAGCCGAGCAAGCCGGCAGCCTGCGCCACGTCGAATACTCCGTCGTCGAATCGGATCCCGAGCGACTCGTGGCCGCCCGCATGACGCATCGACAGCAGCGTCACCGCAGGCAGCGCCGCAGCGGGCGCGTCCGTCACCCGCGGCGCCTCGCCCGCAGCCGCCAGAGGCGGAACACTCGGCTGAATGTCGGTCGTTCCGGCCCTGGCGCCGCCCGCCGCAATCCCGAGTCCCAACGCGCCCGTATCCATCAGAAACCGTCGTCTCCCTGTCATTTTGTTTCCCCTTTTGTGCGAGCAGTCGGGTTGCGCCGAATCGTACCCGGCTGGCCGGTTATCACGACCACGCGGTCCGAAAGGTAATCGATCCCGCGATCGAGTGCATCGAACGCGTCCGCCTTCATGCGATCGCGTGGCTTTGATTGCCTGCCGTGGTGGTCACCGCATCGTTTACGGTCGCTATTGTGAGCCCGTATAGCGACGATTCAAGCCATCGAGATGGCGACGTTCCTGGCCGGCCTCGCTTTCATGCTGCTGTCGCAGGCTGCGAGCGCATGGGGTCCTCTCGGCCATCGCGCGATCGGCGCGGTGGCCGATGCGCTGCTCGCGCCGGGAGCCCGGGCCGAGCTTGCGCGGCTGCTCGAGGGTGACCGCGACCGCGACGGGCGGCCTTCCGGCCGCGCAAGCCTGGCCGAGGTCTCGCTGTGGGCCGACGAGATTCGCGGCACGCGCGCGGACCGGCCGAACTGGCATTACGACAATGTGCCGGTTTGCGGGGCGGTTCCCCGCCAACGGACCTGGTGCCCGCAGCAGCACTGCGCCAGCGGGCGGATCGAGGCGATGCTCGCACAGCTTGCGGACCGCGGTGCCCCGCTTGCGCAACGCCGCGACGCGCTGAAATGGATCTCACACCTGGTCGCCGACCTGCATCAGCCGCTGCACGCAGCCGACTATGCGCAGGGAGGCAACCTCGTGCGCGTCGACTTCGGTGGCGGCGCCGGCGCGTCGGCCTGGACGCTGCACGCCGCCTGGGACGTGCGGCTGCTTGCCTCCGCGCTGCACGCCGGCAGCGGCCAGCAACCGTCCGAGCCGACGTTGCGGTCGCTGATCGCGCGCGCGCGTCGCGTGCCTGCGGCTTTGCGCCAAGCGCCGGTCGGCCAGTGGCTGACCGAATCGAACCGGCTTGCGCGCGACGTCGCGCTCGACTACCCCGGCTTCAGCTGCGACGGCGTGCCCACCGAGACGGTTTCGTTGCCGCCCGGCTACCGGCGGCGCGCCGAGCGCGTGATCACATCGCAGCTGGCGCTGGCGGGCGCACGGCTGGCGACGACATTGAATCGGGCCTTGACCGCGCAGTAGCTTTGCAACCGCCTGCTAGCGTTCGCCCGGACGATCGTTCGGACCATGCGGCCCCCGCTCCTCGCGCGGCGGCCCGCCTTGTTGCGAGGCGACGGCCGGCGGCTGCCTTTGCGCCGGTGGACGCGCAGGCCCCTGCGGGTGCATCTGCGCTTGTGCTGGAGCTCCCGGACGCGCCTGCCCTTGCGGGCGCATCTGCGGTTGTGCTGGACCTTCCGGACGCGGCTGGCCCTGCGGGCGCATCTGCGCTTGCGGCGGAGCTTCCGGACGAGCCTGCCCTTGTGCCGGACCCTGCCGATACATCCTCGCCGGGGGTGAACCCTGCGGGGCGGCCGCGTTCACGCGAGCATCCGGACGCTCGAGCTGCTGCCCGTTGGTGACCCGTGGAGTCCGGCCTGCCCCGCTGTTGGCCGGCGGCACCGGGTGCGGCTGTACTGCCGCCTGTTGCGAGAAGCTTCGTGCGGGCGCTGTCCTGCCCGCAAACGGCTGCGGTCGCGGCGTTGCCGCAACCGCCGGGTGACCGTTGTTCACCGAGGCGAGCAGTGCGCGGTTGGAGGCTGCGGCCAGCTCGTGGTGAGCCTGCACCGGCAGCACCGGTGTATGCGTTTCGCGCTCCGCGATTCGGTCTTCAGGCCTCGGTCGTGCCAGCACACCGCCGGAGCCGCCGTTGTAGCTGACACGCGTTGTCGACGAATTGTTCACGACGGTTGTGTTGTACGTGTTGGTGATGTTCGTCACGTTGACGTTATTCACCGCACGGTTGTACCGGAAGGATCCGCGATCCCAGTACCCGCCCTGGTATCCGAAGCCGGTGTAGCCGAATCCGTAAGAGATGCCGCCATAGAAACCCACGTGAGGGCCCCAGTAACCGGTGTGCCAGATATAAACGCCTTCGCCCCAGCCCCAGTACCCCGGTGTCCACAAAGCGCCAGCGAACGGCGCGAGCACCCAGGTGCCGGGCACCCAGTAATATCCCTCGGGACCCCAGGCCCAGTAACCCGGCGTCCAGATGTACCCGGGCCCGGGGATGAGTGGCTGCTCGTACACCGGCAGCGCCGGCGGAGCGATCGTTACAGACAGATACACCGCCGCGTTCGAACCGCTTGTCGCGGTGAGTGCAACGGCGGCCAGCAGGAACGCGACGATGCGCGGTCCGAAAGTGCGAGATATCGAGCGCTTCACGAGGACCTCCGTTGCCGGATGACGTTATTCGTTAACGTGACGCACGCCGCGCCCGTTGACGGTGCCACATCTGGTAACAACATCACTGAGACTGCGATCGGCGGCCATCAGACTGCCTGCAGCGGGCAAGAATCGCCTCGATCGGGCGATGCGCTTCATCAGCGGCCGATGTCGAACTTCACGCCTTGCGCCAGCGGCAGCTCGCCCGAGAAATTGATCGTGTTGGTCGTGCGGCGCATGTAGGCCCTCCACGCGTCGGAACCCGATTCGCGACCACCGCCGGTTTCCTTCTCGCCGCCAAAGGCACCACCGATCTCCGCTCCGGAAGGACCGATGTTCACGTTGGCCAGCCCGCAGTCGGATCCGTCGGCGGCGATGAAGCGCTCGGCCTCGCGCGCATCGCGCGTGAAGATCGACGAGGACAGGCCCGCGGCCACGGCGTTGTGCGCGGCGATCGCCTCGTCCAGGTCCGTGTAGCGCATCACGTACAGGATCGGCGCGAACGTCTCGCGCAGCACCGGCCCGCGCTGCTGCGGCATCGACGCCACGGCCGGGCGCACGTACCAGGCATTCGGCCAGCGCGCCGCGTGCTCGCGTGCGCCGCCTTCGACAAGTCCCCCGTCGGAGGCCGCCTCCTTCAACGCCGCCTGCATCGAGTCGAACGCGAGCCGATCGATCAGCGGTCCGACCAATGTGCCCGGGTCCAGCGGGTCGCCGACCGCGACCGATCCGGACACCCGAACCAGGCGCTGCACGAACCCGTCGGCGAGATCGCGGTGCACGAACAGCCGCCGCAGCGTCGTGCAGCGCTGACCCGCTGTGCCCATCCAGGCGAACGCGATCGCGCGCAGCGCGAGCTCCTGGTCCGCGCTGGGACAGACGATCGCCCCGTTATTGCCGCCCAGCTCCAGCAGCGCGCGCGCAAAGCGCCGCGCAAGCCGTGGGCCGAGCGCGCGCCCCATCGCGGTGGATCCGGTCGCCGACACCAGCCGCACGGCCGGATGATCGGCCAGCGCCTCGGCCGGCCCGCGGCCGCCCGTCAGCACGTGCAGCAGACCGCCCGCCGGCGTACCCGATTCGCGCTCGAATTCGCGCGCGACGCGCGCGAAGATCGCCTGCACCGCAAGCGCAGTCAGCGGCGTCTTGTCGGACGGCTTCCACACCACCGGGTCGCCGCACACGAGCGCCAGCGCCGCGTTCCAGGCCCATACCGCGACCGGAAAATTGAACGCGCTGATCACGCCCGTTACCCCGAGCGGATGCCACATCTCCATCATCCGGTGGCCCGGCCGCTCCGAAGCGATCGTCAGGCCGTACAGCTGGCGCGACAGGCCGGTTGCGAAGTCGCAGATGTCGATCATCTCCTGCACTTCCCCGCGCCCCTCGGAGACGATCTTGCCGGTCTCGATCGATACCAGCCGGCCCAGATCCTCGCGCGCTTGCCGCAGCGCGTCGCCGAGGCGCCGCACCAGCTCGCCCCGACGCGGCGCCGGCACGAGCCTCCAGCGCAGAAAGGCCTGCGCGGCTTCCTCGATCGCCGCGTTCGCCTGCGCCGGCGTCACCTCGGGCACGCGGGCCGTGACACCGCCGTCGATCGGCGTGCGGGCGACCAGGTCGCCGTCCAGCGAAGCGGGGTCGACTCCGAGCCCGTCGAGCAGCCGCACCACCTCGCCGTGCAACACCGATTCAAGGGTCGACATTCGTTGCGCCTCCAAGTCAGGCCTTGACCTTCTTCGCCGGTCGCTTCCAGCCGGCGATCGTGACCTGGCGTGCGCGCGCCAGCGTCAGGCCGCCCGGTGGAACTTCGCGGCACACGGTGGATCCGGCCCCGATCGTCGCGCCGTCTCCGACCTCGATCGGCGCCACCAGCACGCTGTTGCTGCCGACCTGAACGTCCTGGCCGATCCGGCTGCTGTGCTTGTTCGCCCCGTCGTAATTGGCAACGATCGTTCCGGCACCGATGTTGGTGCGCGAACCGACCTCTGCATCGCCGATGTAGGCAAGGTGGTTCGCCTTGGAGCCTCGGCCGACGCGGCTCGCCTTGACCTCGACGAAGTTGCCGATATGGACCTCGTCGTCCAGGCTCGCTCCCGGCCGCAGCCGCGCGTACGGCCCGACCCGTGCCGAGGCGCCGATCCGGCAGCCGTCCAGGTGTGAAAAAGCGGCCACTTCGGTGCCGGGGCCGACCGTCGTGTCGCGCAGTACGCAGTAGGGGCCCACCTTGACGCGGTCGGCCAGCTCGACCCGCCCCTCGAACACGCAGCCGATGTCGATGAAGACATCGACTCCGACGCTGACGTCGCCGCGCACATCGACGCGGCCCGGGTCGGCCAGCGTCGCTCCCAACTGCATCAGGCGCTCGGCGCTGTTTTGCTGCACGATCCGCTCCAGCTGTGCCAGCTGCGACTTGCTGTTCACGCCGAGCGCCTGGCTGGCGTCCGGAGCCACGCAGGCAGTCACCGGCGCGCCCTCGCGCACCGCCAGCTCGATCACGTCGGTCAGGTAGTACTCGCGCTGCGCGTTGACGTTGCGCAGTTGGGCCACCCAGGACTTGAGCCGCAGCGTGGGGGCCGCCAGGATGCCGGTGTTGATCTCGTCGATCGAGCGCTCGGCGTCGCTCGCGTCGCGCTCCTCGACGATCCGCGTCACGCGACCCGCGGCGTCGCGCACGATGCGCCCGTAGCCGGTCGGATCGGGCACCCGCGCGCTCAGCAGCGCGACCCCGTCACCCGCGGCCCGCAGCAGGCCGACCAGCGTGGTCGCCCGGATCAGCGGAACATCGCCATACAGCACCAGTGTCGGCCCGGCATCGTGCAGCATCGGCACCGCTTGCAGAACCGCGTGCCCGGTACCGAGCTGCGGCTGCTGCGTGACGAATCGGATCCCCTCATAGCCGGCGAGCGCTTCTTCTACCCGCGCGCCGCCGTGCCCGACGACCACGACCACCTCGGCGGGCAGTCCAAGCGCGCCGGCCACGGAGCGGGCCGTTTCGAGCACGTGCGCCAGCAGCGGCCGGCCCGCAAGCGGATGCAGCACCTTGGGCAGATCCGATCGCATGCGTTTGCCCTGGCCGGCCGCCAGGATCACCAGATTCATACCGTGAACCTCAGCTTCGAGAAGCACCACCTCGCAATGGCTCGCAAGCGATTATAGGTAGCTCCATAGGTAGCTCGACCTTCACAGTCGGGGCAGTCGAAATCCGAGGAAGGCCCAGCCGAGCATCAGCACGATCGCGGCCAGCAGCGAAACGCCGGCGGCCAGCCAGCGGTTGCGCTGCGCGCTGGCGCGCCGCAGCTCGGCGAGCTCGGCCAGCACGCGCTCCTGGTTCTCCACCGCCCTCAGCGCGTTGGCCGTCAGGCGCGGCAACTGTGGCAGCAGGCGGCTCCACTGCGGCGCCTCGGCGCGCAGCCGCTCGATCAGGCCGGCCAGCCCGACTTCCCGCTTGATCCACGATTCCAGGAACGGCTTGGCGGTCTTCCACAGGTCCAGGTCCGGATCGAGCTGCCGGCCCAGCCCTTCGATGTTCAGCAGCGTCTTCTGCAGCAGCAGCAGCTGGGGCTGAATCTCGACATTGAAACGGCGCGACGTCTGGAACAGCCGCACCAGCACCTGGCCGAAGGAGATGTCCTTCAGCGGGCGATCGAAAATCGGCTCGCACACCGCGCGAATCGCGCTTTCCAGCTCGTCGACCCGGGTGCCGCGGGGCACCCAGCCCGATTCCAGGTGCGTGGAGGCCACGCGCCGATAATCGCGCTGGAAGAACGCGAGGAAATTGCGGGCCAGGTAGTCGCGGTCGGTGTCGGTCAGCGTGCCCACGATGCCGAAGTCGAGCGCGATGTAGCGCCCGAGCTCGGCCGGATCGACACTGACGTAGATGTTGCCCGGATGCATGTCCGCGTGGAAGAAACCGTCGCGGAACACCTGGGTGAAGAAGATCTCGATGCCGTCGCGCGAGAGCTTTTTGAAGTCGACGCCGGCTTCGCGCAGGCGGTCGACCTGGCTGATCGGCACGCCATGCATCCGTTCCATCACCAGCACGCTTTCGCGGCAATAGTCCCAAATCATCTCGGGAATGCGCAGCAGCGCGGAGGCGGCGAAGTTGCGCCGCAGCTGCGACGCATTGGCCGCCTCGCGCGTGAGGTCGAGCTCGTCGTGCAGCGTCTTGCGGAATTCGTCGACCACGTCGTGCGGCCGCAGCCGCCGGCCGTC
Organism: Betaproteobacteria bacterium; assembly: GCA_005882215.1. Classification (GTDB taxonomy): domain Bacteria; phylum Pseudomonadota; class Gammaproteobacteria; order Burkholderiales; family Burkholderiaceae_F; genus VBCK01. Next base: position 3,618 of record VBCK01000091.1, on the reverse strand, counting down.
GCGCCACAGGCGCTCGACCAGCACCGCGGCCGCATCCATCAATTGCAGATCGCGGTCGATCACCGAGCGCATGCCGGGCCGCAGCACCTTGATCGCCACTTCACGGCCCGCATGCGGGCCGTGCGCCAGCACGCCGAGGTGCACCTGCGCGATCGAGGCGCTCGCCACCGGCGTGTGGTCGAACGACGAGAACACCTCTGCGATGCGGCGGCCCAGCCCCCGCTCGATCTCGCGCACCGCCAGCGCCGAATCGAACGGAGGCACGCGGTCCTGCAGTCGGGCCAACTCGTCGGCGATGTCCTCCGGCAGCAGGTCGCGGCGGGTCGACAGCAGCTGTCCGAACTTGACGAACAGCGGTCCGAGGCTTTCCAGCGCCAGGCGCAGCCGCTCGGCGCGCGGGCGGCGCAGCCGTCGCCCAACCGCGGCCAGCCGCACCAGCCGCACCAGCAGCGGGTGGCTCAGATTGGCCAGCGCGATCTGGTCCAGCCCGTAGCGGAACGCGACCGTGACGATGCGCAGCAGCCGCAGCAGGCGCAGCATCGGCTCAGCGCAGCCGGCTTGCCCGCTCGGCCAGGCGATCGGCCGCCTGGGCCAGCTCGTTCACCTCGGCAACAAACCGCTCGAACGGGCCGCGCGATGCGAGCCACTCCCGCTCACCGGCCAGATAGTCCGCCAACTGCCGCGCCGCTCGCGCCCCGCTGTCCGCGACCTCATCCCGTGCCGTCCGCAGGGCGCCCATGATCCGAACGGCCGCAGCGTCCCCGACCAGCCGCGACAGATCCTCCTCGGGGTCCGGCCGAAGTCGCTCGGCCACGCGCGACAACACCTGTGCGAATTCCGCGTCGCCCCATACCTGCGCGTCCTTCAGCAACGCGGCCGGATCGGACAGCCCCGCGGCAAGCGCGCGTGCGCCGATGTCGATCGTCACGTGCGGATCGGCGTCCGAGGCCAGCGCCGAACCGTCCGCCGCGACCGCGAACTGCAACACAAGGGGGCCGGCCTGCAGCCGCGCGGTCCGTCCGGCGAGCGGGCGCAGCAGCTCGCGCGCCGGCCGCTCGCGCCGCAGCAGGTAATTCAGGCCTTCCAGCGCAGCGTCGGACGCGAATTGCTGCAACACGGACGGCGGCCGGCGGCTCAGTTCAGCTGCTGGATGCCGGCCAGCAGCCATCCGCTGGAGTTGTCGACCGGCTTGGAAAGGTTCCACACCTCGTCCAGGCGCTCGTCTTCGCCGTTGACCTTCAGGTTTCCCGAAAACCGGACGCTGGCCCGATACTCTCCGGCCGCGGTCTCGATCGCCAGCAGGCTCGCGGTCAGCTCGACCACCTCGGTGCGGCTCGCACCGACCCGTACACGCAACTCGTGCGTCAGCGCATTGAACATTTCATCGGTCGTGCACTCGTTCAGGTCGTTCAGGTCCGAGCGGTCCCAGGCCGACTGCAGCCGCACGAACGATTGCCTGGCGCTGGCCAGGAACGCCGACGCGTCGAAGTCGGTGGGTACTCCAAACGGGCGTCTGAAACCGTCCTGCCGGCGCGCCGCCTCGCGCCTGCCTCCGCCCCGCGTCGTGTCCGGCTTACCGGTGCGCGGCTCGATGCGCTCCGTGGTCGGGCGCGGCGCATACGAAGGACCCCCGATGCCCTGCCAGCCCTCGCCATAGGTCGGCGCAGGCGGCAACGGCCGTGCGCGTCGCCGCACCGCCAGCAGCGCGACCACGCCAAGACCGGCCGCCATCGTCGTCAGCAGCGCGAGCCACCAATGGCGCGCCGACGGCGAGACTGCCGGCGCCGTTGAGCCAGCCGGTCCAGCCGGCGTATCCCGGGTCGCCGGCGCCGTCGGGCTGGCCTCGCGATGCGAGTTGGGCGTGCCGGTCGGCCGGCGTTGGATTGCGCTCTCGCCACTGGCGCCGGTGGCCACCGCCAGCACGCAAGCGCCCACCAGCCAGCGTCGAACCCTTGTCCATCTGGTCGGCACGGATGCACCCCCGACCTTCACAGCGCGTACCCGACGTGCAAGGCGCAGATGCCCGCCGCGAAGTTGAACCATTGCACGCGCTCGAGTCCGGCCTGCTCCATCATCCGGGCCAGCTCCTGCTGAGTCGGATGCACCCGGATCGATTCAGCCAGGTAGCGGTAGCTCGCTCCGTCTCCGGCAATCCGTTCGCCGAGCCAGGGCATCACCCGCATCGAGTACGCGTCGTACAGCGGCGCCAGCGGCTGCCAGACTTTCGAAAATTCCAGAACCAGCAGGCGACCGCCGGGCCGCAGCACGCGGCGCATCTGAGCCAGCGCCTGTTCCTTGTGGGTCATGTTGCGCAGTCCGAAGCCCACGCTGACCACATCGAAGCAGCGATCCGGAAACGGAAGCTGTTCAGCGTCACAGCGGACGGCCGGCACGATCCGTCCTTCATCGAGCAGACGGTCGCGACCGGCCGTCAGCATCCGGGCGTTGAGGTCGGTCAGCACGACGAGTCCTTCCGGACCGACCTCGCGCACGAAGGCCCGCGCCAGATCGCCGGTGCCGGCTGCCACGTCCAGCACGCGCATTCCGGGGCGCACGGCAGCCTGCCGGATCGTGAACGCCTTCCACAGCCGATGCAGTCCGCCCGACAACACGTCGTTCATCAGGTCATAGCGCGGCGCCACGGAACTGAAAACACGCTCCACGTGCGCCGCCTTCTGGTCCTCGGCAACGCGCCGGAACCCGAAATGCGTGGTGCGATCCTCGCTCATCGCGCACGCCTCAGTGTCTGCCGCAGCTATGGCCGGAGGGCTGCGTGGGTTGCGCCGCCGCCGATGGATCCCGACTGGCCCCGGCAGCCTGCAAGCGCTCGAGATACTGCGCCCACAGGTTTTCCTGGCCCAGGCCGAGCTCATAGAGCAGGTCCCACGAATAGATGCCGGTACAGTGGCCGTCGGAAAACGTCGGCTGCAACCCGTAGTAGCCGACCGGCTCGGCCGACACGATCGTCACATCCCGCTTGCCGACCTGCAGCTGCTCCTGGCCGGGACCGTGCCCGCGCACCTCGGCCGAGGGCGAGTTAACGCGCAGGAATTCGTACGGCAGCCGGAACGTGCGGCCGTCGCTGAACGCGATCTCCAGCACGCGCGATTCCGAGTGCAGCGTGATCTCGGTCGGCCGTGGCGAGGCGGGATGAAGTCCTGTCATGGCGAAATGAGAAACGAAATTTCCATTCACGTTGGCTGGGGAGCGCGAGGGGCCAGCCCAGCCCCTCGCATCCCATCCTGGCGCGCCTGACAGGAGTCGAACCTGCGACCTACGGCTTCGGAGGCCGTCACTCTATCCACTGAGCTACAGGCGCGGAAGCAAACAGCTTACCGACTGCTGCCCGCACCGTCCAACCGCGTGCAAGCCGCGCGCCGGCGCCGATATACTTCGCGCTCAACTGGCCCGACAGCGGGCCCGAGAGCGACGTATGACCGATCCGCCTTCGAAGCGCATGTTCCCGCCCTACCTGCTCATTTACGTCGCGGTCGCAGCGCTGATCGCGGTGGCAGGAAACTTCGTGTTCCGGCCGCTGCACGCGAAGACGCCCGCCGCGATGACTCCGGATGCGATCGCGGCGCGGCTGGCGCCGGTCGGCCGGCTTGAATTCGCGTC
>VBCK01000168.1 GCA_005882215.1 Betaproteobacteria bacterium | reverse complement strand
CGCGACCGGCCTGAGGAACGCTCAGGCGACGCTGGCAAGCTTATCCGCCGGCACCACCGCACCGTGACCGGAGCTGCGCTCGGTCTGAACGGGCGCAGCGAAAGGGTGCGGCCACAGCCGGCCCCAGATCATCAGGGCGACCGCGAGCGTAAGCAGCGCCATCGCAACAGCGCGAGTCATCCGGACGCTCGCAGGACACCCGGATGCCCGACACCGACGGTCACCTCGGATGTGAATTGCGCCAGCTCGCAACGACGCGCGCTCAGGGCCTCGGCCGACAGCAGCCCTTCCCGATGCGCCTGCGTCAGTCCCCGAAGCAGCACCTCACGGACGATGTCCTGGTTCAACAATTGCTGTCGGTACGACGAGAAGACCTCGAGGTCCCATTTCGGTTCATCGAGTGTTACCCCGACGAACCAGCGGAACAGCATGCTGTACCAGATCTGATCGACGAGTTGCCGATCGCGACGGATCGCGAAAAGGAACTGCAGCAGCAGCGCGCGCACCGTTTGCTCCGGCCCGATTGGGCAGCGAACCGCCGGGCCACCCCTTACGCGAAGCCACTGATGCAGCGCGCCCAGTGGCGCATCGAGCTCTACGCGCACTCGGCGCAACGGATGCTCGACCGGGACGTAGGCCTCGAGGCGGGAACCTGGATGCCAAGTGTGGCGAAGGCCAATCACGTTGCGCATACTCGTGCTCCGGTTGTCGACCAGGACTGAGGAGCCGCCTGCTGTCCATTCGGGGCCTCGAATGAGGCCCCGAGTCTTCGGGCAGCCGACGGAAGCGGAGACAGGCGGATCGCTTGGGTCAGGCGATCATCCCGAAGGGTTCCGGCGCGCGTTGCGGTGCGGGCTCGCGGCGCCACAGCAGCGCGGGTGCCTCGCAGAGCGCGATCAGGCGCTCGATCTCGTCGCCTGAGAGACTATTGAAATCCGCGGCGGGAGTGGTGTCAATCGCATCCGAAGCCGGGTTTTCTTCGATCGGCGTCGCTGCAGGGCTCGCCACGGAACAAGATCGATTCAGCATTTTTGTTCCCTTTCCCCTAGAAGCGTCCTGCTGTCGTCTGGGACTGTCGTAAAAAAAGCACAGATTCGAGCCAAGCGAACGACAGGAGCGCGGCAGTGTGCATCCGAGGTAGGGCATTAACTATCGGGAGTTACATCGAAGCGACGACCAGGAAATACCTGAGCCGGTAGGGAAACCGTGAAGCCCGTCCCGAGGCCGGGCTGTAGAGCCTGCCTACAGCTGGACCAGGCCCCGGCGCACCGCGTAGCGAACCAGCCCGGCCGTTTCGTGGATGTCGAGCTTCTTCATCAGGCGCGAGCGATGCGATTCGGCCGTCTTGTAGCTGATGTCCAGAATCCGGGCGATCTGTTTGGTCGATTTGCTCTCGGCGATCAATTGCAGGATCTGGCGCTCCCGCGCCGTCAGCTCCTTCGCGCCCGATTCGTCCTTGTCCAGGATCGCATCGACCAGTGACACCGCTACTGCGGGACTGATGTACACGGCGCCGCGCGAGACTTCGTCGATCGCGCGGACCAGGTCCTCGGCCGCTTGCGTCTTCAGCACGTAGCCCTTGGCGCCGGCCTGCATCGCTTCCACCACGTACGGCCGATCCGCGTGCATCGTCAGCAGGATCGTCCGCGTCTGCGGAGCCACGCGAACCAGCTCGCGCGCGGCGTCGACCCCGTTCAGTATCGGCATCAGCAGGTCCAGCACCGCGATGTCGATCTGATGCACGGCGGCCAGGTCGACCGCTTCCCGCCCGTTGGCCGCTTCGGCCACGATCACGTGGCCGGCCTTCTCCAGCAGCGCACGCAGCCCCTGCCGGACGATCTGGTGGTCGTCCGCAATCATCACGCGGCGTCGTACGGTCATCAGGTTCCCACAGGAACGACGAGCAGCAGCGTCGTGCCCCGATGCGGACGGGAAACGACCCTGAACGATCCGCCCAGGGCACCGAGGCGTTCTCGGATTCCGATCAGGCCCAGGCCCGTGTTGTCCTCGCGTCGCAGCGGTTTTGACATTCCCACCCCATCGTCTTGCACGATACAACTCACCCAGCGCGATCCGCATCGCAGCCTGATCCGCACTGATCGGGCGCGCGCGTGCTTGACGACATTATTAAGCGCTTCCTGGGTGGCGCGATAGACCGCAGACTCGATTGAGGCCGGCATACGCACATGGTTATTGCCGCTGACGGAAATCGCGAGCTTGTTTCGCCGCGCCAGTTTTTCGGACAATGAGCGCAGAGCCGGCAGCAGACCCAGGTTCTCCAGCACCATCGGCCGCAATTCGTGCGACAGATCGCGCAACGAGTCTTCCGAACTCTTCAGCAGCTGGACGATCTCGCCGATCTGCTCGCGTGCCGCCGGCGGCAGCGTGGGCCCCAGGTCGGCCAGCGCGATGTGGACCGATGCGAGCAACTGCCCGGCCTCGTTATGCAGCGCCTGGCCGATCCGCTTGGCCTCGTTCTCCAGCGTTTCGTTCAGCCGCTGCAGAGCGAGCGCCGCCTCGCGCGTTCCACGGTGGCTCATTTCGAACGGCGACAGGCATTCGGCAAGAAACCGCGCCGCCGCCTCGAAGGCGCGGCCGCGATCGGTGCCCTCCTCGATCGCCAGCACGCGACGCACCGCCAGATCGTGCGAGGCGGCCACTTCCAGGATGCCCAGGCCGCCGACCAGCGCGTCGCGGCCCATCTCGTACGCCCGGTGCAGGTGCTCTTCGCCCAGGTCCCTCAGGTAGCTCTGCAAAGCGTCCTGATAGCTCTGGCCGAACCGGTCAAGGTCCACGTTCATCTGCGGCCACGCCATAGCGGGCGACCAGCACCAGCGCATCGTCGGTGCTTTTCGCGTAATGAGCGAAGATGTGTTCAGCCAGCGGCTGCGGCGTCAGATCCTGGGGCAGCTGATCGGCGAACTGCTCGTCGATTCCGTCGGTAGCGACGATCAGGGTGTCGCCGTGTGCGAGCATGATCGTGCTCGGTTGCAGATCGGGAAGATCGCCGCCGACCACGCCACCGCGCACCAGCAGGTGTTTGACCCGCGCCTCGGCAACGAAGGCATGCGGAACCAGCACGCCGGCCACGTTGCCGATGCCGAGCCAGGTCATCCGGCGCGACGGCCAGTCCAACGATGCAAGGCTCATCGTCGCGCCGTGGCGGTCGTGCAGCATTTCGTGGCAGCGCCGGACCAGCGCCGTGACGCTGTCGCACGCGTGCCGGGCCAGCGTGTCGATCGTCTGCGCGGCGATCTGCGCGGCGCGGTGGCCGTGGCCGAGCGCGTCGACTACGGCGATCAGCACGCCGTTGTTGAAGGGCTCGACCAGGAACCGGTCGCCCGATTCGTTCTGCCCGGGCAGGGGTGCCTCCGCGGCTCCCCATTGCAGCGTTGGGGTCTTGCGCCCGGGCTGGGGCGCCGCCGCGGCTCCCCACTGCACGGTCGGAGTCTTCAGAATCTCCATTTCGTCACCGTGACCGTCGTGCCATCCTCACGGTTTGACACGATCTGGAAGTCGTCAACGATCCGGCGCACGCCCGGCAGTCCCAGTCCCAGGCCGCCCGATGTCGAGTAGCCCGAGCGGACCGCGAGTTTCAGGTCGCTGATGCCGGGTCCGCGGTCGCGCGCGACCACGACGATGCCGCGCCGCGTGCCGTTGGTGGTCGATCGCAGCACGATGTCGCCATTGCCCGCGTATTGGACGATGTTGCGCGCCAGTTCCGAAATCGCAGTGGCCACCAGCGTCGCTTCCCCCGCCGAGAACCCGAGCCGTTCCGCCAGTGCACGCCCTTGCAGACGGGCCGTGACGATGTCGTTGACCGATGCCACGGGAACGCAATACTCCGCATCGACGTCAGGGTGCTGCTCGCGCATGCTGGAGCTTCTGGTCGAGGTAGGCGAGTCCTTCTTCGAGGTCGAGGGCGGTGGAGACCTTTTCGAGCGTGATGCCCAGCTGCACCATCGCGAATGCAACTTCGGGCTGAACCCCGACGATAACGGTTTCCGCTCCCCGCAACCGGATGATGTGCGCGATGTCGCGCAGGGTGCGCGAGGCGAACGAGTCGAGCACGTCCAGCGCCGTCACGTCCACGATCACGCCGCGCGAGCGGAACTTGCCGACCTTCTCGACCAGCGCCGTCTGCAGCACCAGCAGGTCCTCGTCGGACAGTGCCGACTGGATCGTCGCGATCAGGTACTGCGACTGCTTCAGGATGGGGACGGCCATGCCGGTCTCTATGTCTCGTCGCGAATCCCCGAGATCAGTGCAGGGGCCTCGGAAGGCACCACCTTGTAGCCGAGCAGGCGCTCGGCTTCCTCGATGCCGCCCTGCAGGTCACCCACCGTGTTCATCTTGCCCAGGTCCACGCCGATCTTCACCAGCGTCTGCGCGATTTCCGGCGACAGCCCCGTCACGATCACGGTCGCGCCCAGCAGCCGGGACGCCTCGACCGTCTGGACCAGGTGGTTGGCCACGTGGGAGTCCATCGCCGCCACGCCGGTGATGTCGATCACGACCACACGGGCCCGGTTGGCGCGGATGCCGCGCAGCAGCTGCTCGGTCAGCTGGCGTGCCCGCTGCGGATCGATCACCCCGATGATCGGCAGGATCAGCAGCCGCTCGCGCACCTGCAGGACCGGCGTGGACAGCTCGCGTATCGCCTCCTGCTGCTCCCGGATGATCCGCTCCCGCTCCTGCACGAAACCGACCGCCACCGTGTTCGCGATCCGGTTGGCCGCGGGCTCGTAGGCGTCCAGAATCCGGTTCAGCAGCTGGAAATCGCTCTGGTATTTGGCGAACAGGGAACGCGCCAGCACGTCGCGCAACAGCAGCACGATCCCGATCACCTCGTGCGTCTCGACGCCGCGGGGAATGATCCGCTCGGACAGGTTGCGCGAGTAGGTCTGCAGCGCCTCGAAGGTTCCCGTTTCCAGCGCCGCCACGTAGTTGTCATATACGGACGTGGCTTCGGCGAAGATCTCCGCGTCGGACATCGCGGTCAGCACCTTGGCCTCGGTAATGCGTCGGGCCCATTCTTCCCGCAGCTCGGTGCGGTGCTGGCGCAGATGCTCGACCAGCTCGCGCAACAGCGCGGTGGTCGCGGCAGGGCTGCGCGCCGGCTCCGTCTGGATCAGACTCTTCAATTGCGTCTCCCAGGGCGTTGTCACTTTGAAATCGGGCACTTTAGCGATCCACCAGGCTCCACCGGGATTCGAACACGCGGGGATCGCTAAGCTCTCCTCGCTCGATTGGCCGTCACCGGATCGCGCTAAGACGTATATATGCCGCTCCGGCCGGCACGTAGGCATCTTAAGAGCGGATCAAGCTGCGCGCCGCTGCGTGAGGGATGATGTGGGTATCTCCCATGGCGCTGCTCAGGGAAGTACCGGAGGCCGGGAATGACGCTTTCCCGTAAACGATTACGACACGGCGACCATGCAGTCAAAGTGGTTACCTCGCCGACCTAAAAATCGGCCCGATCCGGCCTCAGTCGCGGAAGTTGTCGAACCCTATCGGCACCTCACTCACCTGGCTGCGCAGCAGTGCGATGCACTCTTGCAGCTGGTCCTTCTTGGCGCCAGCGACCCGGACCGCATCGCCCTGGATGCTGGCGGTGAGCTTGAGCTTGCTGTCCTTGACCTGCTGCACGATCCGCTTGGCCAGCACCGCTTCCAGTCCGCTGCGCACGGCCACTTCCTGCTTCAGCTTGTCG
>VBCK01000167.1 GCA_005882215.1 Betaproteobacteria bacterium | reverse complement strand
AAGGCAAGCTCCCGGCCGAGGCGATCGGTCATGACTACGAGCTCGAATACGGTCGCGATCGGATCGAAATCCACGTCGATGCGATCGGCCCAGGCGACCGCGTGCTGCTGCTGGACGACCTGGTCGCCACCGGCGGCACCGCGGAAGCGGCTTCACAGCTGATCCAGAAGATGGGCGGAACCGTGGTGGAATGCTGCTTCGTGATCGATTTGCCGGATATCGGTGGCCGCAGGCGGCTGGAAAAGCATGGGCTGAAGGTATTCAGTTTGTGCCAATTCGAGGGGGACTGACGTGGCCTCTTCGGCGATGAGCGAGCGCTTGCGTCAGGCGTACCTTGCCTTGCCATTGTCCAACGCCGCCAAGCAGCGCCTGGTCAACATCGTTTACCGGACCGCCGGGGCGGCGTTCCGCGGGATGGTTCATTACGAGACCTGGAGACGCGTACATAAAGCGGTCTTCGCCGAGCCGCAGCCGATCGCCGAGCTGCCGGTTTCCCGCCTCGAAGCGGAGACCCGGTTCGAGCAGGCGTCCCAACTGCCGGTCGTCAGCATCATCGTATGCGCACAGCACGGCTACGCGGCGAGCCTGCGCTGCCTGCATCGGATCGCGACGAACCCACCGGCGGCTCGATTCGAAGTGATCCTGATCGACGACGCCTGCAGCGATCCGCATATGCACAAGCTGGCGCGCATACCCGGGCTGCGCGTCGAGACCCAGACCACGGCGATCGGCTATGCGCGCTGCTGCAACCGGGTTGCCAGCCTGGCGAGAGGCGAGTACCTGCATTTCCTGAGCGACCGGATCCTGATCCACGAAGGCTGGCTGGACAGCCTGCTGCGCGTGTTCGAGATGCGCCCCGATTGCGCCCTGGTTGGACCCAAGCTGCTGCTGGCCGATGGACGACTGCAGGCGGCCGGCGGCGTGGTCTGGCGCGACGGCTCTGCCTGGCATTTCGGGCACGGCGACAATCCAGCACGGTCCGACTACAGCTACCTGCGCGAGACCGACTACTGTTCGGGCGTGGCGATGGTGACGCGCAACGCGACGTTCAAGAAGCTTGGGCGCTTCACCGCGACGGACGCGCCGACTCACTGCGAGGACGTCGACCTCGCATTCAAGATTCGCGCCAGTGGCGCCCGCGTCTATTTCCAACCGGCTTCGCGGGTTTCGCAGCTCCAGTTCGGTGATGTGAGCGCCAACGGCATCGGCCGCAAACAATTGGAGAACGCGCGCGCGATTCGCGCCTCATGGGCGAGCGTGCTGGAGGCCGAGCACCGCGCATACGACAGCGGGGTGCGGATCGCGCGAGAACGCCTGAAGCCGCACCGCACGGTGCTGGTACTGGACCACTACGTTCCGAAGCCCGATCGGGATGCCGGTTCGCGCTCGGTCTGGGATGTCGTGACCACCCTGGTGCAGGAGGGGTGGAACGTCAAATTCCGCCCGCACACGCTCTGGTACGAGCCCGGCTACACCGAGCGCCTGCAACAGCTCGGAGTGGAGGTCGTGTACGGCGCAGAACACTCCGAGCGCTTCGGATCGCTGCTTCAGGAGCTGGGCCCGTCGCTGGCCGCGGTCCTGATCAATCGGCCTCTGGTCGCCAGGGAATACCTGACGCAGGTGCGCCGTTTTAGCAAGGCCAAGGTGCTGTATTACGGCATCGACATCCATTACCTTCGCCTGCGCGAGCAGGCACGGATACAGGGTCTGCGCCCGAATCGCGAGCTGCGTCTGATGACCCACCTGGAGCCGCGCATCTGGAAACTGAGCGATCTGGTGCTGTACGCGTCTGATTCGGAAGTGGCCGAGGTGCGCGCGCTTGATCCGGCCATCGACGCCAGGGTCATCCCCTTGATGGCATTCGACCGCTTCGGGACGCCGCGCAAGGCGGCCCGACGCGATCGCGCACGGCTGTTGTTCGTGGCCGGCTTCGGGCACCCGCCGAATCGGGATGGCGCGCTGTGGCTGATGCGCGACGTGCTGCCGATACTGCGGCAACGTGGCGTTGCCTTCGAACTGCAAGTGGTCGGGGCGAATGCGCCCGATGATCTGCAGCCTTTCCTTGCTGCCGATATTCGGATGCTCGGACCGGTCTCAGACGCCGAACTGGACGAGCTCTACCAGTCGTCCGATGTCGCGCTGGTGCCCTTGCGTTACGGGGCGGGGGTCAAGGGCAAAGTCGTCGAGGCCTTGCGCTGGGGCCTGCCGCTGGTGACGACGCCCGCCGGAGCCCAGGGCCTGACCGGCATCGAGCGCATCGTCCCGATCTGCGAGGGCACGGAGCAGTTCGCCGCGCAGATCGAGCGCGTGCTCGCCGCTGCGGCCGATTGGGAAAAGATTTCCCGAGACATGATCGAGTTCGCCAGGTCCCGGTTTTCGCGCGAGGCGATGCGCGCTCTACTTGCCGACGCACTTCGCCCGCAGCGCGCGACCGTCCCGTTGCCGCCTCGGTTGACAACCGTGCAGGCAGCCGGCCTTGGAGCCGGCGCCTGAGCGGGGATGCCAGCTCGACTGGAACGCGCCGTCAGGGACCTGATCGACGGGACGCGCGCCTACCCTATTTGGGGGCGCTTGGGCTGGCAGGACATCCGCCAGCGCTACCGCCGTTCGCTGCTGGGCCCCTTCTGGATCACGATCAGCGCGGCCGCCATGATCGGCGGTATCGGACTGCTGTACTCGCAGCTGCTGCACCAGGAAACCGATCAGTACATCCCGTTCCTGGCCGTGGGCTTGCTGGTCTGGTTCCTGTTCGCCGCGCTGATCAACGATGCCTGCCTGGCCTTCATCGGCGCTGAGCAGTTCATCAAGCAGGTGAAGCTGCCGCTGACCGTTCACGTGTGGCGGCTGGTCTGGAGAAACCTGATCATCTTCGGCCACAACATCCTGATCCTGGTTCCGGTTTTCGTGTACTACCACCGCAGCATCGATGAGCGCGCGTTATTTTCCGTGGCCGCACTGCTGCTGGTCGCGATCGACGGCTTCATGGCTGGGATCGTGCTGGGCCTGGTCTGCGCTCGTTTTCGGGACGTGCCGCCGATCGTTTCCAACCTGGTGCAGCTGGGGTTCTTCCTGACGCCGGTGATGTACCAGACGCAGGCGTTGGGACACCAGGAGTGGATCGCGCAGGTCAACCCGTTCTTCCACTTCCTGCAGATCGTGCGTGCTCCGCTGCTGGGCCTGGAAGTCCCGCTCGACTCCTGGGCCTTCGCGTTGAGCGCCTCGCTCGTGTGCCTGCTCGTCACCTTGGCGATGTTTTCACGGTACCGAGCCCGCATCGCCTATTGGGTCTAATCTCGTGCCCCACATTTCGGCCGAAGGAGTCTGTGTCGAATTCCCGATCTGGAACCCGTCGCACCGCTCGCTGAAAAATGCCGTGCTGCGTGCGACCACCGGCGGCCGCCTGGCGCGCGAGTCCTCGACCCGCGTTGTGGTCCAGGCGCTGTCGGACCTGTCGTTCGAGTTCGCACGCGGCGACCGCATCGGCTTGGTGGGGAACAACGGGTCGGGAAAGACCACGCTCCTGCGAGTGCTGAGCGGCATTTACGAGCCGGTGCGGGGCCGCCTCGAGGTCAGCGGCCGGGTGTCGTCGCTGCTCGACCTTTCGCTCGGCATGGATCACGAAGCAACCGGCCTGGAGAACATCGTGCTGCGCGGGGTCCTGATGGGCCTGCCGCCGGTTGCGATCCAGGCAAAGGTGAACGAGATCGCCGAGTTCTCCGAGCTCGGCGACTACCTGTCGATGCCGATTCGCACCTATTCGAGCGGGATGCTGCTGCGCCTGGCATTCGCCGTCTCGACGTCGGTGGCGCCCGAGATACTGCTGCTGGACGAGTGGCTTAGCGTCGGCGACGCCGCCTTTCGGGATAAGGCGGAACGGCGACTGCTGGAGCTGATCGAGTCGTCCGCGATCATGGTGCTGGCCTCACACGACGAGAGCCTGATCCGGCGTTTCTGTTCACGTATGCTTCGACTGGAACACGGCCGCGCTGCGTCCGCGTCGTAAATCAACTCCTGAAGCAGACCTGCTCACCGGCACTTGCGCCCGATGACACGCTCCAAGCGCAAGTTCGTCGTGGTCGACCAGTCGATCTCCGAGCTGGGTGGACACCATTACGAGTACGCAGTCCGGGTGCTGGCCGCCGCGCGCGAGGACGGGCTCGACGCGCGGCTGGTGACCAACAAGCGCCTGTCAGCTTCGCTGGCTCCGGATTTCCCGGTGCTTCCCATTTACGAGTTCGGATATTGGGACCGGCCGCTTCGCCTGGGTCCGTGGGTGATCCGATCGTTTCCGCCGCCCGGGTCGATCAAAGCGCTTCGACGCACGGCCTACGCGGCGTACCTGGGCATCGCCACAATCGCGCAACGCCTGAGCGGCTGGGCAAGTGCGAAGCGCCGCAGGTCCGATCGTCCGGACCTGGAGGTGAGTCGCCGCGAGGTATTTTCCGGCGGCCAGGCCAGCGTGCGCGAATTCCTGCGCCCACTGGTCACCGCGCTGCGCTTCGCTGCCGGCGGAGCGCAGTTCTTCGGCCTGAACGCCACCAAGATCCGGCAGTTCGAACGCGACACGTTGCAAATGATCGGCGCGCTCGGCCTGAGCACCGGCGACATCGTGTTCGTGCCGACCTTGAGCGAGGCGGAGTTGCTCGGCCTGGGACGCGCGATCGCCTCATGCAGGCCCGAGGATCGAATCGACTGGCACCTGCTGTTCCGCCGCCCGCCGGTGCCGTCGCGCGCCGCCTACGCGCGATCTGCCGATGCGAAGCGGGTGCAGGTCAGGAAATGCCTCGCAACATTCGCCCAGGCGACCGAGGGGCACCGGGTCCGGTTCTATACCGATACGGACCCCCTGAGCCGGCTGTACAACGACCTTGGAGTGGTTCGCTTCGACACGCTTCCGATCCCGGTGCCGCCCTCGTTCGGTCATTCGCGCGATTCGGAGCGGGCGCTTGCGGTCCCGACCATCCTGTTCGCCGGTGATGCACGTGTCGAGAAGGGATTCCAGCTGCTTCCGAGTCTTGTCGAGCACCTGAAGCGCGAATCACCGGCCGGACTGTCGCCGCGTTTCATCATCCAGTCCAATTTCAGTGTTCCGGGCGGCGAACCGGCCGCCGCCCGGGCGCGCCGGGAGTTGCGGAGCCACGCGAAAAACGGGGTCCGCCTGATCGACGAGCCACTGCAGCCGGACGCTTATTGCGCGATCTTCCACGCGTCCGACATTTCCCTGATCCCGTACGATCCGCTCGAATACCGCGCCCGCAGCTCCGGCGTATTCGCGGAATCCGTGGCCGCAGGCCTCGTAACGATCGTGCCGTCCGGGACCTGGATGGCAGCGCAACTCGATGCGCCGATCGCCGCCTATCATCGCTCGGTGGTGGCCGAATTCCGCCACGTGGAAGCATGTCTCGGCCCCGCGCTCGCATCACCCAACGGCACCCGCAGCCACTCGCTCGACGTGCCCGCCGAGACCCGAGCCGATCACTTG
>VBCK01000166.1 GCA_005882215.1 Betaproteobacteria bacterium | reverse complement strand
CATCAAGGGGGGAGGGCAATGCTTCCCGAGCGGTGCCTGGGCCACGTTATCTCTCACGCGAACGGCTGTGTCGCTTCGTCCACATTGACGAAGACCGAACGGCACCTCGTCAGGGCCCTGAAGGCCGAGGGTGTCGTCTCGCTCGCCGGCCTTTGGGAATGTGTGGACGGATCCGGAGAGCGGTGAGGGTGTGGAGACCTGCACGATCATCACGACGGCGGCGAACGAAGCGATCAGGAAGCTGCATGATCGGATGCCAGTGGTCCTGAGGCACGAGGACGAGGAGAGGTGGCTGGATCCGAAGGCCACAGGGAAGGAGTTGCTGGTGCTGTTTGACTCTGAGGCGATGACGATCGAGGCTGGATAGCCATTTGACGATCGTCCAGACCTCTTGTATAATTCCCAGACGATACATGGGAAACTCCAATGCATTCCGCAGGTACGGCCCCCGCCCATCATCAGAGGGATTCCGATGCCCCGGTTGTGCGCGACCTCGACTGGAGTGCACTCGACGCTTGGATCCTGTCGATGCTCGACGACAAGGTATTTCTGAGCCAAGTGCGACGATTGGACAAGTTTGAACTGGCGTACGTGTGGCGCCTCACCGAGCGCGCACTGGAGAAACACCGGCAAGCGCCGTCGAGAGCCGTTGCACCGATCGACGTTCATAGACGACTTCTCGAAGGGCTGCAAGGAGAGTCTTTGCTCATCTCTTCGTCGATGTTCCTGAACTCCCTTGCTGAAGCCGAACGATTCTTCGATATCTCGTTCAAGACGCTTAAGTCGAAGATAGGGAAGTCCCTTGATACGGCGACGAGCGAGCTTGCGATGCGAGCGGCGCGTGTAACGGCCGCTGCGGCAGAGGTCCTTGGCGATTTCGATATGGCGCGAAAGTACATGCACACGAAGAACTTCGCCCTCGGAGGAGCAACCCCGGCGGAGCTGCTGAAGACCAGCGAGGGGGAGAGATTGGTTCTGAATGAGCTTCAGGCACACGCCGAAGGCGGACCTCTCTGATCCGTCAGCGTGTACGTTTATCGGACATCCCGCAAACCGAGTGCCCAATTCGATCCGCTCGACTCGAGCGCATCGATCCAGCGCGACGGGTGGCGCTTCAACGACAATCGAACCGGAATACTGTACGCGGCAGAAGTCGAGGCGCTGTCGATTTTGGAAGTCGTCGCCCGCCCAGGGTGGGAGAGTGTCGGCGAGCTCACTGTCGCCGTCATCGAGATACCGGATGACTCGATCGTTAGCCATCACGACCTTGGTATCGCGCTCCCGAGCAATTGGGACCAGAGACCGGCTGCTGGAAATGCGCGGCACATCGGACGCGCATTTCTGACTGCGGTCGACCGGGCACAGGCGAGCGGACGCACGATCTGCGGCCTGCGTGTTCCGTCGGTCATCAGCAAGTCGGATCACAATGTATTGCTTGATCCGCGCCAGAGATCTCGCTTTCGTGTTGCGCAACGGCACAAGATTCCATTCGGAAGGCTTCTCGCGACTTTGACCTAGCTTCGTCGACATGCCTACGTTCGCATCAGACCCTTCTACAATTCAAAACTGCTCAGAGGGAAGTATCTTGCTGAAACCGGCTGGAATCTTCTACAATGAGTTGCCTAAGTCTTTGATTCTATTCATTTCAACGCAAGATTCGTAATCAGTAGGTCCCCCGTTCGAGTCGGGGCAGCAGCACCAAACTATCAACGACTTACTGACGACTAGCGGGCCAGGGTCAACCCACAGCGCCGTAGGCAACAACGCGGGCGATTGGCGGCGAGGCAATGGCAACCGAACCACCGCAGACTCCATCGTTCAGGCGCCTGTACCTACGGCCCGACAGCCCGCTCCCTGATAGCCCCCGCTTTCGCCGGCGTCTTGCGACGATAGTTCCAGAGCGCTACTTTGCCGTGTACGAGTCGCGGACGAGCCTCGGGCATTTTATGGAGTCGCAATTCGGAATAGAGGTTCCACACTACGAAGGCATGGGCGGACGTGTGTTCAAGTTTGAGGATCACTTCCTCCAGGCTCACATCGACGATGTGCTCGAAAGCATCACAGCGATCGCACGCTACCTCGCAGGCGGACCGGGGCAGTGCTCCGCATCCGATCACTGGGTCAATACGGTCCGACAGGTCTTCGCTGAGGAGCACATGGCGTACCGGATCGATGACGAGGGCGTCGTGCACCCACTGGTTGACCAAGCATTCGAGGCCGCGCGGGTCTCCGTGATCGGCGCCCTCGGCGGCGAGACGTTCAATGCAGCACGCGCACACTTCGAGAACGCAATCGCCGCGCTCGAGGAGGATCCGCCGGACACGCGCGGCGCAGTGCGCGAGTGCTTCGACGCAGCGGAGAACCTGTTCAAGCTCCTGACCGGAACCGGCCAGGACTTGACGCAGAGCAACGTCACGGCGACGCTTAAGCCCATCGCCGATCGCCTGCACGGCGGCCTCGCCAAAGCGACCCAATCGCACGCAGGGCGGATGCTGTCCAGCTTCGCGGACTGGGCCAACGCCGGCCACCCCTATCGACATGCCCAGGGCGACACCGGGATCCAGGCGCCGACTGTTGCCTTGGCAGTCCTGTACCTGAGCACCGGAGCCGGATTCATCCGCTGGTTAGCGCATATGCTCACGATGGCGCGCCTATAGGATGAGGGGCGGAATGCGCGCCCACATCCTGCCCCACTTCACCCCGCATCGCGGCCAATCGCCGGCGTGGTAGGCGTGCCGGCGATGGGGTGTGCGTTCTGGGAACGGGAAGCGCGGGCAGCATTGAGCGTGATGGCGGCATCCTGTACTTGACGCGGGGAGACATGCGCGTACAGTTGGCTTGCAACGATACCCCAGCGAGATTCTTCTCGACCGTCGGATGGCGGGAGCGGGGCTGACGGGTTAAGCCTGCCAGAGTTGCTGACGGCGCGGCCAATCACTGCGCCGTTTTGATTTTCCTCGCGCGTTATGCACCTCCAGTCCTTCACGCCATTCAAGGGCCCGTCACGCGCTCAAATTTTTAGGAGATCGACATGCGTGGGCTGATCGTTTTACTGGCGCTTGCACTCGTTGGCGTGCCGCTCTGGAGGATCGTGAAGCGCACCGGGCTGCCGCCCGCGCTCTCGCTGCTGGGGTTCGTGCCCGTCGCCAACGTCATCTTTATCTGGGTCTTCGCATTTATGGAATGGCCGGCACTGAAGCAGAACTCCGCGACGTGACGCCGGCGACTGACGACAAGCCGGAAGCCGTCCATGCTGATGGGACGCAGAAATCCGTCGTCATCCGGTTGCTGAGCCGATACACCAGGACCTTGCGCGAGTACAGATCCATGATCGCCACCAGGTAGCCGAAGCCGCGCGCCATCGGGATGTAAGTGATGTCCGCCGACCACGCCTAGTTCGGTCGCTCGCACGATCGAATAATTGCGGACCACAGGGCGATCTGCATGTCCTGTTAATCCTCAAGCAGACACGGGAGCTTGGCGGTTCCTTTCACCAGCTCTCGGTACCGCTTCAGGTCAGCGTCGAACTTCTCGGCGATTTGCCCCATCGCGGAATTGATCAGCTCGATTTTTTGTTCCGCCGCCGCCATGCCTGAATCGTTGGCTTCGAAAGCGGCCTTCATCGCGTCCGGCATCTGGCGCCCCTTATACGATGCCTTCTCGTCCTCCAGATGTGCGCGAGTCCGCTCCAGTTCCTTCAGTCTTTGGTTTTGCTGGTCGATTCGAGCCTTCTCGTTAGCGAGAGCGCGATCGCGAGCAACAATCAGATCGTCTTCCATCGGATAGCGCTTCAGCAGTACCTCGTCCCCTTGCTTCCGCGCCTCGTTCTGCTGAAGGCACTCAAGTTTCCGTCTGTGCTCTTCTTCCTCCGCCTTTCTCTGCTCGGTCGTTCGCGGCGGAGGGATGATGCGCTTAAGGGAGCCGTCCGGATTCATCTCGCGAATCTCGACGCTTGCACACTCGCGCGGCAGGTCGTCGCGGATGATCGTCGAGCCGCCCGGCGGTTTGCACACAAATGCGCCCCTGGCGACAGGCGGTAGAGCCAACACAACGGAAGCGAGGACGGAAGCCGCTCGAGCAGCAACGCGTGTTCTGTCATTCACCGTCGGTACCTGGCGACTGTTGCCATAACGCGCAAGCCATCGATGGCACACCCGCCACATTCCGTCCGTCGCCATGTTTGCAGAGACGTGTGAACGAATCGTACCGGACACGTAGCTGACACCTTCCGGGTGACATTCCAAACCAAACTCAACGCGATATCCCGTTCACGCGGCACGGCGCTGGCGGCGACCACGGTGTGACATCGTGCTATTGTGACCATCCGTCCCCGCAGTAGGGACGCGCACGCGCTATCCGACCCAAGCCGCTTGCTGTGCTCGTCTTGGATGACCTGTCCTCGCAGATAGCTCCATGTTGGCCACGGCTTTCACGATGAGAGTTCTCGGGGGCGCCGATCATGTTCCGTTGCCACCTGTTGTTTGCGCCTGAAGTCGAACCACGACTGGCCTTGAGAACACCTAACGCACTCCCGGCGGGCGAGCCACGCGCTTGGCGGGCCTCGTCGACATGCTACGGTCGCGTCAGAGCCTTCTACAATTCAAAACCGCTCAGAGGGAAGTATCTCGCTGGAACTGGCTGGAATCTTCTACCATGAGTTGCCTAAGCCTTTGATTCTATTCATTTCAACGCAAGATTCGTAATCAGTAGGTCCCCCGTTCGAGTCGGGGCAGCAGCACCATCTTCGTGACGGTGCCCACTAACTTGTAGAGGAAATTGTAGAGGCGCCTCTACAATTTTCTCCCAATAGGTCGAACGACGCGTCCAACACGTGCCCGGATGTAGCGGTCGGTTGTCGTGGCCGCGGCGTGCCCGAGTAGGCGCTGCGCGTCTTCTAGGCTGCCGGCGTCCGACCCCGCCTTCGCCCTCAGATCCCTGAACTGGAATAGAGCATGCCAAAGATTCTCTTGTTTCGTGTCGCCCAGGATTTGAGCGCGAGCCTCGTGTCGGACCTTTCTCGCGCTGGGTACGACGTTGCCACGCCGCAGAGCGCGGATGTGCGGACCGTTCTTCAGCAGCAGCCTGATCTGATCCTGCTGCAGACGGATGTGCGCACGCTCGATTGCTGTGGTCTTCTGACACAGCTCAAAGGTAATGAGGCCACGGCGCCCGTGAAGATAATCCTTCTCGCTGACGGTGGGCCTTTGGAGCGCAGCCGTGCTCTCGATCTGGGTGCGGACGATGTCCTGAGTATTCCCTTCGAGCGGGTTGAGCTCTTCGCCCGAATCCGGGCGCAGCTGCGTGAGAAGGCACCGGATGATCGCTTGCGCTTGGAGGTGCTCGGCGCCAGGAAAAGAGAGCACGAAGCTGAAGCGGCGTTGGCCGCGATCGTCGCGCAAAAACAGACGGGAAAGAGACGCTGGATTGCACTTGGAGTGGTAGCTGCTCTAGCGGTGATCGGCGTAGGTATTGCTGTCCGAAATGCCCAGGTCAGTCGCAAATCGAATGCGAGCCTTGTTTTGCAGCTGGCGAGTCTGCGCTCGCAGATACTTACTCAAGGTCAGCTTCTGGAGCGCGCACAAAAGAGCCGCGA